>NZ_LXSD01000367.1:2762-3013 GCF_017168095.1 Lysobacter enzymogenes | reverse complement strand
AGAGGCAGAGGCAACAGCAGAGTCAAAATGGGTTCCGGCTTTCGCCGGAATGACGGTCTGGGGTTGCGGGGCTTCGGGACGTGGCGGCGGAGCTGCGTCGCTGCGGTTGGATTCCGGCTTTCGCCGGAATGACGGCATTGGGGGAGGTGAGGGCTTCGAGAGGTCACGGCGGCGCCGCGTCGCTGCGATTGGGTTCCGGCTTTCGCCGGAATGACGGTCTGGGGGTTGCGGGGCTTCGGGACGTGGCGGCG
>NZ_LXSD01000367.1:0-2712 GCF_017168095.1 Lysobacter enzymogenes | reverse complement strand
GGACGTGGCGGCGGGGCTGCGTTGCTGCGGTTGGTCGCGACTTGCGTCGCTCCTACAGGGGCTTCGGCCAGGTTCGTATCCGACTGTAGGAGCGACGCAAGTCGCGACAGCGAATGCGCAACTACGACGAAACCAGCGTTATAGCTGCGATTTCGCGGTCGCGGCTTGCGCCGCTCCTACAGCGGGCGTTCCGCGGACGCTTTCGTCTTCGCCCGAAACAACAAGCGATGCCGCGCCCATACCCCGCGCGCTCAAGCCTCGTCGTCGATCGTCCGCTTCAGGAACGGCACCGTAATCCGCCGCTGCGCCGCCAACGAAGCGCGGTCGAGCTTGTCGAGCAACTGCGTCAACCCGCCAAGATCGCGGTCCATGCGCTTGAGCATCCACTCCAGCGCCGCCTCTTCCAGCGCCAACCCGCGCCGCTGCGCGCGCTGGCGCAGGACCTGGGCGCGGCCGTCGTCGTCGAGCGGGGTCAGCACGATGCGGGTGCACTGCGACAGCCGCGAACGCAGGTCCGGCAGGGTCAGCTTGAGCTCGTCGGGGTTCTCGCGCGCGGCGTAGATCACCGCGATGCCGGCCTGGCGCGCGCGGTTGTGGGTGTCGAACAGGGCGATCTCGTCCTCGCGCCGGCCGGCGATGGCCTCGATGCCGTCCAGCGCCAGCAGGTCGTTGTTGGTTTCCAGCGACTGCAGCGCTTCGCGCAGCCGGCCCACCGCCGCGGCCAGCGGCACGTAGGCGGCGCGGCGCCCGCCGATGTCGGCCTGGGCGCACGCGGCCAGCAGCAGATGGGTCTTGCCGACGCCGGCCGGGCCGACCAGATAGACCCAGTCGGCCTGGGCCGGATCGCGGTAACCGGCGGTTTCTTCGTTGTGGCTGGCCAGGGAACGCAACTGCGCGATCGCGCCCTCGGGCGCGTTCACATAGGTTTCCAAACGCTGGTCCGGCGAATGACGCAGGGCCAGCGGCAACTGCGGAATGCTCACTGCTTGCTCTCGCGCTCCGCGGCGGCGTCGGCCGCTGGTTCGGCCGGCGCGACGGGTGGGTCGCCCGCGTACAGGCGGCTGTGGGTGTAGCGTTCCTGGGCGTAGCGCAGCAGCACGTTGGCCACCGCCGCCACCGGCAGCGCCAGCAGCATGCCGAGGAAGCCGAACAGCTGGCCGCCGGCGAGCACGGCGAAGATCACCGCGACTGGATGCAGACCGATGCGGTCGCCGACCAGCTTCGGCGTCAGCCAGTAGCTTTCCACCACCTGGCCCACGCCGAACACCGCCAGCACGCCGAGCACGTGCTTCCAGTCGCCGTACTGCACCAGCGCGGCGATCACGCCGAGGATGATGCCGCTGGCCGGGCCGAGGTAAGGCACGAAGGTCAGCAGGCCGGCGATGATGCCGATCAGGATGCCCAGGTCCAGGCCCACGCCCCACAGGCCGACGCCGTACATCACGCCCAGCGCCAGCATCACCAGGAACTGGCCGCGCAGGAACGCGCCGAGCACGTCGTTGGATTCCTTGGCCAGGCGGCTGACCGTGCCCAGGTAGGTGCGCGGGATCAGCGAGGCCACGCGCTCGACCAGCTTGTCCCAGTCGCGCAGGAAGAAGAACGTCAGCACCGGCAGCAGGGCGACGTTGGCGACCATCGCGATCAGGGCGAAGCCCGAGCGCGACAGATAGCCCAGCAAGGTGGTGGCGATGCCGCCGGCGCGCTCCCAGTTGCTGCGCACCAGTTCGATCATGTGGTTGAGGTCGAGCCAGACGCTGATCTGGAAGCCGGTGCGCTGCTCCAGCCACGGGATCGCGGTGTCGGTGAACCAGGTGCGGTAGGTGGGCAGCGATACGATCAGGGTGGTGATCTGGCGCTCGATCAGCGGCACCAGGATCAGCAGGATCAGCACCACCAGCAGCGCCATCAGGGTGAACACCAGGGTCACCGCGGTGTTGCGCGAGCGGCCGGTGCGTTCGATCCGGTCGACCAGCGGATCGCCGAGCCAGCCGAGCATGGCCGCGATCACGAACGGGGTCAGCACCGGCGCCAGCACCCACAGCAACCAGCAGGCGCCCACGCCGAGCGCCGTCCATTGCAGACGGCGAAGGAACAGGGCGATGTCTTCCAGCGGGGCCCGCGCGGGCGATTGGTCGGTCATGCGTCGCTCAGTGCAGTTGGAACACGGGCGGCTGGCCGTCGAGGCCTTCCAGGCCGACGAGGGTGTCGCCGGCGTCGGTCATGCGCTTGAAGCCGGGCAGGCCGGACAGCAGGTCGAGGTCGAACTCGACGCTTTCGGGGGTGGCGCGGATCGGCACGATCTTGCGCACCACCGCCAGCCCTTGCAGGTAGCCGGACAGGCGGATGTAGTCGTCGGCGCTGCGCACGCCGGTGAAGACGATGCGGTAGGTGCCCGGGGTGCCGGACACGCTGCGCTTGGCGTAGCGCTTCATCAGCGCGTCGGCCGCGCCGTCGGCGCCGCCGGCCATGACCTTGCGCGCGTCGGGGTCGGTGAGGTTCCAGCTGGCCAGCACCTTGCCGCCGTCGACGAACGACCAGTCGCCCTTCCAGCCGCCGCTCTTGACCCGGTACAGCTTGCCGATCAACTGCATCGGCGGGCTGTAGCGGGCCGAGGCGCGCGCCACCGCGGCGGCGTCGCCGCGCCAGATCGCGCCGACGCTGGCCTGTTCGGCGGCGCTGCCGCTGGGCAGGCCGAGGCGGTAGCCGCGCTCG
>NZ_LXSD01000366.1:0-3186 GCF_017168095.1 Lysobacter enzymogenes | reverse complement strand
GGCGGCGAGCGCCAGGGCGAGCGCGGCGGCGCGCGGGAGACGGGACGAGGAAAGCTGGGGCATGACGGCTCCGGTCGAGATGGCGTCCATGGGCGGACCACCGGCCATCTTAGGCGGCCCGCGCCCGGCGGGGCATGGGCCGCCGGTCACGTGGGGTGGCGGGCCGCTGCGGCGTTGCGCTTCCCGGGGGTGCGGGTGCGGGTGCGGTGCGGGTGCGGGTACCGGTGCAGCTGCCGGTGCGCGGCGGGATATGGGCGCAGGCGCGCGGCTGCGCCGCCCGGACGCGGCCTGCGCCGCCGGGCCGCATAATGGCGCGATGTTCAATGTCATCCTGTTCCAGCCGGAGATTCCGCCTAACACCGGCAACGTCATCCGCCTGTGCGCCAACACCGGCGCCGCCCTGCACCTGATCGCGCCGCTGGGCTTCACCCTGGAAGACAAGCAGCTCAAGCGCGCCGGCCTGGACTACCACGAGTACGCCAGCCTCAAGGTGCACGACAGCCTCGACGCCGCGCTGGCCGCGATCGCCGCCGCGCAGGGCGCCGCCCCGCGCCTGTTCGCGCTGAGCACGCGCGGCCGCGAACGCTTCGACGCCCCGCGCTACGCCGCCGGCGACGCCTTCCTGTTCGGCCCGGAAACCCGCGGCTTGCCGCAGGAGGTGCTGGACGCGCTGCCGCCGGAGCAGCGCTTGCGGCTGCCGATGCGCCCGGGCAACCGCAGCTTGAACCTGTCGAACACGGTGGCGGTGGTGGTGTTCGAGGCTTGGCGGCAGTTTGGGTATGCGGGCGGGGAGTGAGGCCGCCGGCCTCAGCCGTTGTCGAGCACTTGCGGCACGTAGATCCTGCGCAGCGGCAGCAGCCCCTTGTGGCGCGCATCGAACCGCTCGTAGTGATCGAAGATCAGGTCCACCAGTTCATCGCCGTCGATCAGGCGCAGATTGCCCTTGCTCTGCTCGAAGTTGCGGCAAGCCGGGCTGTAGCCGCCCAGGGTGACGAACAAACCGTACTCGCCGGAGCTGAGCTTTCCGTACAGCGCGGAGACGTCCTTGTCGCTCACCGTGGCGGAGCTGCTCTTGATCTGCACCTTGATGATCGGCGGTTCGATGCCGAGATGATCCTTGTGCGCGATCACGTCCACGCTGGGTTCGTTCACCCGCGTCTTGCGCGCGTGGTACCCCATGCATTGCAGCAGGTGCACGACGAAATCCTCCAGCGGCAAGCCCTTGAGCTCCTGGGCGAGCCGCTTGAGCACGAAGTCGCGGGTGGTGTCTTCGATCTCCTCGGAGACCGCCGCCACCGTCGCGTCTTCGTCCACCGGCACCGCATCGCTGGATTTGCCCTCGACCGCGGCGCGAAATTCCTCGGCGTAGCTCTTGACCTGGAACAGGCTCAGCGCCGAACCGATTTCGTACAACGCGCCTTGGGTGAACTGCAGGCGCGGTACCTGCCGCAGCCAGGAGACGTTGCGCCGATGCGGATAGCCGTGATCTTTCGCCGGCAGATACTGATAACCGCCGTCGATCCGGCCGATGTGCACCAGCTTGTCCTGCTTGGAGGGATAGACCACCAGATCGCCGGCCTTCATCTCATGCAGGAAGCGGTACGGAATTCCCGATACCGTGGCGATACCGCCTTTCTTGGCCTCCGGATAGGCCTGCACATAGCGCTGCCTGAAGGCTTCGCGGTCGGCGGACAACGGCGACAGATCGCCCATCGCCGCCCAGCCGATGGCGATACAGCCCTGCTTGAGGAACAGCGCATCCGCGTCGCCGGTCCGGCCGGCGTGAATGCCCCAAATCACCTCGTTCGCCATCGTGAATCTCCTGGGTTCGATTCGGCGCCGACGTGCGCGCCGCTACAGCATGCCTTCGCGGCAAGCGATCAAAGCAACCGATCGCGCTTCACCGCCAGATACTTCTCCACTAACGACGCCGCCAGCTGGTCGCAGGCCACGTCCAGCACCATCACCCCCTGGCTGCGCAGCGCTTCGTGCGCCTGGGCGCGGTGTTCCAGGTATTGCGCGGCGGCGCCGGCGCGGATGGCGCCGGAGAGGTCGTCGACGTCTTCGTCCAGCGCTTGGTCCAGCGAGCCTTCGCGCAGGCTGGCCACGCACACCAGGTGGCGGGCGCGCAGCATGCGCACGGCGGCGAGCAGGTCGTCCATGTCTTCGTCGCGCAGGTTGGTCACCAGCATCACCAGCGAGCGGCGGCGCTGGCGCAAAGACAGTTCGGTGGCGGCGGCGAGGAAGTCGGTGGCGACCGGTTGCGGCTGCAGCGCGTAGCTGGCGCGCAGCAGGTTGTCGATCGCGCCGACGCCGCGCTGCGGCGGCACCCAGCGGCTCTGGCCGCCGCTGGCGAGCAGGCCGACGCCGTCGCCCTGGCGCAGCGCCAGGTAGGCCACCACCAGCGCCGCGTCGAGCACGTGGTCGAAGTGCGACAGCTCGCCGTCGCGCGCCATCAGCCGGCGGCCGGTGTCGAGCATCAGCACCAGTTGCTGGTTGCGCTCGTCCTGGTACTCGCGCGAGATCAGCCGGCGCGCGCGCGCGGTGGCCTTCCAGTCGATCTGGCGCAGGCTGTCGCCGACGCGGTACTCGCGCATCTGGTGGAAGTCGGTGCCTTCGCCGCGGCGGCGCTTGACGTGCGCGCCGACCAGGCGCGAGGCCTGTTCGGCGCTGAACATCGCGAACTTGGCCAGCGGCGCGAAATTGGGGAACACGCGCACGCGCTGCGGCGCGCCGGTCACGCGCGACTGCCACCACAGGCCCCACGGCGAATGCAGCCGCAACTGGGTGCCGTCGAACTGGAAATCGCCGCGGCTGTTGGCGCGCAGGTGGTAGTCGAAGCCGGCCGATTCGCCGGGCTTGAGGTCGAGCCGGCGCGGCAGGTCGCGCATCGCCCAGCCGCCGGGATGCAGGTCGAACGCATCCACGCGCTGGCGCCGTTCGGCGTCGATCTGCAGGGTCACCGGCCGCTCCACGCCGATCGCCCAGGTGTCGTGCATGCGCCGCTGCACGCGCGGGGTCGGCGCGCGCCACACCCGCCACAGGTCCAGCGCCAGCAGCGCCAGCGCGATCAGCACCGCCAGCTGCCACCATTGCCGGCTCAGCCAGCCCGCGCTCGCCGCCAGCCCCAGCGCCGCGCACGGCAGCGCCAGCCAGCCCAGCCGCAACGACGGCCGCGGCCAGCTG
>NZ_LXSD01000365.1:6167-7535 GCF_017168095.1 Lysobacter enzymogenes | reverse complement strand
CGCGCCGCGCGCGCGCAGGCCGGCACGGCCGGCCCAGGGCCGAACCCGGCATGCGCTGCGATGGCGACGGCCGCCCCTGACGGCCGCGGGCTACCGATCGGCCGCGGCCCGACGCACTGACATACGCGCGTCACTTCGGGCTGCTAATCGGTATACCGTATACGGTATGTGCGAAATCTGTGGCGATTCCGTGACTCAGGTGGTGGCTTGGCGTGCCATCTGTGCCGCTCATCGGCGCATCCGCAGGCCGGTTCTCCGTGCCGTGCTGCGCTTTTGCGAAACCCATCCCACTAAAGTACTAAGCCGCTCACGCTCGCTCCCCGCGCAGACGCGATGGCCGCCACATTTCCGCCGCCGGCCTTGGATAGACTGGCCGCATGAGCATCCTGCCGCGTTCGCTGTCCGACCAAGCCTTCGAAGTGGTGCGCGAGCGCATTCTGTCGACCCAGATCCCACCGCTGGCGCCGATCCGGCAGGAACTGCTGGCCGAGGAACTGGGCATCAGCAAGATCCCGCTGCGCGAGGCGCTGAGCCGGCTGGAAGAACAAGGCCTGCTGTCTTCGCACCCGAACCGTGGCTTTTTCGTGCCTCCGCTGACCTCGACCGAGGCCGAGGAAGTGTTCGCGCTGCGCCTCAAGATCGAACCCGAGGCCGCCGCCCAGGCCTGCCTGATCGCCTGCGAGGCCGGCCAGGAACTGGCCCGCGCCGCGTTCCTGGCCTGGGAGCGCGCCGACCACGGCGACCCCAACGCCAGCGTGCGCTGCAACCGCGCCTTCCACCTGGCCCTGGTCACGCCGGGCGGACGCCAGATCACCGCGCAACTGGTCGAGCGCCTGCAAGTGCTGGCCGAACGCTACGTGCGCAAGCACCTGGAACCGGTCGGGCGCGAAGCGCGCGCGGCCAACGAACACCTCGGCATCCTGCAAGCCTGGCTGCAGCGCGACGCGGCGCTGGTCGACCAACTGCTGTCGACCCACATCCTCAGCACCCTGCACGACCTGCGCGCGCAGCTCGAACACATCCCCCCGACCGCACCGATGCTGCCGGATTTCCGCCGCGCCCCGCGCCGGCGGCGTGAGCCCACCGAAGCGACGTAGCCCCACCGTCGTCGCCCGAAGCCCCGCAACCTCCGGCCGGTGATTCAGGCAAAAGCGCAGTCCACGCGAAACGACGCCGATACGCCGTCGCGTACCGGAGCAACGCCTCGACCCGTCACATCAGCGAAACCCGAAATACGGCGGGCGGTTGCGGCTGCTCTTCGCTCTTCGCTCCCCCCGCCGTCCCGAACTCGCCACAGGCAACCGTAGACCCGAAGGGCGGCGCGCAGGACGCGCGCCGTGCGCCACCCAGGCCATGGATGGCCTGTGT
>NZ_LXSD01000365.1:0-6117 GCF_017168095.1 Lysobacter enzymogenes | reverse complement strand
CTTTGTGGCTTTGGACAAAGAAAGTGACCCGGCCGCTTGCGGACGGAAGCCTTTGATCTTGGCTTGTCGTCAAGCGCAGCCAACGGGCTTAGGCAAAGTTTGTCGTAGGTGCGGTGTCGCGGTCGCGACTTGCGTCGCTCCTACAGGGGGATACGAAACTGGACGGCGATCCGGCAGGAGCGGTGAAAGCCGCGACCGCGAAACCGCAGCAACGCCCCCCTCAGCGCCTCAAACCGTCCCGCGATTCTTGCCGATGAACGGCCGGCAATACTCGCGAATGCGCTGCATGTCCGCATCCATATCCTCGCCCAGATGAAACGCCGGCCCGATGCCGATCACCTTGTCGGGATAGTGGAAATACGCCAGCACCACCGGCACATCCGCGCTCTTGGCGATCTTCCAAAAGCCCGCCTTCCACTTCTCCACCCGCTTGCGCGTGCCCTCCGGCGCGATGCCGAGCCAGAACTTTTCCGCGCCCTTGATCATCGCCACCGCCTGGTCGATCACCCCGTGCGCCGCGCTGCGGTTGATCGGGATCACCCCGAAGCGGCGCAGCATGAAGCCCACCACCGGCACCTTGAACAGCGATTCCTTGGCGATGATGTTGACGTTCAGGCCCATCGCCGCCTTGGCCGCGAACGCCCACACCCCGTCCCAGTTGGACGAGTGCGGAATGCCGATCAGCACCGCGCGCGGGATGTCGGGGAACTGGCCGACCATGCGCCAGCCGCCCAGGCGCAGGATCGTGCGGCCGATCCACTGCGCCAGCCGGCTGCGCTTGACCCGCGGCACGTTGGGCGGCAACGGCAGCACCACCGAACCGTCGGGCGCGCCGGGCGGATGCTGGAGTTTGGCGTGGGCGGCGCCGTCCGTGGGGGTCTGGGGTTCGGCTGACATGCAGTCTCCGTGGGCTCGCGGTTCAATCCCACTCGCGCTGCGAGCGGGCGCGCTTGGTCTGGCCGCGCTCGCGCTTGGCGCCGAGGCGGCGCTCCTTGGCGGCGCGGCTGGGCTTGGTGGCCACGCGCGGCTTGGGCGCGCGCAGGCCGCTGTCGACGAACGCGGCCAGGCGCTCGCGCGCGTCCTCGCGGTTGCGTTCCTGGGTGCGGAAGCGCTGGGCGCTGATCACCAGCACGCCGTCGTTGGTCACGCGCCGGTCGCGCTTGGCCAGCAGCCGCTCGCGCACGGCCTCGGGCAGCGACGGCGACTGGGCGACGTCGAAGCGCAATTCCACCGCGGTGGCGACCTTGTTGACGTTCTGCCCGCCCGGACCGGTCGACCGCACGAAGCGTTCGACCAGTTCCGTCTCGGGAATGGTGATGGCCATGCTCTCCTCCGCCGGCGATTGTAGTCGGCGGCGGCCGTTCGTCCATGACGGGGTGTTGACGGCGCTCACAGCAGCGCGCGGCTTGGGCGCGGTTTGAACGACGATGCCGGCGCAATCGCGCCAAGTCGCGGGGGCGTCGTTGACGCGGCCGGCGCCCGGGGGGACCATGGCGGTCCACGCTCGATCCGTGCGCTCCAAGGAGGAACCTCGCATGCAGCGCCCGCTCCGTCCGTCCGCCCCGCTGTGGCCGGCCGTCCTGGTCCTCGCCGTCCTGTCCGCCGCGGCGCCCGCCGCCAGCGCCCAGGCGATTCCGCAGCGCTACGATCCGGCCAACGTCAACAGCCAGCTCAACAATCCCGCGTTCCAGCGCCGCATGGTCCGCGCCGCGCGCTCCGGCACCCAGACGCTGCCCGGCCGCCCGGCCGACAACCGCGCCCTCGGCCAGTTCGACCAGGTCCAGAGCCAGGCCCTGCAGCAGATGCAAAGCACCTTCAGCCGCATGCCGCAGGACCAGCAGGTCGATGCGCGCGCGCTGCAGACCCTGTCGCAGACGCCGGAAGGCCGCCTGGTGCTGGAACAGCTCGCCGCCGAGCAGCGCCGCGCTCCAGCCGCCTACGGCGCGCAAGGCCGCGGCGCGCAGAGCGAATACGATCAGTTGTTCCAGCAGGCCTATCCCGACGGCATGCAGGGCCCGGCGCCGTCGGTGTCCTCGCGCAACGGCTACGCACCGCGCTCCTCGGTCGGCGGCGCGCTCGGCGGCGCGCTGCTGCAGGACATCACCAACGCCGCGATCCAGCGCTCGCTCGGGCCGCGCGTGCAGGTGCAAGGCAATACCTACTATTACGAAGACCGGCCGCGGCGCCGACCCTGAGCGCCGGCCGTTGCGGCCTACCGGGCCCGAATACGCTCCAGCGCGAGCGTATTCGGGCCCGGCGTCGTTTCAGCGCCGCGTTTTAGCGTTTGTCCGCATCGGACCCGACGCGCGTGCGCCGGCTCAGCCGGCGCGTTCGAACAAGGCCAGCGCCTTGGCGAACTCCGCATCCGCCGGCGCGGTCGCCTCGATCCGCTGGCCGCTGTGCGGATGCGCGAACGCCAGGCGCTGCGCGTGCAGCAGCATGCGGTGGATGCCGAGCATGCGGAAACTGCGGTTGTGGCGGCCGTCGCCGTGGCTGGTGTCGCCGATCAGATGATGCGACAGGTGCTTGAGGTGGCGGCGGATCTGGCGGAAGCGCCCGGTCAGCGGCTGCGCCCGCAGCAGCGCATAGCGCGAGGTGGCGAACCCCGCCGACGGCAGCGCCAGCTCGGTCCGCGCCAGCACCGCGAAGCGGGTCTGCGCCGGCTTCTTGAGCGGCTTGCCGGGGCCGCCGTCGAGATCGTGGTCGACCTCGAACGCATCCTGCGCCGGCCAGCCGCGGCACACCGCCAGATAGTCCTTCTCGACCTCGCGCGACATCAGCACCTTGCCCAGGGCCGAGGCGGTGTCGCGGTCGAACGCCAGCAGCAGGCAGCCGCTGGTGGCGCGGTCGAGCCGGTGGACCAGGAAGATCGGCCGGCCGAACTGCTCGCGCAGGCGATCGGCGGCGAAGTCGGTCTCGCCGCGCGCCAGCGCGCTGTCGTGAACCATCAGCCCCGCCGGCTTGTCGATGATCGCCAGGGCCTGGTCGGCGTACAGCACCGGCAGGCCGTCGGCGCCGGCGACGGCCGCTGCGGCGCTCGCGTCGGCGCGGGTAAGGTCTGAACTGAGCATCGCAGTAGGCGCGGCGGCGGCCGGCAGGGGGTGATCGGGCCCCATTGTCGTCCATGCCTTCGGGCGGCGCAGCCCCGCCGCCTGCGCCACCGAATCCGTCTTCCCGTACAAAGGCCGTCCATGTCCGCACCGCAACGTCTCGCCGTTCCGCTCGCCCTGGCCCTGAGCCTGGCCCTCGCCGGCGCCCGCGCCGAACCCGCGCGCCCGCCGCAGGGGGTCGCCGCCGGGCCCTGCGTGGAAGGCATCTGCGAATACCGTCTGGGCAACGGCCTGCGCGTGCTGCTGTTCCCCGATGCGAGCCGGCCGACGGTGACGCTGAACCTGGTCTACCGGGTCGGCTCGGCGCAGGAGAACTACGGCGAAACCGGCATGGCCCACCTGCTCGAGCACATGCTGTTCAAGGGCACCGCGGACCATCGCGACATCCCCGCGCAGATGAAGAAGCGCGGCATCGACTTCAACGCCACCACCACCCAGGACTACACCAACTACTACGGCGCCTTCCCCGCCGACGAGGCCACCCTGGACTGGCTGCTGGCGCTGGAAGCCGACCGCATGGTCCATTCCGACATCGCCAAGGCCGACCTCGACAGCGAGATGACCGTGGTCCGCAACGAAATGGAGGCCGGCGAAAACAGCCCGTTCGGCGCCCTGGACGAACGCACGCGCTCCGCCGCCTACCTGTGGCACCACTACGGCCACAGCACCATCGGCGCGCGCAGCGACGTCGAGCACGTGCCGATCGAGCGCCTGCGCGCCTACTACCGCACCTGGTACCGGCCCGACAACGCGACCTTGGTGATCGCCGGCCGGATCGATCCGCAGCGCACGCTCGACGCGGTGGCGCGCCGCTTCGCCGGCGTGGCCAGGCCGGCGCAGCCGATCCCGGCGTTCTACACCCGCGAGCCGGCCCAGGACGGCGAACGCGAAGTGGTGGTGCGCCGGGCCGGCGATGTGCGCCTGCTGATGGCGGCCTACCACACCCCCGCCGCCGCCCACGCCGACGCCGCGCCGCTGGCGGTGCTGGACGAGCTGCTCGGCCGCGTCCCGGGCGGGCGCCTGCACAAGGCCCTGGTCGAGACCGGGCTGGCCGAGAGCGTTGGCGCCGGGGTCGACGCCCTGCGCGATCCGGGCCTGTTCAGCGCCCAGGTCGCGCTGGCCAAGGGCGGCGACGCGGCCAAGGCGCAGCAGGCGCTGCTGGCGCAGTTGGAAGGCATCGCCCAGCGTCCGGTCGACGCGGCCGAAGTCGACGCCGCCAGGCAGCGCATCCTCAACGCCTACGAGCAGGCCTACACCAACGTCTCGGGCGTGGCGCTGGGCCTGTCCGACCCGATCGCCGCCGGCGACTGGCGCCTGTATTTCCAGTTCCGCGATGCGGTCGCCAAGGTCGACGCCGACGCGGTCAACCGGGTCGCGCGCGCCTACCTGCGCGCGAGCAACCGCACCCTGGGCCGGTTCGAACCCAGCGAAAGGCCCGACCGGGTCGAGGTGCCGCAGGCGCCGGACGCGGCCGAAGCGCTCAAGGGTTATGTCGGCCAGGCCGCGGTCGACGCCGGCGAGCAGTTCGATCCGAGCCCGGCGAACCTGCAGGCGCGCACCCGCACCGTGACCATCGACACCGGCGTCGGCGCCGGCCTCAAGCTGGCCCTGCTGCCGAAGAAGACCCGCGGCAACACGGTGACGTTCTCGGCCAACTTCCGCTTCGGCGAGGTCGAGGCGCTGCGCGGGCGCGATGTCGCCGCCGCCGTGGCCGGCGCGATGCTGATGCGCGGCGGCGCCGGCCTCAGCCGCGAGCAGATCGACGCGCGCTTCCAGGCGCTCAAGACCGGCGCGCGCGTCGGCGGCGGCCTGCAGTCGGCCTCGATCGGCCTGCAGACGCGCCGCGACCAGCTCGCCGACGCGGTCGCGCTGGCGGCCGCGCTGCTGCGCGACCCCGCGTTCTCCGAAGCCGAGTTCGAACAGTACCGGCGCCAGGCGATCACCGGCCTGGAGGCGCAGCGCCAGGAACCCGACGCGCTGGCCGCGCAGGCGATGGCGCGCCACTTCGATCCGTGGCCGGTCGGCCATCCGCTGCACGCGCGCAGCCTGGACGAATCGCTGGCGGCGATCCGCGCGCTCAAGCGCGAAGAGCTGCGCGCGTTCCACCGCGAGTTCTACGGCAGCGCCGAGGGCGAGATCGCCGTGGTCGGCGATTTCGATCCCCACGCGCTGGAGCGCCAGTTGCGCGCGCTGTTCGCGGCCTGGAAACCCGGCCACGCGTTCGCGCCGATCGCCACGCGCTACACCGCGGTCGCGCCGGAACAGCGCCGGTTGCAAACCCCGGACAAAGCCAACGGCGTGCTGCTGGCGCGCGCCAACCTGTCGCTGAAGGAAACCGACCCCGACTACCCGGCGCTGGTCGCGGCCAACTACATCCTCGGCGGCGGCATGAAATCGCGCCTGACCGACCGCATCCGCCAGAAAGACGGCCTGAGCTACGGCGTGAGCAGCGGCCTGGACGCCGACGTCAGCCGCGACGGCCGCGACGACGACGGCAACTGGAGCGTGCAGGCCATCGCCGCGCCGCAGAACCTGGACCGGGTCGAACGCGCCACGCGCGAAGAACTGACCCGCCTGGTCGAACGCGGCGTCGCCGCCGACGAACTGCGCGACGCCGTCTCGGGCCTGCTGACCCAGCGCGAACAAGCCCGCGCCTCCGACGCCACCGTCGCCGGCCTGCTCAGCCGCAACCTGTTCTTCGGCCGGACCTTGCAGTTCAGCGCGGACCTGGACGCCAAGCTCAAGGGCTTGACCGTGGAATCGGTGAACGCGGCGATCCGCCGTCACCTGAAACCGCAAGACTTCAGCGTCTACCTGGCCGGAGATTTCGAAGCGGCGAAGATGGCCAGCGCAAAGTAGGCCTGCACGGGCAGCGAGCCGAGACAACAGTATCGCCGCCGCTGTTGCTGTTGCTGTTGCTTTTCGCTCCCCCCGCCGCCCCGAGCTCGCCACAGGCAACCAGAGACCCGAAGGGCGGCGCGCACGATGCGCGCCGTGCGCCACCCAG
>NZ_LXSD01000364.1:631-33352 GCF_017168095.1 Lysobacter enzymogenes | reverse complement strand
AGGTGCGGCTGATGCCGGCCGCCGACCCGCCGCACCGCGCCGCGCCCGGCGCCGACGCGCAGCAGCGCGCGCACATGCTGGACCTGGCCGTGGCCGGCGAGGCCGGGTTGCTCGTGGACCGGCGCGAATTGCAGCGCGAAGGCCGCTCCTACACGGTCGAAACCCTGCGCGAGGCGCGCCGCGAATTCGGCCTGGAACGGCCGCTGGCGCTGCTGGTCGGCGCCGACAGCTTCCTCGACCTGCCCCAATGGCGCGAATGGCAGGCGCTGTTCGGCCTGGCCCATTTCGTCGTCGCCGAACGGCCGGGCAGCCCGCTCGACGAGGGGCGCGTCGAAGCCATCGCACCAGGCCGCGAGACCACCGACCCGGCCGACCTGGGCCGGGCTCCGGCCGGCCGTGTGTACCGGCTCAAGCAGCCGCTGCACGCCGAATCGGCCAGTCAGGTCCGCCAGCTCATCGCCGACGGCCGGCCCTGGGACGAATTCGTGCCGGCGCCGGTGGCCGCCTACATCCGCGCCTGCGGCCTGTACGGCGTCGTCGCCGATCGCGGCGCGACGACCGCCTGAACCCCCGCCGCGCGGTCCGCCGCGCCGCCGCAAGGGCCTTGGGTATAATCGGCACATATCTTCCGAACGACGAGCCGTACCTCTTGACCAGCCAAGCCCAAGTCATCAAGACCCAGCTGCCGAATCCGCCGCCGCCGACCGAGCTGCTGCTCAAGACGGTCCACGCCGCGGTCGAAGAACTCAAGGCCAAGGATGTCGTGGAAATCGACGTGCGCGGCAAGAGCAGCGTCACCGACTACATGGTGATCGCCTCCGGCACCTCGACCCGGCACGTCAAGTCGATCGCCGACGAAGTGGTCAAGTTCGCCAAGAACCTCGATGTCATGCCGCTGGGCGTGGAAGGCGAGCGCGAGGCCGAGTGGGTGCTGGTCGACCTCGGCGACGTGGTCGTGCACGTCATGCTGCCGCGCGTGCGCGAGTTCTACGCGCTCGAACGCCTGTGGACCGTCGGCGACCAGCCGCCGCCGCCGGAAGGCGTGGAAGGCCGCCGCGACGCGTCCGACGAGGACGAGCGTTACTGACGCGGCCTCGCGATGCGTAAGCGAAAACGGCGCCCCAGGGCGCCGTTTTTCATGGTGCGCGCGTTGTCGCATTGCCGACTGTAGGAGCGACGCGAGTCGCGACCGCGACACCACGCATACGGCGCAACCTTGCAACCCCGCGGTCGCGACTCGCGTCGCTCCTACAGTCGGAGCACCCGCAGCCGCTGCGTCTCAACTCAGCGCCAGCTTCCCCGCCGCCGCCGCGATGCTGCGCGTGGTCGTCGCCGACCTCGACGACTACCGCCGCTTCCAGACCACCCACCTGACCCGCGCCAACGGCATTGCCAACGTCAAGACCGACCTGCCGAGCCAGGTGGTCAAGCGCAGCTACGAACTGCCGCTGTAGCCGCGCGCCGCGCAAACGAAAAGGGCGCCCGAAGGCGCCCTTTTGGCGAGTGTCGCGCAGGCGATCAGTTGCGCGACTGCAGCTTCGACAGCAGGCGCAGGAACTCGATGTACAGCCACACCAGGGTGACCATCAGGCCGAACGCGCCGTACCACTCCATGTACTTCGGCGCGCCTTGCTCGACGCCGGTTTCGATGAAGTCGAAGTCCAGCACCAGGTTCAGCGCCGCCACCACCACCACGAACAGGCTGAAGCCGATGCCGACGATGCCGGACTGGTGGATGTAGGGGATTTCGATGTTGAACATGCGCAGCACGATCGAGGCCAGGTAGACCAGGGCGATGCCGCCGGTGGCGGCGACCACGCCGAGCTTGAAGTTCTCGGTCGCCTTGATCAGGCCGGTGCGGTAGGCCGCCAGCAGCGCGAACAGGGTGCCGAAGGTCAGCATCACCGCCTGGATCACGATGCCCGGGAAGCGCGCCTCGAAGATCGAGGAGATCGCGCCGAGGAAGAAGCCTTCCAGCAGCGCGTACATCGGCGCGGTGACCGGCGACCATTCCTTCTTGAACGTGGTCACCAGGCTCATGATCAGGCCGCCGATCAGGCCGCCCCACAGGTACAGCCCGGCGCCGGAAACCTGGCCGCGCGGGCCGATCTCGATCTGGTTCCAGGCGAACGCGGCGGTCAGCACGGTCAGCAGCAGCAGGAAGCCGGTCTTGTTGACCGTACCGTTCAGGGTCATCGCCTGGCCGTCGCCGCGGACGACCGCGCCGCTGCCGAGGTCGAGGAAGGTGGATTCCTTCAGGGCGGGGTTGCCGCTGCGCATCATCGGTGTAGCTCCTTTTCGTAGCGAGCCGCCGGCCCGGCCGGCGGCGGAACAGGTTTTCTGATCGGCGAAAGCATACACGGCGCTGTTCGCGGCCGGCCGCGGCAGGATGTTTCCAAGTGTGCTTGCCGCCGGGCGCGGATCGGCGGCGCGCGCCGATTGCGCGACAGGATTGACAGTTCAGGAAGCGGCGACGACACTATGCGGCCTTTCGCGGCGTTGGCGCGCCACGGGAGTCCCGGTTCCGGGGTATAGCTCAGCCTGGTAGAGCGCCAGCTTTGGGAGCTGGATGTCGTGGGTTCGAATCCCTCTGCCCCGACCATCCATCGTCCAGGCCGGCCGTCAGTTAAGATTCGACTTTCCTGGCGCCCGTAGCTCAACCGGATAGAGCACCGGCCTTCTAAGCCGGTGGTTGCAGGTTCGATTCCTGCCGGGCGCGCCAAATTCGCAAGCGCTGTGCGGTACAATGCGCAGCCTGTAAGTGTTCTACGGTGGCTGTAGCTCAGTTGGTTAGAGTACTGGATTGTGATTCCAGATGTCGGGGGTTCGAGTCCCCTCAGCCACCCCATTCAAATCGTTGCGGCGGAAATTTGTTGTAACGAAAGTGTTGTGCGGAGCGAAGTTGTTGTGTAAGATTTCGCTCCTCGGTTTTACCGGGCCGTTAGCTCAGTTGGTAGAGCAGTTGACTCTTAATCAATAGGTCCAAGGTTCGAATCCTTGACGGCCCACCAAACAAAAAGGATCTGGCTCGCGCCAGGTCCTTTTTCTTTTCCGGACGAAAAAACCGAAGCGCGCATCGCCGCGCGCTGCGCCGTCGGCAATAGGACGGCATGAAATGGCGGCGACTTTCGGCGTGGGGTTGGGCGGTTGTCTGCGCGATCGGCGGCGCTTGCGCTCGGTGTGAGCGCTGTTCCGTCGGGGGATCGAATCGATGCGGGGCGTGGCCAGCCCGGGCGATGGGGGCGTCGTGACTGGCCGTCTCGGTTTGCGCGACGCGATGGTGTTGTTATCGCGAGCTTCGCGGACGGCGCGGCAATAGCCCGGCATCGCGCCGCGCCTGCGGCCGCAGTGGCCTGCGCGCGTCCGAGCGCACACGACGATTCAACGATGACGCCTTCCCATCTCGATCCGCAGTGGGTGTTCGCCTGGCAGGCCGCGCATTGCATCGCCCGCGGTGCGCCGCCGCCGGTGCGCGATCGCGGCGGCGTGCGGGTGGATACCGGTTCGGACAAAGAAACCAGGCGCTGGGTGTTTCCGCAGCTGTGCGACGGGCTGCGCGAGGTCGCGCGCGAAATCGCGGCGCCGCGGCATTACTTGAAGCTGTGCGGCTCGGACGAAGAACTGCGCAGCGCATTGCCGGCGCGCTGGGCGCTGCAGCCGGCGAACTATTTCATGACCGCCGCAGTCGGTGCGCCGGCGCTGCCTGCGCCGGACGGGTACAGAATCGAGCTTTACCGCGCCGGCGCGGTGGCGCGCGCTTGCGTCATCGCCGCGGACGGCGAGTTGGCCGCCAGCGGCTGCGCGGCGGAAACGGCGGACGTCTTCGTCTACGACCGGATCGAAACCGCACCGCCGCATCGGCGCAAAGGCCTGGGCGCTGCGGTGATGGGCGCGCTCGGCGCGGCGCGGAAGTCGCGGGCCAATCCCCAGCTCCTGGTCGCGAGCGAAGACGGCCGCGCGCTGTATGCGCGCCTGGGCTGGACGGTGCTCGCGCCGTTCGCCGCCGCGGCGATCGCCGAGCAGTGAGCCGGCAGGGGCGCGCGCGGCGGTCGAAAGCGGGCAGTGGCCGCGCGCGCTCACGATATGTCTCTGTGGCGCACAAAAAGTGCCGGAAAACATCACATTTCAGCCGTGACCTCGTCGGCGCAGCGGCGGACAGCGGGCGCGAAATCCGGTATCCCTGATTCATCGAGCCGCGCGATCGCTCGCAGCGTCCGCGCTCGTCGTTGCCTCCCCCTCAAAACTCCGGCTTCCCGGTGGCGGACAGAATCGCTGGCTGTCCGCTCCGGCGCGCGCGTGCGCCGCTCGCAGGCGTCGCGCGCGCAGGGGAACGATCCAGCGACATCATCGTATGAACAAGGAGAGGTGCATGAAGCGGACCATGATGAAGGCGGCGACGGCGGCGGTGTTCGCCGCGGGACTGGTGATCGGCATCGGCGCGGCCAACGCGCAGGTGGCCGGGCAGTTCTGCAGCCCGAACGGCGCGGCGACCACCATCGTGCAGAACGGGTGGCGCTACTACTACACCTGCAGCAAGAACAAGTGGGTGTTCGTGCGGGCCTGCCCGGTCGGTGGCGGCCATTGCATCGAGTGAGCGCGCAGTAACCGCCGGTTCGGCGCTGCCCGTTCGAACAGCGGGCGGGTAAGCGCGGCAGCTGCGACCCTGTCGGCCGTCTGGCCGGCAGGGTCGCTGCGTTGTTGCGGGCGCGAGTCACGACCGGTTCGGTCAGGTGCGTCAGTTGTTGAGCCCGAAGCCGCGCCGACGCCGGTTTTCTCGTATCGTCCGGTCCGCCAGCGGCGCTGCGACCGATACGGTTCGCGAGGCCGTGACCCTCGAGTCCGGCCGGCAGGCCGGCCACCAGGACCGAAACCATGTCTCGCCGTCCGTCGCGTCCCATCCCGTACGCAACGCCTCACGCGATCGTGCGCAGCTGCGCGATCGCGCTGGCGCTGGTCCTCGCCGGCGGCGCATCGGCCGCGGCGCCTCGCGCCGCCGCCGATGTCGGTAACGACGCCAGCGCCAGCGCCAACGTCAGCACCGGCGACGCCGATGTCGACCTCACCCTGGATCTGGCGCAGGAGCGCGCCCTCAACGCCGACCGCCCCGACTGGCCGGCGGTGCGCGCACGCGCCGCGGACCTGGTGCGCGCCGAGTCCGGCGAAGCGGGGCGCGCGGCGGCGATCGGCTACGTGCTGGCGTCGTTGGGCGATGGGCATTCGTTCTATCTCAGCGCCGGACAGCTCGCCGCCCGCCTCGGCGGCGCCCGCGACGAGGCCGACGGCAAGCAGCGCGCGCCGATCGCGCAGGCGCAGGCGCCGTTGGCCGGGTTCGCACGGCTGTCGCTCAACGGCTGGGTCGGCGACGGCGAGGCGGCGGTGATCGAGGCGGCGCGGCAGGTGCGGCGGGCCTTGATCGAGTCGCTGGGCGAAGGGCGCTGCGGCCTGATCCTCGATCTGTCCGGCAACGGCGGCGGCAACATGTGGCCGATGATGGGCGGGCTGGCGCCGCTGTACGACGAAGGCCTGGTCGAGGTCTACGATGGCCGCGGCGGGCGCGCCGAGTTGAACGTGCGCAAGGGCGCGCTGCATTCGGGCCGCCTGCGCCTGCCGAACGTCGACTTGCCGCCGCTGCCGCCGCTGCCGGCGCGGCCGCAGCGCATCGCGCTGATCCTGGGGCCGCAGACGGCCAGTTCCGGCGAAATCGTCGCGCTGGGCTTCAAGGGCCAGCGCAATGCGCGTTCGTTCGGCGCCGCCACCGCCGGCGCGACCAACGCGAACCAGGGCGTGCACCTGCCGTCCGGCGGCGTGCTGGCGCTGACGATCGCGCGCCTGCTCGATCGCGACGGCGTCGCCCAGCAGGGGCCGCTGCTGCCGGACCAGCGCAGCGAGCGGCCGTTCGAGGCCGCGACGCAGTGGCTGCAGGAACAGTGCGACGGCGCGGCGCAAACGTCCGCGCAGTGATCGCCGCGCAGAGGGAAGGCGGCCCGCGCGGCCGCGGACGAAGCTAGCGGCCTGCGGCGCTCGGCGAGGCCGCTTTCGGCGAGGCCGCCCTCAGCGCTTGCCGAACCGCTCGGCCAGCGCGTCGGTCGCCGTCACCAGCGCATCCACGATCGCCGGATCGGCCGCGCTGTGCCCGGCCTGGACGATGCGCAGCTGCGCTTCCGGCCACGCCGCGGCCAGATCGACCGCGCTCTTGACCGGGCAGATGATGTCGTAGCGCCCGTGCACGATGGTCGCCGGGATATGGCGGATGCGGGCGACGTCGCGCAGCAGCTGGTCGGGCTCCAGGAACACGTCGTGGCGGAAGTAATGCGCTTCGGCGCGCGCCACGCTCACCGCCGATTCGATGTCGCCGTGGATGCCCGGCTCGTCGGGATCGTGCAGCAGCGTGGTGCTGCCGCCTTCGCAATCGCTCCAGGCCATCGCCGCTTCGATCCGCACCTTCGGGTCCTTGCTGTCCAGGCGCCGCCAGTAGGCCTCGACCATCTGCCCGCGCTCTTCCTCGGGGATGTAGTCCAGGTAACGCTGCCAGCGCTCGGGGAAGATCCAGCGCGCGCCGCCGTCGAGCTCGTTGAACCAGCGCAGCTCCGGCGGCCGGCCGAGGAAGATGCCGCGCAGCACCAGCCCCAGCACCGGCTGCGGATGGGCCTGCGCATAGGCCAGGGCGAGGGTGGAGCCCCACGAGCCGCCGAACACCACCCAGTGCTCGATTCCGAGCAGCGCGCGGATGCGCTCGATGTCGGCGACCAGATGCCAGGTGGTGTTGCCGCGCAGCTCCGCGTGCGGGGTCGACTTGCCGGCGCCGCGCTGGTCGAACAGCACGATCCGGTAGCGGGCCGGATCGAAGAAGCGGCGGTGATACGGCGACACGCCGGCGCCGGGGCCGCCGTGCAGGAACAGCACCGGCAGCCCGTGCGGGTTGCCGCATTCCTCGACGTGCAGCTCGTGCAGCGCGTCCACGGCGAGGCGATGGGTGCGGTAAGGCTCGATCTCGGGATACAGCTCGCGCATGGCGGTCGCAGCCGGTGGGGAAGGGCGCAGCATAGCCGCGCGCGCCGGCCGGCGGCGTGCCGGCGCTGGCGCTTCGGCCACCGCCGCAGGGCTCGGCATTTGCGCCGGCGCGCCGTTAGAATGCGGGCCCGGCCGACGCGCCGGGCGATGCGAAAGTGGCGGAATTGGTAGACGCACTGGATTTAGGTTCCAGCGCCGCAAGGCGTGCGGGTTCGAGTCCCGCCTTTCGCACCAAGGCGGCCGGCAGACAGAACAGCCGCCACGCCCGGCAGCAATGGCCGGCCTTCCCAGCCGGCGCTGTTGAAGCGCGGCCGTTCTCAGCCCGTCCCCTCGCTGCCGGCTGCCCAATCCCACCGCCGCCTGCGACACACCCCGCAAAACCCGGCCTCGGCCCCAAAACCCGCCACCCGCCGGCCTTTCGGCCGCGCAACGCTGGCAGCCCAGCGCGTAATCGGCCAAACTAGCAAGTTCCGCCGGCCGGCGAGTTTCACCCCCGGGCCGGCGGCCGGACCGGATCAACAACATCGTCGCCGCGGCAGGTGCCGCGGTCGCAGGAGTGGATATGCAAGTTTCGCTCGAATCGCTGGGCTCGCTGGAGCGCCGACTGACCTTCAGCCTCCCGGCCGAAAACCTGGAAACCCAGGTCGGCGGCCGCCTGCGCGAAATCGCGCGCGGCGCCAACATCAAGGGCTTCCGCCCGGGCAAGGTGCCGGCCAAGATCATCGAGCAGCGCTTCGGCGCCCAGGTCCGCGCCGAAATCCTCGACGGCATGCTGCGCGAGAGCTTCGGCGACGCGATCCGCAAGGAACAGCTGCAGATCGCCGGCAACCCGAGCATCGAGCCGGCCGGCGAAGCCGAGGGCACCCTGTCCTACGTGGCCACCTTCGAGGTGGTGCCGGACTTCGGCGACATCGACGTGAGCAAGCTCGAAGTCGTGCGCCACACCGCCGAGGTGTCCGACGCCGACATCGACGCGATGATCGAGAACCTGCGCCTGCAGCGCCGCACCCTGAAGTCGGTCGAGCGCGGCGCCCAGGACGGCGACATCGTCGAAGTGGAGACCTGGACCGAAATCGACGGCACCCGACTGCCGGCCGAGGGCGCCGAGCACGGCAGCACCCAGATCGGCTCCGGCGCGATGTTCAAGCCGCTGGAAGACGCCATGATCGGGGTCAAGGCCGGCGAGGAGAAGGTCGCCCAGGTCGAGTTCCCGGCCGACTGGCGCGCCGCCGAGGTCGCCGGCAAGACCGCCAGCGTCCACCTCAAGCTCAACCACGTGTCCGAGCCGGTGCTGCCGGAAGTGGACGCCGAGTTCATCAAGAGCTTCGGCGTGCGCAGCGGCGACGCCGAGCAGTTCCGCGCCGACATCCGCACCAACCTGGAGCGCGAGCTCAAGGGCGCGCTGATGAACCGCCTGCGCCAGGAAGTCGGCGAGCAGCTGGTCAAGGCCTACGAGTCGGTGGAAATGCCGCCGAAGCTGGTCGAGCAGGAAGCCCGCAACATGGTCTGGCAGACCGTCGAGCAGGCCCGCCGCCAGGGCCGCCAGATCAGCGCGCCGGACGACGCCCACCTGAGCTACATGGATTCGGCGCGCAAGCGCGTGCTGGTCGGCCTGCTGGTCGGCGAGATCGCCCGCCGCAACGACCTGCGCCTGGAAGCCAAGCGCGTCAACGAGACCCTGCGCCTGATCGCCTCGACCTACGAGGAGCCGCAGCAGGTGATCGACCTGTACCGCAACGACCAGCAGCTGATGGCCGGCCTGCAGAACCGGGTGATGGAAGAGCAGGTGATCGACTGGATCGCCGAGCGCGCCCAGCACACCGAGCAGCCGCTGTCGTTCAGCGACGCGATCCGTCCGAACTGACGATCGCACGGCCCGCGGCCACGGCCGCGGGCCGCTTGCTTTGCACCGCCCGCCTTGCGCGATCCGCTCGCACGATCCTGCCGGAGGCCCTCCCCGCGAGGGCCTTCGCCGCACTGGCCGCCGGCATCGCCGGGCCGGCGGGCGGCGCCCCGCGGCGTTTTAGCAATCGCGCCTCTTGCGCTGCGCCGCCGCCGGCCCCAAGTTGGGCTCAACCGCGCAAGCAACTCCAGCGCCCCCTACGTCAGCCACAGGTGCCGTCTACCCCATGGATAACCTAACCAAAGCCCTGAATCTGGTGCCGATGGTGGTCGAACAGACCAGCCGCGGCGAGCGCGCCTACGACATCTACTCGCGCCTGCTCAAGGAGCGCGTGATCTTCCTGGTCGGCGGCGTCGACGACCACGTCGCCAACGTGATCGTGGCCCAGATGCTGTTCCTCGAGGCCGAAAACCCCGAGAAGGACATCAACTTCTACATCAACTCCCCGGGCGGCGTGGTCACCGCCGGCATGGCGATCTACGACACCATGCAGTACATCAAGCCCGACGTGAGCACGATCTGCATCGGCCAGGCCGCCAGCATGGGCGCGCTGCTGCTCGCCGCCGGCGCCAAGGGCAAGCGCCTGGCGCTGCCGAATTCGCGGGTGATGATCCACCAGCCGCTCGGCGGCTTCCAGGGCCAGGCCACCGACATCGACATCCACGCGCGCGAGATCCTGACCCTGCGCCAGCGCCTCAACGAAATCCTGGCCAAGCACACCGGCCAGTCGCTGGAGACCATCGCCCGCGACACCGAGCGCGACAACTTCAAGAGCGCCGAGGCCGCGCGCGATTACGGCCTGGTCGACCAGGTGCTCGAGCGCCGTCCGGACGAGACCATCCAGGCCTCGTAAGCACGCCGCCGGGCGGGCCGACAGCACGCGCAAACCTTTGATCCGCCTGAACTATGTTCGCTCAGGCAGATCCGGGGGGAGGGCCCGGGACGCTGTGCTATCCTCGGCCCGTGTCGCCTGAACGAGCCTCGGCGGCGCTTGCCGCCCAGGCGATTTAGGCATATTAAGAAGCCAACGCGCACCACAAGACTGAGCACCAACGGGCCAAATCAAGCATGACCGACGAACGACAAGGACGCAGCACGGGCGACAGCAACAAGATCCTGTATTGCTCGTTCTGCGGTAAAAGCCAGCACGAAGTCCGCAAGCTGATCGCGGGCCCGAGCGTGTTCATCTGCGATGAGTGCGTGGAGCTGTGCAACGACATCATCCGCGAGGAACTCGAGGAGAAGGCGCAGTCGGCGCGCAGCCACCTGCCCAAACCGCGCGAGATCCTCGAGGTGCTCGATCAGTACGTGATCGGCCAGCAGCGCGCCAAGCGCACGCTCGCGGTCGCCGTGTACAACCATTACAAGCGCATCGAGAGCCGGCAGAAGAACGACGACGTCGAATTGTCGAAGTCGAACATCCTGCTGGTCGGCCCGACCGGTTCGGGCAAGACCCTGCTCGCCGAAACGCTGGCGCGGCTGCTCAACGTGCCGTTCACCATCGCCGACGCCACCACGCTGACCGAAGCCGGTTACGTGGGCGAAGACGTGGAGAACATCATCCAGAAGCTGCTGCAGAAGTGCGACTACGACGTCGAGAAGGCGCAGCAGGGCATCGTCTACATCGACGAGATCGACAAGATCTCGCGCAAGAGCGACAACCCGTCGATCACCCGCGACGTGTCCGGCGAAGGCGTGCAGCAGGCGCTGCTCAAGCTCATCGAAGGCACCATCGCCAGCGTGCCGCCGCAGGGCGGGCGCAAGCATCCGCAGCAGGAATTCCTGCAGGTCGACACGCGCAACATCCTGTTCGTGGTCGGCGGCGCGTTCGCCGGGCTGGACAAGATCATCCAGCAGCGCAGCACCGAGGCCGGCGGCATCGGCTTCGGCGCCAAGGTCAAGAGCGCCGAGCGCAAGATCGACATCGGCAAGATCCTCGCCGACGTCGAGCCGGAAGACCTGATCAAGTTCGGCCTGATCCCCGAGTTCGTCGGCCGCCTGCCGGTGGTCGCCACGCTCGAGGAACTCGACGAGCCGGCGCTGATCTCGATCCTGACCGAGCCGAAGAACGCGATCACCAAGCAGTTCCGCAAGCTGTTCGAGATGGAGAACGTCGAGCTGGAGTTCCGTCCCGACGCGCTGTCGGCGATCGCCAAGAAGGCGCTCAAGCGCAAGACCGGCGCGCGCGGCCTGCGCACCATCGTCGAATCGGTGCTGCTGGACACGATGTACGAACTGCCGTCGCTGGAGAACGTCAGCAAGGTGGTGGTGGACGAGTCGGTCATCGAGCACAAGTCCGAGCCCTACCTGATCTACCAGACGCCGCCGGCGCAGCCCAAGGTGGCTTCGGCCGAGTAAGCCACTGCGCCGAGCCAGCAAGACCATCGCCCCCGCCCAGTGCGGGGGCGATCGTTTTCGGGGTTCGGTTTCCTTGTTTGATGGACGCCGTGGCAGTCCTGCTCTTGTGGGAGGGACTTCAGTCCCGACGCTGTCCTTTCAGATCGCGGCGATCGGGCACAAAGGCGTCGGGGCTGAAGCCCCTCCCACAAAAAAGCGGTTTCCGGCCTGCGCGGCAGGCGCTACGACTGCGAAGTGGTTCTGCTCTTGTGGGAGGGAGTTCAGTCCCGACGCTGTACTTTCAGATCGCGGCGATCGGGCACAGAAGCGTCGGGGCTGAAGCCCCTCCCACAAGGCAAGCCGCTCCCACAAAAGAGCAGCGGGCTTGCGCCGGCAAGACGGCGGCAGCAGCGCTCAGGCTGCGTCTTCTTCCCCATCGCCGTTCCACTCGATCATCGCCTGCCGCGCGCGCTCCACGCCTTCGCACAGCACCTCTTCCAGCGACTGCCGCGCCGGGCTGGCGCCGAGCATTGCCCGCAGCAAACGCTCGACGCTGCCGAACCCGTCCTGGTCGTAGTACAGCGCGCCGAACCGGTCCGCTTCGTCGGCGTACACGTACCAGGCGCTTTCGCCGACCGTATCGGTGCGGTACCAGCCGAAGCAGCGGTAGCGCGCGTTGAGCGCGTCGAGCTCGGGCTGCCGGAAATTCGCGCCGGGTTCGAACTCGGGCCGGTCGTTGCCCCAGCTGTGGGCGATCACATCGACCAAACCCAGGGAGCGGATACGCTGCCATTCGTCGGCCCGCGCCAGCTCCTCGGCGAGGGCGGCGGGGCCGGGCAGTTCCATGCAGTGCGACTCGGTGTTGTCCTGGTTGCCCAGGCCGCCGAAGCGCCGGTAGAACTCCTCCAGCTCGGCCGGCAGCGGCCGCGGCTCCAGCGCCCGCAGCCGGGCGATGGCGTCCTCGGCGGCCGGTCCGGGCGCGGTCAGGGTGTTGTAGTCGTCGTCCCAGAAGCGGGCCCGGCTTGCGTTGTAGTGATCGATGGCGTCGCGCAAGCGTTGCATCGGTGGCGTCCTGATCGGCGGGGCGGACGGGACGCTTTGTCCCAGGTCCGGATTTGTATCACAAGGCAATGATTTAAAAGCGGTTTTTCTCGATTCTGCGGGCCGCCCGGCGGGCTTTGCTTGCGCTCCCGGGCCGCCACCCCCATAACGGGAGCCTGGATGCCCCGGCATCCTCACCCCACGCTTGTCGAGAGCTCCAATGACCCAGTCTTCCGCCGAATCCATGACCCTGCCGGTGCTGCCGCTGCGCGATGTGGTCGTGTTCCCGCACATGGTGATCCCGCTGTTCGTCGGTCGCGACAAGTCCATCCGCGCCCTCGACCTCGCCATGGAATCGGACAAGCGCATCCTGCTGGTCGCGCAGAAGTCCGCCGAAACCGACGACCCGGGCGCCGAGGATCTGTACGAGATCGGCACCCTGGCCCAGGTCCTGCAACTGCTCAAGCTGCCCGACGGCACCATCAAGGTGCTGGTCGAAGGCGTCTCGCGCGTGCGCGTGGACGAGGTGGCCGAGCGCGACAATGCGCTGTCCGGCCACGCGGTCGTGGTCGAGCCGCAGGTCGACCGCGAAGAGCGCGAAGTCGAAGCCATCGCGCGTTCGCTGATGGGCTTGTTCGAACAGTACGTCAAGACCAACCGCAAGCTGCCGCCGGAGCTGATGCAGACGCTCGCCGGCATCGACGAGCCCGGCCGCCTGGCCGACACCGTCGCCGCGCACCTGGGCGTGCGCATCGGCGACAAGCAAAAGCTCCTGGAGACCCACGCCATCGGCGCGCGCCTGGAGCAGCTGGTCGGCCTGGTCGACGGCGAGATCGACGTGCAGCAGCTGGAAAAGCGCATCCGCGGCCGAGTCAAGTCGCAGATGGAAAAGAGCCAGCGCGAGTACTACCTCAACGAGCAGATGAAGGCGATCCAGAAGGAGCTCGGCGAGATCGACGATGCGCCCAACGACATCGACGAGCTCGCGCGCAAGATCGCCGAGGCCGGCATGCCCAAGCCGGTCGAGACCAAGGCCAAGAACGAGCTCAACAAGCTCAAGCAGATGTCGCCGATGTCGGCCGAAGCCGCGGTGGTGCGCAACTACCTCGACTGGCTGCTGGGCGTGCCGTGGAAGAAGCGCAGCAAGATCCGCAAGGATCTGAAGGCCGCGCAGGACGTGCTCGACGCCGACCACTTCGGCCTGGAGAAGGTCAAGGAACGCATCCTGGAATACCTCGCGGTGCAGTCGCGGGTGAAGAACATGAAGGGCGCGATCCTGTGCCTGGTCGGCCCGCCGGGCGTCGGCAAGACCTCGCTCGGCCAGTCCATCGCCAAGGCCACCAACCGCAAGTTCGTGCGCATGTCGCTCGGCGGCGTGCGCGACGAGGCCGAGATCCGCGGCCATCGCCGCACCTATGTCGGCTCGATGCCGGGCCGGATCGTGCAGAACCTCAACAAGGTCGGCAGCAAGAACCCGCTGTTCGTGCTCGACGAGATCGACAAGATGTCGATGGACTTCCGCGGCGATCCGTCTTCGGCCCTGCTCGAGGTGCTCGATCCCGAGCAGAACAACGCCTTCAACGACCATTACCTGGAAGTCGACCTCGACCTCAGCGAAGTGATGTTCGTCGCCACCTCCAACTCGCTCAACATTCCCGGACCCTTGCTGGACCGCATGGAAGTGATCCGCATCCCGGGTTACACCGAGGAGGAGAAGCTCAACATCGCGATGCGCTACCTGCTGCCGAAGCAGATCAAGAACAACGGCTTGAAGCCCGAGGAGATCAAGATCGCCGAAGGCGCGGTGCGCGACATCGTGCGCTACTACACCCGCGAGTCGGGCGTGCGCAACCTGGAGCGCGAGATCTCCAAGATCTGCCGCAAGGTGGTCAAGGAAATCGCCCTGGCCGGGCCGAAGCCTGCGAAGAAGGGCAAGGACGGCGCGGTCAACGTCACCTCCAAGAACCTGGAGAAGTACCTGGGCGTGCGCCGCTTCGATTTCGGCCGCGCCGAAGAGCAGAACGAGATCGGCCTGGTCACCGGCCTGGCCTGGACCGAAGTCGGCGGCGACCTGTTGCAGGTCGAAGCCACGCTGGTGCCGGGCAAGGGCCAGCTGATCCTGACCGGCCAGCTCGGCGACGTGATGAAGGAGTCGGTGTCGGCGGCCCTGTCGGTGGTGCGCGCGCGCGCCGAGCGCCTCGGCATCGACGTCGAGTTCCTGCAGAAGCACGACGTGCACGTGCACGTGCCCGAAGGCGCCACGCCGAAGGACGGCCCCAGCGCCGGCATCGGCATGGCCACCGCGCTGGTGTCGATGCTGACCAAGAATCCGGTCAAGGCCGATGTGGCGATGACCGGCGAGATCACCCTGCGCGGCCGCGTGCTGCCGATCGGCGGCCTGAAGGAGAAGCTGCTGGCCGCGCTGCGCGGCGGCATCCGCACCGTGATCATTCCGGAAGAGAACCGCAAGGATCTGGCCGACCTGCCCAAGAGCGTGACCCAGGGCCTGAAGATCATCCCGGCGCGCTGGATCGACGAGGTGCTCGACATCGCGCTCGAGCGTCCGATCGCGCCGGTGCCGACTTCGGGCGAAGGCGAAATTCCGGTGCGCGAAAACGGCAAGAGCAACCCGCAGCCCGACGTCAAGCACTGACTCGGGCCGCCGGTCGGAGAGCGCCGAAAGGGGGCGCGAAAAAACGCTGAAAGCCGCGCCACTGCTGGCTTTCGCGCTTGCGCCCCCTATAGGCCGCTGGTATAACGACCGCAACCGCGCAGCCCCAATCCACACGCACAACTTCTGCGCGGCACACTTGATCGGAACCACGCCTCCTGCGGCGATGATCCGATTCTCAGAACACGCGGTCGCAACCGCACAGGGAGTCAATAAAATAATGAACAAGGCCGAACTCGTAGGCGCCGTCGCCGAAACCGCCGAGCTGTCGAAGACCGACGCTACCGCCGCCGTCGATGCGCTGATCGACGTCGTCACCAAGGCGCTGAAGAAGGGCGACACTGTCACGCTCGTAGGCTTCGGCACCTTCCAGGTGCGCAAGCGCGCCGCTCGCCAGGGCCGCAACCCCAAGACCGGCGAGACCATCAAGATCCCGGCTTCGAAGAATCCCTCCTTCAAGGCTGGCAAAGCGCTGAAGGATGCCGTAAACTAACCAACTCGGCGGCGATGCAGGCATCGCCCACGAAACCCAAAGCAGTCAGCCCTAGGTATTCGGGTGCTTAGCTCAGCGGTAGAGCGTCTCCTTTACACGGAGAGGGTCGGGGGTTCGAAACCCTCAGCACCCACCAGAGTCGCTGGTCTTTCTGCCGTGGCGTGTCCCTCGCAAGAGCGGATTCAGCGAGCGAAACGGGTTTTCGAAAACGAGTTTTGGTAGTAGAGTTTCAAAATACGCGGAGTGGTAGTTCAGTCGGTTAGAATGCTGGCCTGTCACGCCGGAGGTCGCGGGTTCGAGTCCCGTCCACTCCGCCAGTTTTGTCGAAGGCGCCGGAAACGGCGCCTTCGTTTTTATATAAGTGAGAGTCCTCGATTTTGCCGCGATGCGGCACGGATCGCGGGCCGGAGTTTCAAAGCGCGGAGTGGTAGTTCAGTCGGTTAGAATGCTGGCCTGTCACGCCGGAGGTCGCGGGTTCGAGTCCCGTCCACTCCGCCAGTTGCACCTGAAAGGCACCGGAAACGGTGCCTTTTCTTTTTTCCGCGCCGCGGCGTTCGCGCGGCTTCGGTTTCGCGGGCCGACTTCTGTTTCCAGGCTCCGGCCGCCGCCCGCCGGAGCGCACGAGCGTTCGCCCCGGGGACGCCCCGGGGCGTCCCGCCGCCGGCCCGCACCGCCCGCCGCCCCGAATGCGACAACCGTCGCCCCGCGCCGCCCTGGCCGCGGAACCGCGCTAAACTGTCCGGCTTACGACTTAACCCGACCCGGACATGCTGCAGACACTCCGCGACAAGACCTCGGGCTGGATCGCCACCGTGATCCTCGGCCTGCTGATCATTCCCTTCGCCTTCGTCGGCATCGAGCAGTACATGGTGCAGCGCACCGACAATGCGGTCGCGCACATCGAGATCGCGCCGTCGTGGTGGCGCTCGGCGCCGTCGTGGTGGCCGGCCTCGATGCTGTGGAAGAAGGAAGCGATCGAGCGCGGCGAATTCGACGAGCGCTTCAACCGCGCCCGCGACCAGGCCCGCGCCCAGCAGGGCCCGAACTTCGACGCGCGCGAATTCGAAAAGCCGGAAAGCAAGCGCCGCGTGCTCGACGCGCTGATCGACGAGCGCGTGCGCAAGATCGCCGCCGAAGTCGACGGCGTCAGCGTCAGCGATGCGCTGGTGGTCAAGACCATCCAGTCGGTGCCCGACTTCCTCGACGGCAGCGGCAAGTTCAGCCAGGAGCGCTACATCCTCGGGCTGCAGATGCGCAATCCGCCGCAGACGCCAACCCAGTTCGAGCAGTTCGTGCGCGACCGCCTGCAGGAAACCCTGCTGCCGGCGAGCCTGGCCGAGAGCAGCTTCGTCACCTCCGGCGAAACCGACCGCTTGATCAAGCTACTGGGCGAGAAGCGCGACATCAGCCTGATCGAGCTGCCGGCGCCGGCCGCCGACACCGCCGAGGTCAGCGCGGTCGAGATCCAGAAGTGGTACGACAGCCACGGCAAGGATTTCCGTTCGCCCGAGAGCGTCGGCATCGAATACGTCGAGCTCAACGCCGCGGCCATGCCGGCGCCGCCGGCGCCGACCGAAGCGGCGCTGCAGGAGCGCTACAAGAACGAGCAGAGCAAGTTCCTGGCCGCCGAGCAGCGCCTGATCTCGCACATCCAGATCAACGTGCCGGCCAACGCCGACGCCGCCGCGCAGAAGGCGGCCGAGGACAAGGCCAAGCAGATCGCCGCGCAGGCCAAGGCCGCGGGCGCCGACTTCGCCGCGCTGGCGCGCGCCAACAGCGACGACCTGGGCTCCAAGGCCGCCGGCGGCGAGCTGGGCTGGATGGGCAAGGGCAATTTCCCCGGCGCGTTCGACGACGCCGCGTTCGGCAAGCTGCAGGCCGGCCAGGTCAGCGACCCGGTCAAGGCCGACGGCGGCTGGCACATCATCCAGGTGCGCGAGATCAAGAGCGGCTCGCAGCAGCCGTTCGAGGCCGTGCGCGAGACCCTGCTGCGCGAGGAAACCGAAGCCGGCCGCGAGCGCGCCTTCAACGAGTTCTCGGCCAAGTTGGTCGATCTGGTCTACAAGAACCCGACCACGCTGGAAGCGCCGGCCAAGGCGGTCGGCCTGCCGCTGCAGAAGATGGCGGTGGTGACCCGCGATGCCGCGGCCAACACCGGCATCGCGCAGAATCCGGCGGTGGTGCGCGCGGCCTTCACCGAGGCGCGCATCCAGGACAACACCGTCAGCGATCCGATCGACATCGGCCAGGACCACAGCGTGCTGATCCGGGTGGTCTCGCACACGCCCGAGCGCGCGCAGCCGCTGGCGCAGGTGCGCGACAAGGTCATCGCCGCGGTCCGCGCCGACCGCACGAGCAAGGCCGCGGAAAAGGAAGCCGACGCGCTGATCGCGCGCATCAACGGCGGCGAAACCCTGGCCGCGGTGGCCGCGTCCAAGCAGTTGCCGCCGCCGCAGGACCTGCCCGGCGTCGCCCGCGGCATGCCGATGCTGCCGCCGGACGTGACCGAGGCGATCTTCGCCGTGCGCGCGCCGGCGCAGGGCAAGAACGCCGGCGGCAAGGCCAAGCTGCCCAACGGCGGCTACGTGCTGTTCGCGGTGACCAAGATCGCGCCGGGCGACAAGTCGGTGCTGAAGGCGGCGGAGCTGGACATGCTGCGTACCCAATCCGCGCAGGCGACCGCGGCGGACGAAGTGACCGAGCTGACCTCGGCGCTGCGCAAGCGCATGACGATCAAGGTGCTGGAGGAGAACTTGCGCTGAGGCGCGGGTTCGCTTCGCATCGATGAAACGGCGAAGGCCCGGCGGATGCCGGGCCTTCGTTTTTTGCGGTGGGGTTTTGTCGCGCGCGTTGTCCGGTCGGTGCGCGGGTTGGAGTCGGTTGCGCAGTCGCGTCGTTTTCGCGGTCGCGGCTTGCGCCGCTCCTACAAGGGTCTGATGCAGTTGCGTCGGAGCGACGGCGACACCGCGGTAACGACGAAACCCGCATCGCCCCCGCGCTACCATGCGCCCATGAAAAGCAAACTCATCGCCGTCGGCGAACGCGCCCCGCGCTGGGTCGCCGAAGGCTTCGGCGAATATCAAAAGCGCCTCTCGCACTGGCTGCCGCTGGAGCTGGTGGAGATCGAGCCGGGCCTGCGCGGCAAGGGCCGCGATGCGGTACGTGCGACCGCGGACGAGGGCGCGCGGGTGCTCGCGGCGCTGCCCAAGAACGCCTGCGTGGTTGCGCTGGAGGGGCGCGGGCGGTTGTGGACCTCGGAGCAGTTGGCGCAGCGCCTGGAGCATTGGCGCGGGCAGGGACGCGATCTGGCGTTCCTGATCGGCGGGCCGGAAGGGCATGCGCCGGAGGTGCTGACGCGCGCGGACGAGCAGTGGTCGCTGGGGCCGCTGACGCTGCCGCATATGCTGGTGCGCCTGGTTGCGGCGGAGCAGTTGTATCGGGCGGCGGCGTTGCTGGCGAATCATCCGTATCACCGCGCTTGATGCGTAGGCGGGATGCGGTCGGCGCAGCGGTTTTTTGTGCGGTTCGGTTGGCTGTTGGCGCGGGTGTTGCGGGCGTTCGTCGTAGCGGAGGGGTCGCGGTCGCGGCTTGCGCCGCTCCTACAGGGGCCTTCGTGGGGCGGCGATAAAAACGAGACCCTCGCTGGGGCGAGGGTCTGTGCGTTGGCCTTCGAGTGTCGCAGCGTCGCCCGCGGTGGGCGGACGACGCCGCGGCTTATTGCCGGTCCAGCTTGAACTCGATCGGCACGCGGCCGCGCGCCTGCACGGCCTGGCCGTTCTCCATCGCCGGCTGGAACGCCCAGCGCTGCAGCACGACCTTGCGCGCGGCTTGGTCGAGCGCGCGGTTGCCGCTGCTGCGCACGATTAGCACGTCGATCGGCTTGCCGTCGACGCCGACCAGGATTTCCAGTTCGACGGTGCCGGTGATGCCGGCGCGCACGGCTTCGATCGGGTAGCTCGGCGCCGGGTTGCGCAGCACCTGCAGGGTCGCGCCTTCGATGATCTGGCGGCCGACGTTGACCGGCGGTTCGATGCTGGCGACGACGTCGTTCGACCCTTGGAAATCCATCGCCTGCGCCGGCTGGTCGACGACGATTTGCGGCGGCGCCACAGGTTGCGGCGCGACCTGCTGGACGCGCGGCGGCGGATCCTTGACCACTTGGCGCAGCGGCGGGTCTTTCTTCGGCGGCGGCGGGGGCGGGTCGACCGGCCTGGGGCGCGGGACGAACTCGATGATCGTCTGGTCGAGCGGTTGGGTGATCAACTGCGGCGCGCTCAACGGCGCCAGCATCAGCATCAGCATGGCCGCATTGAACGCGATGGCGCCGGCGTTGGCGGCGATGCGGGTGCCGTCCAGGGGCTGGCGGGCGTGGTGGGATGGGAGCGTGCGAACCATGGGCATCCTCCTTGAGTGTGTCGTACTGCTCTGACAACGGCCCGGTACCGCCAACGGGGTTGTAGTCGAAAGCGGTTCCGCGTCTCAAAAATGCGCCGGTGGCCGCTGGAGATGCAAGCGGTTCTCGTTTACTACCTTAGTGGGAAAGGCGCCGGGCGGTTCGGTCGGTGCTCAAGAACTTCTGCCGATATCGTCGGGCTTCGTGCAGCGATTTCCGTCGATTCGGCGAAATCTGAAAATCCTGGGCAAAGCCGGTTCAAACCCTGTCTGGCTGAATGAACGGCAACAATTGGCGGCCACTCGTGCGCTTGGCCACTTGCCGTAGCGGCGAAGCTCAGGCCTTGAAACCGGCCGGGTAGTGGCGGCAGTCTTGCGCCGCCGCAGAAACTTCGGGCGAGGCCGAGCCGGGCCTGCCCCGATTCCCACGCCCGCAGCGGCCGGCGTCCGCTCCCGGCCCGCGCCACGCTCCGCAAGCGCCGCTGCACCGGGCCGCGAAAACGACGAGACCCGCTCGCGCGGGCCTCGTCTTCGCTGGGTGCCGGCGCTGCGGCCGGGTTCAATCGCCGTCGGCGCCGTGCTCGGGCTCGCGCTGCAGCCCGCCCTCATCGGGATCGGGCTTGCGCTTCTTCGGCCGCTGCGCGTCCTCGCCGTCCTGCGGCTGCGGCTCCGGATAGCCCGGGTTGCGGCCCGGGCGCGGGTCGACGGTGCCCGGCGTGCGTTGCTTGTCGCCGCTCATCTCACTTACCCAGCTCGAACACCACGTCCAGGTTCATCGACAGGCTGTTTTCGCCCGGCGAGACCGAGGTGTCGGCGGCGGCGCCGGCCTTCTCCATGCGCATGGCCATCATCGGCATCGGCATCGGCGGGGCGAAGCGGCCGCCTTCGCTGACGCTGACGATGCGGCGCACCTTCATGCCCAGGGTCTTGGCGTACATCTCGGCGCGCGACTGGGCCTTTTCGATGGCGCCGCGGCGGGCTTCGTCGAAGGCGGCTTCCTTGTCCTTGTCGTCCAGGTCGAAGGTCGGCCCGTTGATCTGGTTGGCGCCGGTGGCGACCAGCGAGTCGAGGATCTTGCCGACCTTGGAAATGTCGCGGATCACGATGTTGACGTTGTTGTTGGCCTGGTAGCCGGTGATCTGCGGCGGCTGGTTTTCCTGGTAGCGGTATTGCGGATTGAGGTTGATGCCGCTGGTCTGGATGTCGCGCTCGGCGATGCCGGCGGCCTTGATCGCGGCCACGACCTTGGCCATCTGCTCGGCGTTGGCGCGCATCGCCGCGTTGGCGTCGGCGGCCTGGGTGACCACGCCGGTGGAGACGGTGGCGATGTTGGGCGTGCGCTTGGCGGTGGATTCGGCCGAGACCGAGAGCAGGGTGCCGTCGGTGGCGACGTAAGGGGCGGTCTGGGCGGACGCGGACATGGCGGTTGCGGCTCCGAAGGCGAGGACGGCGGCGAGCGCCAGCGGGCGCAACGACAGGCGGGGCAGGGACGGCAGGCGGACGGACGACGGGGACGACAACCGGGTCATGTGCAACTCCTTGAGGGACGAGGTAAGGGTCTTGCTGAATCGGTTAACGAACCGTGATTCGGTACGGGGTTTGCGCCGTCGGGCTTGAGGCGGCGCTCAGTCAGCGCGGGTTATGCTTTCGCGCATGCTCTATCTAGCCTCCCAATCGCCGCGGCGACGCGAACTGCTCGGCCGCCTCGGCCTGGAATTCGGCCTGATCGACCTGGACATCCCCGAACAGCGCCAGCCCGGCGAACCCGCCGCCGACTACGTGCGCCGGGTCGCGCGCGAAAAGGCCGGGGCGGGCTTGCTCAAGGTGGTCGCCAACCCGTCGGCGGTGGTGCTCGGCGCCGACACCGAGGTGGTGCTCGACGACGAAGTGTTCGGCAAGCCGCGCGACGCCGAGGACGCCCGCGCCATGTTGCGGCGGCTGTCCGGCCGCACCCACCAGGTGATCAGCGCGGTGTCGCTGGTCTCGCCGGCGCGCGAAGCGCAGGCGGTGTCGGTGTCGGAGGTCGGCTTCGCCGCGCTCGACGAGGGGCAGATCGAACGCTACGTCGCCTCCGGCGAGCCGATGGGCAAGGCCGGCGGCTACGCCATCCAGGGCGGCGCCGAGGTGTTCGTGACCCGGCTGGCGGGCAGCTACTCCGGGGTGATGGGGCTGCCGCTGCACGAAACCGCGCGGCTGCTGCGCGAGTTCGGTCTGAGCGCCTGAACCGCGCCGAACGCCGTCGCGCGCGCGGCCGAACTCGGCCGGCCGCGCGCGTTCCATAGCAACCCCATCGCCGTACCCGCCCGCCTTAAGCCCCGCCGTTCCCCGTTCCCGCCGTTTCTCTCATTCCCCGCCTTCGCAGCGCCAACGGACCCGCGCCCGCTCATGACCGAAGAGATCCTCGTCAACGTCACCCCGCGCGAAACCCGCGTCGCCGTGGTCGAAAACGGCATGCTGCAGGAGCTGCACATCGAGCGCGGCTGGCGCCGCGGCGTGGTCGGCAACATCTACAAGGGCAAGGTGCAGCGGGTGATGCCGGGGATGCAGGCGGCGTTCGTCGAGATCGGCCTGGAGCGCGCGGCGTTCCTGCACGCGGCCGACATCGTGCGCCCGCACCAGAGCGGCGAAGGCGAGGGCGAGGAAGCGCCGCTGCCGCCGGCGCCGACCCGGCCGATCGCCGAACTGCTGCGCGAGGGCCAGGAGATCATCGTGCAGGTGGTCAAGGACCCGATCGGCAGCAAGGGCGCGCGCCTGACCACGCAGCTGTCGATCCCCTCGCGCTACCTGGTGCTGCTGCCGCGCACGCGCGTGGTCGGGGTGTCGGCGCGGATCGAGGACGAGGGCGAGCGGGCGCGGCTGAAGGCGCTGGTGACCGCGCAGGCGCCGGCCGGCGAGCAGCACGGCTACATCGTGCGCACCAACGCCGAAGGCCAGCCGGAAGAGGCGCTGGCCGAGGACATCGCCTACCTGAGCCGGGCCTGGGCGCTGATCGCGGAGAAGTCGCGCAGCAGCAAGGTCGGCGAGCGCGTCTACGAAGACCTGAGCCTGCCGCTGCGCGCGGTGCGCGACCTGATCCGGCGCGACGTGGAGAAGGTCAAGGTCGACTCGCGCGAGACCAGCGAGCGCCTGCGCAGCTTCGCCGCCCAGTACATGCCGGGGCTGGCCGAGAAGATCGAACACTACACCGGCGCGCGGCCGATCTTCGACCTGTACGGGGTCGAGGACGAGATCCAGCGCGCGCTGGACAAGGAAGTGCCGCTGAAGTCCGGCGGCTACCTGGTCATCGACCAGACCGAGGCGATGACCACCATCGACGTGAACACCGGTTCGTTCCTGGGTCAACGCAACCTGGAGGAAACCGTTTACCGCACCAACCTGGAGGCCGCCCAGTCGGTCGCCCGGCAACTGCGGCTGCGCAACCTGGGCGGGATCATCATCATCGACTTCATCGACATGACCGACCAGGAGCACAAGCGCCAGGTGCTGCGGCAGCTGGAGAAGGCGCTGACCCGCGACCACGCCAAGACCACGGTGTACGACTTCTCGCCGCTGGGGCTGGTGGAGATGACCCGCAAGCGCACCACCGAGAGCCTGGAGCGCCAGCTCAGCGAGGCCTGCCACGAGTGCGGCGGGCGCGGCACGCTGAAGACGCCGGAGACGGTGACGTACGAGATTTTCCGCGACATCGTCCGCCAGGTGCGCCAGTTCGACGCGGCGCGGCTGCTGGTGATCGCCTCGCCCAAGGTGGTGGCGCGGATCACCGACGAGGAGTCGGCGGCGGTGGCGGAGCTGGAAGAATTCTTGAGCAAGTCGATCCGGTTCCAGGCCGACGACCAGTATGCGCAGGAGCAGTTCGATGTCGTGTTGCTGTGACTTCGCCGCGGTCCTTCTCCCGCGTGCGGGAGAAGGTGGCCCGCAGGGCCGGATGAGGGACGCCGCGCCGGCGGCCCTCGCCGCGACTGCGCTCCCGCTTACGGGAGCAGGGCCGATCGAACGGGCGCGCCGCTGATGCCCACCCCCCTGCGCCGCCGCCTGCGCCTCGCCCGCCGTGCCGTGTTCTACGGCGCGGCGGTGCTGCTGGTGCTGGTGGCGTCGCTGTTGGCGGTGGCCAGCCAGTTGCTGCCGCTGGCCGAGCGCCATCCGGACAAGGTCGCGGCGTGGTTGAGCCAGCGCGCCGGGCGGCCGGTGGCGTTCGACCGGGTCGAAACCCGGTGGACCCGGCGCGGGCCGCTGCTGCGCCTGGACGGGCTGCGCATCGGCGAGGGCGCGCAGGCGTTCAACATCGGCGACGCGGAAATGCTGGTGTCGCTGTATGCCGGCGTGTTGCCGGGGCAGGCGTTCTCCGAACTGCGCCTGCGCGGCCTGGACCTGACGTTGGAACGCGCCGACGACGGCCGCTGGAAAGTGCGCGGCCTGCCGGGGCAGGAACAGACCGAACAAGGCGATCCGTTGTCGGCGCTGGAAGGGCTGGGCGAACTGCAGGTCATCGACGGCAAGCTGGCGGTGATCGCGCCGAGCCTGGGCCTGGACGCGCGCGTGCCCAAGATCGACCTGCGCCTGCGCGTGAACGGCGACCGCGTGCGCGCCGGCGCGCGCGCGTGGCCGAGCGTCGGCGCGAGCGGCGCGGCGGCCACGCCGCTGGACGTGGTGCTGGATTTCGACCGCAAGCGCGGCGACGGCCGCGCCTACGCCGGCGCGGTGCGCGCCGACCTGGCGGGTTGGTCGCCGTTGCTGAAAGTGGCCGGCATCCGGATCGAGACGGGCCAGGGCCGGGCGCAGGCCTGGGCCGACCTGCGCGGGCACCGGGTCGCCGGGGTGATGGTGTCGGCGGCGCTGGACCGGGTCGGCTTGCGCGCCGAACGCAGCGCGCCGGCGTCGGCGCCGCCCACGGCGGCGTCGACGTCGGTGCCGACGGCGATCGCCGCGGCCGCGGCGCCTGTGGCCGCCGCTGTGGCGGGGCCTTCCGGACAAGTCGCCGCGAGCGGAGCGGACAGCGTCGGGGCTGAAGCCCCTCCCACAAAAGCCCCTCCCACAAAAGCCACTGCCGCGACTGTGGGAGGGCCTTCAGGCCCGACGCCTTCCGGTCGGGTTGCCGCGAGTGGAGCGGACAGCGGCAGGGTTGAAGCCCCTCCCACCAAGGCCGCCGCCGCGACCGCCAAGACCGCGCGCGCCGACGACGCAGCGAACAAAGCGGTGCAGCCGGCGCGGATCGAGTTCGACCACGTCGAAACCCTCGCGCACTACCGCCTGACCGACAACGGCTGGCGCCTGGACGCGTCCAGGCTGCGGATCGGCAACGACCCCAACGTGCAGAGCCTGGACGGGTTGGCCGTGGCCGGCGGCGAACGCTACGCGCTGCGCGCCGACCGCATCGACGCCGGCCCGCTGATCGCGGTGGCCGCGCTCAGCGACGCGCTGCCCGAGCGCCTGCGCCACTGGTTCGAAACCGCCAGGCCGCGGGTGTCGCTGAGCGAGATCGCGGTCAACGGCCATCGCGACGGGCCGATGTTCGCCAGCGCCCGGGTCGATGCGCTGGGCTTCGATCCGGTCGGCCATTCGCCGGGCCTGCAAGGGCTGGCCGGGCGTTTCCAGGCCGACGCCGAGGGCTTCGCGTTCGATCTCGACGAACGCTCGCCGATGCGCTTCGACTGGCCCTCGGGCTTCGGCGTGCCGCATACCTTCAAACTGCAAGGCAGCGTCGGCGGCTGGCGCGAAGGCGGCGGCTGGCGCATCGGCACCACCGCGCTGCGCATCGACGGCGATGTCGGCCTGCGCGCGCGCGGCGGGATGTGGTGGCAGGGCGACGGTTCGCGGCCGTGGATCGACATCGCCGCCGACCTGGATCCGGTCAAGCTGCCGACCGCGAAAGGCTTCTGGGTGCGCAGCCAGATGTCGCAGCATTTGTTGAACTGGCTCGACAACGGCCTGGTCGCCGGCACCTTGGTCGATGGGCACGCGGTGGTGTCCGGCGATCTCGACGATTGGCCGTTCAACCGCAACAACGGCCTGTTCCACGCCGGCGGCAAGCTGCGCGCGGCGACGGTGAAGTTCCAGCCCGACTGGCCGGCGGTGGAGGCGCTCGATGCCGACATCGCCTTCGTCGGCGACGGCTTCAGCGTCGAAGGCGCCGGCAAGATCGCCGGCGTCGGCGTGCGCAAGGTGCAGGCCGGGATCGAGAGCTACCACGACGGCGTGCTGTACGTGAAAGCCGAGACCTCGTCGGAAGCCGGGCAATTGTTGAACTTGCTGCGGCAGAGCCCGCTGCACAAGGAACACGCCGACACCCTCGACAACCTGCGCGCCAGCGGGCCGGCCGCGGTCGCCTTCGACATGCAGCTGGCGCTGCGCGAGGGCGGGCGCACCACGCTCGACGGCGGCGTCGACTTGACCGATGCCAAGCTCGCCGACCCGCGCTGGAAGGTCGCGTTCGAACAAGTGCGCGGCCACGCCGAATTCGGCCGCAGCGGTTTCCGCGCCGAGGACCTGGCGGTGCTGCACGACGGCGCGCCGGGCAAGCTGTCGCTGCGCGCCGGCGAAGACTATGTGCGCGACAAGGCCAACGCGTTCGAAGCCGGGCTGGATGCGATCTCGGGCGCCGACGAGCTGATCGCGCGCGGGCCGGACGATCTGGCCTGGCTCAAGGACTACCTGGACGGGCGCTCGCTGTGGACGGTGGGCATTTCGATTCCCAAAAGCGCGCCGGCCGCGCCGGGCAAGCCGGCCGCGGCGGCGCCGACGATGCTGAGCCTGCAATCGAATCTGGTCGGCACCGCGCTGACCCTGCCGCCGCCGCTCAACAAGGCCGCCGCCGCGCCGCTGCCGACGAGCGTGGAAACCCCGCTGCCGCTGGGCAGCGGCGATGTGCGCGTGGCCCTGGGCAACACCCTGGCGCTGCGCGCGCGCAACACCAACGGCAAGACCGGCGTGCGCGCGGTGTTCGGCGCCAACCGGGTCGATGAGCTGCCGCCGGCCCACGGCCTGGCGGTGAGCGGCCGGGTCGACGTGCTGGAGGCGATCGACTGGATCGCGCTCGCCCACGGCGACGGTGCCGACGACGGCCTGCCGTTGCAGCGCGTCGACGTGACCGCGCAGCGCCTGCAACTGCTCGGCGGCGTGTTCCCCAACACCCGCCTGGTGGTGGTGCCGGCCGCGCGCGGCGCGACCGCGGTGCGCGCCGAGGGCGCGGCGCTGGAAGGCGCGGTGATGATTCCCGGCGGCGAAGGCGGCGCCATCGCCGGCAAGCTCGCGCGCGTGCACTGGAGCGCGGTGGGCGCGGGCGCGACCGCCGGCGGCAATTCCGGCAATGCCGGCAACGGCGCGCACGCGGCCGCGGCCAACGTCGCACAGGCCGCGCCGAAGCCGGCCGACGCCTCGATGGATCCGGCCAAGATTCCGGCGCTGACGCTGGACATCGCCGACCTGCGCTTGGGCAGCGCCGCGCTCGGCAGCGCCACGATCCGCACCCGGCCCACGCCCGCGGGCATGCGCATCGACCAGATCAGCACCCGCGGCGACAAGCAATCCATCGACCTCAGCGGCGACTGGACCGGCCGCGGCGCGGCCGCGCGCACCCATCTGAGCGCGACCGTGGACAGCGGCGATGTCGGCGCGCTGATGACCGGCTTCGGTTTCGGCGGCCAGATCGGCGGCGGCAAGGGCAAGGCGCGGCTCGACGCGGGCTGGCCGGGCGCGCCGGCCGGGATGGCGCTGGGCTCGCTCGAAGGCACGCTCAACCTGGACGTACGCGACGGCCGCCTGATCGAGATCGAACCCGGCGCCGGGCGCATGCTCGGCCTGCTCAGCGTGGCCCAGCTGCCGCGCCGGCTGACCCTGGACTTCCGCGACCTGTTTTCCAAGGGCTTCGCCTTCGACCGCGTCGGCGGCACCGTGCGCTTCGGCAACGGCAGCGCGCGCAGCGACGATCTGAGCATCGACGGCCCGGCCGCGAGCATCGCCATCCGCGGCGCCGCCGACCTGCGCGCGCAGAGCTACGACCAGACCATCGAAGTGCGTCCCAAGGCCGCCAACGTGCTGACCGCGGTCGGCGCGCTCGCCGCCGGCCCGGTCGGCGCGGCGATCGGCGCGGCCGCCAACGCGGTGCTGCAGAAGCCGCTGGGCAGCCTGACCTCGCGCACCTACCGGGTGACCGGCCCGTGGAAGGAGCCGAAGGTCGAAGTGGTGACGCGCGAGCAGACGCGCGCGGCCGGCAAGCCGGCGCCGCCGGCGGGCTAGGGCGTCGCCGACGGGTCAGGGCGTCGCCGGGGCAAGGCCTCTGGCTCGGTGCGCTGGACCCGCAGCGCGGCGATCCGGGCGGAAAGCGTCGGGGCTGAAGCCCCTCCCACAAAACCCCGGCGGCGCTGCAGTGCGATTGCGGGAGGGCCTTCAGGCCCGACGCTCTGGTCCCAGATCGCGGCGATCCGGGCGGAAAGCGTCGGGGCTGAAGCCCCTCCCACAAAACCCCGGCGACGCTGCAGTGCGATTGTGGGAGGGCCTTCAGGCCCGACGCTCGGGTTACAGATCGCGGCGATCGGGACGGGAGGCGAGGCCGAAAGCCCCTCCCGCATTGATCTGCGCCCAAGCGCCACTATCTAGTGTCTGGTCCCAGTCCCGCGCCCGCGCCGCCACAGCGGCGCCGCGGGCGCCTAAGATGCCCTTTCCCCGCCTACACGGTTCGCTCATGACCCTGCCGATCCAGATCGCCGAATCCCGCCTCCTTCTGCCCGCCGGGCTCGACGCCAGCGGCCTGGAGCGCAGCTTCGGCACCCTGCTGGGGCCGGGCATCGATTTCGGCGATCTGTATTTCCAGCACTCGCGCCGCGAGAGCTGGACGGTGGAGGACGGCATCGTCAAGGACGGCGGCCATTCGATCGAACAAGGCGTCGGCGTGCGTGCGATCAGCGGTGAGAAGACCGGCTTCGCCTATTCCGACGAAATCAACAGCGAAGCGCTGCTCGGCGCGGCCAAGTCCGCGCGCGCGATCGCCCGCGACGGCGACGCGCACACGCCGCGCGCGCTGGTGCGCGGCGGCGGCCGCTCGCTGTACCGCAGCGAGGATCCGATCGATTCGGTCTCCAACGAGGCCAAGGTCGACGCGCTGCGCAAGCTCGACCAGTTGCTGCGCGCCGCCGATCCGCGCGTGCGCCAGGTCGTGGTCAGCCTCAACGGCGTGCTCGATACCGTGCTGGTGGCGCGCAGCGACGGCGTGCTCGCCGCCGACGTGCGGCCGCTGGTGCGCTTGAACGTGCAGGTCATCGTCGAACACAACGGCCGCCGCGAGAGCGGCTACGCCGGCGGCGGCGGCCGCTACAGCTACGCCGAACTGCTCGACGGCGGCAAGCCCGAGCGCTTCGCGCGCGAAGCGCTGCGCCAGGCGCTGGTGAACCTGGACGCGGTCGACGCGCCCGCCGGCGTGATGCCGGTGGTGCTCGGCTCCGGCTGGCCCGGCGTGCTGCTGCACGAAGCGGTCGGCCACGGCCTGGAAGGCGACTTCAACCGCAAGGGCACCTCGACCTACGCCGGCCGCATGGGCCAGCGCGTCGCCGCCCCGGGCGTGACCATCGTCGACGACGGCACCCTGGAAGGCCGCCGCGGCTCGCTCAACGTCGACGACGAAGGCACGCCGACGAATTGCACCACGCTGATCGAAGACGGCGTGCTGGTCGGCTACATGCAGGACACCCTCAACGCCCGCCTGATGGGCATGGCGCCGACCGGCAACGGCCGCCGCGAATCCTTCGCCCATCTGCCGATGCCGCGCATGACCAACACCTACATGCTGGCCGGCACGCACGATCCCGAAGAGATGATCCGCTCGGTCAAGAAGGGCCTGTACGCGGTCAATTTCGGCGGCGGCCAAGTCGACATCACCAGCGGCAAGTACGTGTTCTCGGCGACCGAGGCCTACTTGATCGAAGACGGCAAGGTCACCGCGCCGGTCAAGGGCGCGACCCTGATCGGCAACGGCCCGGAGACGATGCGCAAGGTCAGCATGATCGGCCACGACCTGGCCCTGGACGAAGGCGTGGGCGTGTGCGGCAAGGACGGGCAGAGCGTTCCGGTCGGCGTCGGCCAGCCGTCGCTGCTGATCGACGGGCTGACCGTGGGCGGCACCCAGTCGTGACGCCTTCGCTGCGGCTCAGCGCGCGCCGTCGGGCGCGCGCGGATAGCGCAGCAGCCGGCGCGCGGTGCCGTGGCGATGGCTGGTCGCCTGCGCCTGCTGCGCGAGCCGCTTGAGTCCGCGCTCGTCCGTCGCCGGATGCTCGAGCGCGATGGCGTCGATGCCTTGCGCGATGCAGCGCGTGCGCCAGGTCGCGATGCGCAGCCATCGCCCGTCGATGATCGTGGCGCGCGCGGGCGCCGCGGCTCAGTCGCGCTCGGGCGAGACGTCTTCGCCGTCGCTGTCTTCGTCCGCATCGCCCTCGGCGGCGCCGAGGATCGCCGCGCGCAACTCGCGATACAGCTCGCGGAACGAGTGCGGCGGCTTGTTGCGCTTGCGCTCGTCGAGCGTGTTGCGCACCAGCTGGCGCAGGCGCTGGCGGTCGGCCTGCGGGTATTCGTCGAGCAGCTCGGCCAGCGCGGCGTCGCCGTCCTCGAGCAGGCGCTCGCGCCATTGCTCGACCCGGTGCATCGCCGCGACCTCGCGCCGCGCCGCGTCGCCTTTTTCGTCCATCGCGTCGCGCAGCGTCTCCAGCGCCTCGTCGTCTTCGCGCCGCATCTGCTTGGCCAGGAACGCCAGCTGGCGCTTGTGGGCGACGTGGGCGGTGATGCGCTTGGTCTCGCGGATGTGCGGCAGCAACGCCTCGGGCACCGGCAGCTTGGCCAGCTGGGCTTCGCTCAGCGCGACCAACTTTTCCGCCAGCGCCAGCACCTCCAGCGCCTCGCGCCGGTTCTGGCTGCGGCTGGGGCTGAAAAATTCGCCGGTGTCTTCGTCTCTGCCGCGCATCGCACTTCCCTCGATAAACTGAACGTTACGACGGCGGCGCCCGCGGCGCCGCCAATGACTAGGATAAGCCATTGAACGCGCAAGCCCTCACCTCCGCCGCCGCCCACACCTTCGCCGACCCGGACGCGCGCCTGGACGCGCTGGCCGAGCTGTCCCAGCGCCTGCTGGCCGCCGCGCGCGCGCGCGGCGCGAGCCAGGCCGAGGTTTCGTGCTCGGAAGACGCCGGCCTCAACGTCAACGTGCGCATGGGCGAGGTCGAGACGGTGGAATCCACCCGCGACCGCGGCATCGGCGTCACCGTCTATTTCGGCCGGCGCAAGGGCAGCGCCAGCACCGCGGACCTGCGCGAGGAAAGCCTGGAATCCACGGTCGAACAGGCCTGCGCGATCGCCCGCTACACCGAGGACGACCCCGCCGCCGGCCTCGCCGACGCCGAGCTGATGGCGCGCGGCGATCGCGATTTCGACACCTGGCACCCCTGGCACATCGATGCCGACCGGGCGATCGAACTGGCCCTGGCCAGCGAAGCGGCCGGGCGCGCGTTCGATCCGCGCATCGAGAATTCCGACGGCGCCTCGGTCGGCACCGGCGCCAGCCTGGCGGTCTACGCCAACTCGCACGGCTTCCTCGGCCGCGAGCGCAGCACCCAGCACAGCCTGAGCTGCGCGCTGATCGCCGGCCGCGGCGAGGCGATGCAGCGCGACGGCTGGTACACCCTGGGCCTGTCCGCGGACGACATGGAATCGGCCGCCGCGGTCGGACGCCAGGCCGGCGAGCGCACGGTCGCGCGGCTGGCGCCGCGCCAGCTCGCCACCGGCGAGTATCCGGTCCTGTTCGCGGCCGAGAGCGCGCGTTCGCTGATCGGCCATCTGATCGCCGCGGTCAGCGGCGGCGCGCTGTACCGGCGCGCCAGCTTCCTGCTCGACAGCGCCGGGCAAAAGCTGTTTCCCGAATGGTTCTCGGTGCGCGAAAACCCGTTCCTGATGCGCGGCCTGCGCTCGACCGCCTACGACGGCGAAGGCGTGGCCACGCGCGAATCGATGCTGGTCGAGGGCGGCGTCTTGCAGCGCTACGTGCTCGGCAGCTATTCGGCGCGCAAGCTCGGCCTGCACAGCACCGGCAACGCCGGCGGCGTGCACAACCTGGAAGTCGCCGCCAACGCCGGCGACTTCGCCTCGCTGTTGCGGCAGATGGGCCGCGGCCTGCTCGTCACCGAGCTGATGGGGCAGGGCGTCAACGCCGTCACCGGCGACTACTCGCGTGGCGCGGCCGGGTTCTGGGTCGAGAACGGCGAAATCCAGTATCCGGTCGACGGCATCACCATCGCCGGCAACCTGCGGCGCATGTTCGAGAGCTTCGAAGCGATCGGCAGCGACGTGGACCTGCGCTCGCACGTGCGCACCGGCTCGATCCTGGTGGGCAAGATGATGGTGGCGGGCGAGTAAGCGGCGGCGACGCGCAAGGTACGCAAGCAGTTCGCTGTCGTACCCGCTGATGCTCTCGTCGTCATGCCCGCGAAGGCGGGCATCCAGGGCTTCATCGAAGCATGGCGCTGAAGCCTCTGGATCCCCGCCTTCGCGGGGATGACGACTTGGAGCGGCGCGGCGAATTGGAGCAGCGCAGCGAAGCCGAGCGGCGAAACCGATTTGCTGCGCAACCCACCTACCGTCATGCCCGCGCAGGCGGGCATCCAGGGCTTCATCGAAGTATGGCTCTGAAGTCTCTGGATCCCCGCCTTCGCGGGGATGACGGCTTGGAGAGGCGCGGCGAATTGGAGCAGCGCGGCGAAACTGGGCGGCGAAACCGATTTGCCGCGCAACCCACCTACCGTCATGCCCGCGCAGGCGGGCATCCAGGGCTTCATCGAGGCATGGCGCTGAAGCCTCTGGATCCCCGCCTTCGCGGGGATGACGACTTGGAGCGGCGCGGCG
>NZ_LXSD01000364.1:0-581 GCF_017168095.1 Lysobacter enzymogenes | reverse complement strand
CCTCTGGATCCCCGCCTTCGCGGGGATGACGACTTGGAGCGGCGCGGCGAATTGGAGCAGCGCGGCGAAGCCGAGCGGCGAAATCGATTTGCCGCGCAACCCACCTACCGTCACGCCCGCGCAGGCGGGCATCCAGGGCGTCACCGCGATGCTGCTTCGCCCCACGGCATTCGCCCCGGCTGAACAGGCCCCCAGCCTGTCAACGCCACGCCCCCGCAGCCGTTCCCAGCCAATAGTCCACCGCCGGGAACCCCGATGAGCGCGAGCAAGGCCACGGCCGCCAACCGTTTCGGACTGGGCGCGCGCCCGGGCGAGCTGGAGCGCGGCGGCAGCGACGGGCGCGAGCGGTTGCTCGCGCAGTTGCGCCGCCCGCCGCCGCTCGATGCGTTCGCCGCGCTGCCCGGCAGCCTGGAGACCATGCGCCTGGAGTACCGCCAGCAGCAGCTCAATCGCGCCGAACGCGCGCAGCGCGTCCAGGCCGCGCCGGCGACCGGCGAGGGCGCGGCGATGTCGACGCAGGCGATGGCCGCCGGCGCGATGCCGGCCGAGGCGCCGTCGATGGCCGAAACCACGAGCATGGC
>NZ_LXSD01000363.1:8628-22288 GCF_017168095.1 Lysobacter enzymogenes | reverse complement strand
GGTTCGGCCGGCGGCGCCTGTTCGCCGGCCGGGGCCTGCTCGCCCAGGCGCGCGGCGATGCCGGACCACAGGTCGCGCGACGGCGGCTGGTCGCGGCGCAACGCGCGCAGTTGCCAGCGCAGCGCGTCGGGCAGTTCGCCTTCGCCGGCGCGGTCGGGGCCGCGCGGATGCAGTTCGTTGTCGTTCATGCCTGTTCTCCGAGCCGGGCGCGCAGCAGGCTGCGCGCGCGGTGCAATTGCGCCTTGGAACTGCCGACCGCCATGCCCAGTTCGGCGGCGATCTCTTCGTGCTTCCAGCCTTCCACGTCGTACAGCACCAGCACGGCGCGCGCGCGCGGCGGCAGGCTGGCGACGGCGCGCTCCAGGTCCATCGACAGCGCGGTGACGTGGCCGGCCGAATCGGCGCTGCCGAGGGTGTCGAAGGTCTCCTCGTCGCTGTCCTCGAACGGTCGGCTGCGGCGGCCGCGCAATTCCATCAGCGCGGTGTTGACCGCGAGCCGGTGCAGCCAGGTGCCGAACGCCGATTCGAAGCGGAAGTTCGGCAGCGCCTGCCAGGCGCGGACGAAGGCTTCCTGGGTCAGGTCCTCGGCGCGGGCGCCGTGGTAGCCGACCAGCCGGGCGATGACGCCATGGACGCGGCTGGCGTGGCGGCGGTACAGCGCCTCGAAGGCGGCCACGCCGCCGGCGGCGGCCTGCGCGACCAGGGCCTGGTCGGCGTCGGCATCGAGCGCGGGGGCGGCGTCGGGCATGGTGTCGTTCACGGCGGTCAGCATACTGAGTCCGATGCGGGGTCGGGGCTCAGGGTTTAAGGCTAGGAACGAGTGGAGAGGAACGAGGAACGAGTGGGGGCGGCCTCGCATGGCGGCTGCCGGGTAGGCCGATTTCCTTGGAGTCAGGCGATGGGCGGGCTGCGGGTGGGCGCGGCCGGAAACGCAGAGAGGAACGAGAGCCGAGCCGGGCCACACCGCGCCCCACTCGTTCCTCGTTCCTCTCCACTCGTTCCTTAACCCAGAATCAGCCCTTCAACGCCGCCGCGATCCGCTGCTGCTCGTCGTGCAGCGCCTGCGGCATGCGCGGGCCGTACTCGCGCAGGTACTCGCCGATGCTGTCGAACTCGGCGCTCCAGCCGGCATGGTCGAAGCCGAACAGCTTGGCGTGGGCTTCCTCGCTGAGCGTCACGCCGTCGAGGTTGAGGTCGCTGGCCTGCGGCAGATGGCCGATCGGCGTTTCCGCCGCGCCGGCCTCGCCCTTGACCCGGCCGATCATCCACTCCAGCACGCGCAGGTTGTCGCCGAAGCCCGGCCACAGGAACTTGCCATCAATGCCCTTGCGGAACCAGTTGACGTGGAACACCTTCGGCAGCTTCGCGCCGCTCTTGTCGAACGACAGCCAGTGGCCGAAGTAGTCGGCGAAGTTGTAGCCGCAGAACGGCTTCATCGCCATCGGGTCGCGGCGCATCACCCCGACCGCGCCGGTCGCGGCGGCGGTGGTTTCCGAGCCCATCGCCGCGCCGATCAGCACGCCGTGGGTCCAGTCGCGCGCTTCGAACACCAGCGGCACCAGCGAGGCGCGGCGGCCGCCGAACACGATCGCCGAGATCGGCACGCCGGCCGGGTTCTCGGCTTCCGGCGAATAGCTCGGGCACTGCCTGGCCGAAACGGTGAAGCGCGCATTGGGATGCGCGGCCGGACCCTTGGCGGCGTCGAAGCCGTTGCCGCGCCAGTCGGTGACCGGCGTCTGGCCGTTGTCCAGGCCTTCCCACCACGGCTGCGCGTCGGCGGTGACGCCGACGTTGGTGAAGATGGTGTTGGTCTGGATCGAGGCCAGCGCGTTCGGGTTCGACTTGGCCGAGGTGCCCGGGGCGACGCCGAAGTAACCGGCTTCCGGGTTGATCGCGTACAGACGGCCGTCGGCGCCCGGACGCATCCAGCAGATGTCGTCGCCGACCGTCCACACCTTCCAGCCGGCCTGGCGGTAGCCTTCCGGCGGAATCAGCATCGCCAGGTTGGTCTTGCCGCAGGCCGACGGGAACGCGGCGGCGATGTAGTGGGTTTCGCCCTGCGGGTTCTCGATGCCGACGATCAGCATGTGCTCGGCCAGCCAGCCTTCGTTGCGCGCCTGGTGCGAGGCGATGCGCAGCGCGTGGCACTTCTTGCCGAGCAGGGCGTTGCCGCCGTAGCCCGAGCCGAACGACTTGATGGTCAGCTCATCCGGGAAATGCATGATGAAGCGGCGCTCGGGATCGAGCTCGCCGATCGAATGCAGGCCGCGCACGAACGAGTCGCCGCCTTCGATGCGCTTGAGCGCCGCGGCGCCCATGCGCGTCATCGTGCGCATGTTGGCCACGACGTACGGCGAATCGGTGATCTCCACGCCGCAACGCGCCAGCGGCGAATCGATCGGGCCCATGCAGTAGGGGATCACGTACATCGTGCGCCCCTTCATGCAGCCTTCGAACAGCGCGTCCATCTTGGCGTGCGCCTCGCGCGGCGCCATCCAGTGGTTGTTCGGACCGGCGTCCTCGGGCTGCGGAGTGCAGACGAAGGTCAGGTGCTCCACGCGCGCCACGTCGTCCGGATGCGAGCGGTGCAGGTAGCTGCCCGGATGAGTGTCCTGGTTCAAGGTCTCCAGGGTGCCGTCGGCCAGCATCCGCTGCAGCAGCGCCTGATACTCGGCGTCGCTGCCGTCGCACCACACGATCGCATCGGGACGGGTCAGCGCGGCCACCTGCGCCACCCACTGGTTGAGCGCCGGCAGCGAACTGCCCGCGCTCCCCGGCACGGCAGTCGCGGGGGCGGGATCTTTCAAATTGGCATTCACGGCAGTGCTCTCCGGGGGATCGGAAAAGGAAGCGGTTTACGACGAGGGAATCAGCGTGGCCATCATGTGTTCGACATAGGCCTCGAACTCGTCGTGCTGCATGCGGGTCTGGTGCAGTTGCAGGTTCAACTGCAGGAAGCCCACATAGGCGGCGTAGAGCAGCCGCGCGCGGTGCTGCGCGTCGGTGCGGCTCAGGCCGGCCTGGCGGAAGGATGCGGTGAGGTAATCCAGGCGGCGTTCGGAGACGCGGCCGATCACCGGCTGCACGGCGGGATGGTCCAGCGCCTTGAGCAGTTCGGAATAGATGATGTGCGACTTGACCTCGTGGGCGACGAGATGGAACAGCGAGCGCAGACGCTGGCGCGGATCGGGAATCGGTTCGAGCTGGCCGAACACGGTTTCCTGTTCGACCTTCTCCCAGCGCTCCAGCGCCGCGACCAGCAACGCGTCGCGCGAAGGGAAGTGCCAGTAGAAGCTGCCCTTGGTCACGCCGAGGCGGCGCGCCAGCGGTTCCACCGCGACCGCGGCCACGCCTTGCTCGGCGATCAGATCGAGCGCGGCCTGCGCCCAGTCGTCGGCGCTGAGGCGTCCGCTGCGCTCGGGCTTGCTGGCCTCCGCCTTGCTGGAGGGCTTGGCGTCGGCGGACGCGGTGTCGAGCGCGGGCTCGGACTTGTTCGGGGCGGGCTGGTTCATGGCTGCCAAGTTTATCCATACGCCTTGGTCGGGAACAGTACGCAGTGCAGCAAACCGTTGCGATTCGGCTCAGGAAGATAATGTTGCATCGCAACACGAACTCCGTCGAAAAGCCCGCGTTCGAGCGCTTTTCGGCCGCGCGCGCGGTGCGGACGCAGCGTTGCGCGAAAAAGCGCGCCGGTCGGTTGACAGCACTCCGAGCACGCACCCATACTCAACCGTATGTTATGCGTTTGATGCCAGCGTTTGAATGCCGGACATCACACGCGAACGACCCGACCCGCCGTAAACAGGGCCTGGCTCCCAAAAACAGCCCGGCCCGGCCACCGTCCTTGCTGCCCTCACCAGCCTGGTCCAGCCGCACCTCCCTGGAGCGCCGTCATGAGTATCGCGATCCCCTTCCTCGCCTTCCTGCTTATCGGCGCGATCGCCGCCTACCACCGCCTGCGATTGCCGGTGTGGGCCGCGCTGACCGCGACCGCGCTGGTCGCCTGCTGGCTGCTCGGCGCCAACCCGACCGCGACCGTCGTCGCCGCCGTGCTGGTCGCCGTCATCGCCCTGCCGCTGCTGATCCCGGCGATCCGCCTGCCGTTGATCACCAAGCCGCTGCTGGGCTTCTACACCAAGATCCTGCCGCCGCTGTCGGAAACCGAGCGCACCGCGCTGGAGGCCGGCACGGTCGGCTTCGAAGGCGAGCTGTTCTCGGGCAAGCCCGACTGGCAGCAGCTGCTGAGCCAGCCCAAGCCGGTGCTGACCGCCGAGGAGCAAGCCTTCCTCGACGGCCCGACCGAAGAGCTGTGCAAGATGACCAACGACTGGCAGATCACCCACGTCGATGCCGATCTGTCGCCGCAGCTGTGGGACTACATCAAGAAGAACAAGTTCTTCGGCCTCAACATCCCGAAGGAATACGGCGGCCTGGGCTTCACCGCGCTGGCCAACCACAAGGTCATCCAGAAGCTGGCGTCGATCTCCAGCGTGGTCAGCTCCACCGTCGGCGTGCCCAACTCGCTGGGCCCGGCCGAGCTGCTGATGCACTACGGCACCGCGGAACAGAAAGACCACTACCTGCCGCGCTTGGCCGACGGCCGCGAAGTGCCCTGCTTCGGCCTGACCGGCCCGTGGGCGGGTTCCGACGCGACCTCGATCCCAGACTACGGCATCGTCACCATGGGCGAGTGGAACGGCGCGCGCGTGGTCGGCGTCAAGCTCACCTTCGACAAGCGCTACATTACCCTCGCCCCGGTCGCCACCCTGATCGGCCTGGCGTTCCGCATGTACGACCCGGACGGCCTGATCGGCGACAAGCGCGACATCGGCATCACCCTGGCGCTGGTGCCGCGCGACACGCCCGGCGTCGAAGTCGGCCGCCGCCACTTCCCGCTCAACTGCACCTTCCAGAACGGCCCGATCCACGGCAAGGAAGTGTTCATTCCGCTGAGCCAGCTGATCGGCGGCGAAGCCTACGCCGGCAAGGGCTGGCAGATGCTGGTGGAATGCCTGTCGATCGGCCGCTCGATCACCCTGCCCTCCTCCGGCAGCGGCGGCTCCAAGCTCGGTGCGGTCGTGACCGGCGCCTACGCGCGCATCCGCAAGCAGTTCGGCCTGTCGGTCGGCCGCTTCGAAGGCGTCGAAGAAGCGCTGGCGCGCATCGCCGGCCATGCCTATGCCGTGAGCGCGCTGTCGCAGGCCACCGCCGCGGCCGTGGCGCGCGGCGAAAACCCCGCTGTGCCCTCGACCATCGCCAAGTACCACTGCACCGACATGGCCCGCGACGTGGCCAAGGACGTGATGGACATCCACGGCGGCAAGGGCATCATCCTCGGCCCGAAGAACTACGCCGGCCGCAACTGGCAGGCGGTGCCGATCATGATCACGGTGGAAGGCGCGAACATCATGACGCGCTCGCTGATGATCTTCGGCCAGGGCGCGATCCTGTGCCACCCGTGGGTGCTCAAGGAAATGAAGGCGGCGATGCTGCCCGACAAGGCCGAGGCGTTGCGCGAGTTCGACAAGAACCTGTTCGGCCACATCGGCTTCGCCATCTCCAACGCGGTGCGCAGCCTGTGGTACGGCCTGACCGCCTCGCGCATCGGCGCCGCGCCGGGCGACGCCTACACCCGCCGCTACTACCGCAAGCTCAACCGCTATTCGGCGACGCTGGCGCTGATGGCCGACACCTCGATGCTGCTGCTCGGCGGCAAGCTCAAGTTCAAGGAATCGCTGTCGGGCCGTTTGGGCGACGTGCTCAGCCAGCTCTACATCGCCAGCGCCATGCTCAAGCGTTACGAGGACGAAGGCCGTCCGGTCGGCGACCAGCCGCTGCTGGCCTGGGCCTTCCACGACGCCGTGCACAAGATCGAACTGGCGCTGTCGGGTGCGCTGCGCAACTTCCCGATCCGCCCGGTCGGCTACCTGCTGTGGGCGCTGATCTTCCCGTGGGGCCGCCGCGCGCAGGCCCCGAGCGACCGCCTCGGCCACCGCGCCGCGGCGCTGCTGATGTCGCCCAACGACGCCCGCGACCGCCTCGCCGACGGCGTGTTCCTGACCCCGTGCGCGAACAACCCGGCCGGCCGCATCAACAGCTACCTGCAGAAGGTGATCCTGGCCGAGCCGGTCGAGCGCAAGTTCCTCAAGGCGCTGAAGAACAGCGACATCCAGGCGCTGGACTTCGCCGGCCAGCTCGACGAGGGCGTGCGCGAGGGCTGGATCACCGCCGAGGAACGCAAGCAGCTGGAAGAACTGCGCGAGATGACCATCGACGCGATCAGCGTGGACGACTTCGACGCCGCCGAACTGCGTTCGGCCGGCTACAAGCCGTACGCCCAGGAAGACGCCGGCCGCGGCGACGCGCGCGCGGCGGCGTAAGCCCGCGGCGCGCGCATGCGACGCGATGCATGAAAGCCAAACGGCGGGCCTTCGGGTCCGCCGTTTTGGTATGCGGCCCTTGCCGTTCCGACGATCCCACCTACCGTCATTCCCGCGAAGGCGGGAATGACGGTAGGTGGGAACGGCGCGAACTCAACCATTCAACGAAGACCCGCCACCACCATGAGCGCCAACGTCCTCGCCCTGTACCAAAAACTCACCCGCTACCCCGCCGGCCACTGGCTGTTCTCGCGCGCGGTGTGCATGAAGGCGCCCTACTTCGGCAGCATCAAACCGCGCTTCGAATCGCTCGAACCCGGCCGCTGCACCGCCACGATCCAACACCGCCGCGCCGTCACCAATCACCTCGGCACCGTCCACGCCATCGCCATGTGCAACCTCGCCGAACTCACCGGCGGGGTGATGACCGACGTCAGCATCCCCAAGTCGATGCGCTGGATCCCCATCGGCATGCAGGTCGAATACCTCAAGAAAGCCGTCGGCACCCTACGCGCAGTGGCGACGCCGGCCGCGCCCATCGTCGAATCCGACGCGCCCTACGACCTGCCGGTGAACGTCGAAATCAGCAACCCCGCCGGCGAACCCGTGTTCCGCGCCCGCATCGCCATGCGCGTCTCGCCCAAGCCCAAGCGCGACTAGCCCAAGCCCCTGTAGGAGCGGCGCAAGCCGCGACCGCGACATCGCGCCGACGACGCAAGCCGGAGGTCGCGGTCGCGGCTCGCGCCGCTCCTACAGTCGGAAACGAGACATCGGCGCGCCTTGCCGCCACAATCGCCCCCGCTCCCGCATCGGCCCCGCCATGACCGCCACCTCGTGGATCCACCTCGCCGGCCTGCACAGCCTCGGCTTCGCCGTCTTCCACCTGGCGTTCTGGCGGATCTTTCGCTGGCGCGACACCCTGCGCACCGCCACCGTCGCCGACCGCGCAATCCTGCAGATTCTCAACCTGCGGCTGATCTACGTGTTCCTCGGCATCGCGGCGCTGTGCTTTCTGTTCGCCGACGAACTGCACGGCACCGCGCTCGGCCGCGCGATGCTGCTGGGAATGTCGTTGTTCTGGATCGGGCGGACGATCGAGCAGTTCGTGTTTTTGCGGATCAATCGGCCGATGGTGCATGCGCTGACGGCGCTGTTCGTTTTGGGCGCGGCGTTGTTCGCGGTGCCGTTGTGGCTTTCGGCTTGATGTGCATCGTGTGCATCAACGTTGCGCACGGTTGGAAAAAGCTCCGCAAACGGCTATTGACAAGCGATTTCGCGAGTAGCAGGCTCCGCGACGGAGCGTAGAAACTCCTCGTACAGCGGTACCCACCTCCGAAATCCCGGTGGGTTTTTTATGCCTGCAGTTCGGGCATTGCCGGCGCGTGTCTTGCGTCGGGAGGGCGGCTAATACAACACCCGCGAGGGGAATACGCCCGCCGTCTGTACGCGGTTTCTAACCTCCCGACATCCCGCCTGCGCGTCCGCGCAGCGCGGGCCACTGGCTCATGCAGAGGAGTACCGCTTATGCCCCGAAGAACGACCTCCGCGCCCCCCGCCGACTACGTCCTGCTGCCCGCCGACGCCTACCACGGCCTGCAAGCCTTCCGCGACGAACTGATCGGCATCGCCGACACCATCGATCCCGCCACCGCGCCTTCGCCTGAAGTCCGCAAACCCGAACAATCGCGCCGCCGCGCCCTGGCCCACGTGTTCCGCCTGTGGGCCGACCAAGTCCACGGCAACCTGCGCACTGCCCGTTCCGACTGAGCCCGCTCACCGCCCACCGGTCGCCGTCCGGCCGGCGGCGACCTTCGGCACCGGCCCGAGCGCAAGCGGTTGAGCCTTGCGCGCAAGCGGCAACGGCTCGCACGCAAGCCGCCGCGGGCCGCCCGCGACCCGATTCGTCCCGAACGCAAGCCGCCGCGCCCCGTCGCCGGCCCGCGCCGCCCCGGCGCAAGCCCAAAACACCCGGCCGCAAGGCGCGAAGCCTTGCGAGTTCGAGCCTTTTTGCGTTGCGACCGGGACCAATCGCCTTGCCCGCGACACTTTCAGCGCCGAGCGCAAGGCCTTGGGCCTTGCGCACGTCCCTGAAAGCCTTGCGCCCGCAAGCCGGCGTGCCTTGCGCACAAGCCCGCCGGCTTGTGCGCGAACCGTCGTGGCTTGCGCGCAGCGCCCGCAGCGTGGCGCGCGGGGCGCAGAGGGTCGCGGTCGGCATTCGCGATGTGGCGCGCAGTCTTTACCGCGTCGCGGTCGATTCCACCGCGGCGCCGGCGGACTGCCTTCGCCCTACCCCAGGCCACGCCGGCCCGAGGCCACCGCTAGCCCAACAGGCGCTCGATGGTCGCGATCACTTCATCGCGCCGGCTTTCCAGGAAAAAATGCCCGCCGTCGAATCCGTGCATCGACGTGACGCCCTGGGTTTCTTCGCTCCAGCCACTCATGCGGTCGCCGACCAGTTCGTCGCCGCGGCCGTGCAGCGCATCGATCGGCAAGTTCCACGACAGCGCCGGCCCGCGCACGTAATCCTCGCTCAAGCGCAAGTCGGCGCGGATCGTCGGCAACAGCACTTGCATGAGTTCGGCATTGGCCAGCACCGCGTCGGGCGTGCCTTGGTACTGGCGCAGGCGCGCGATCAGCGCCGGCTCGGGCAGTCGGTGCAGGCCGATTTCCGGCTCGCGCAGGCTCGGCGCGGCGCAGCCGGAGACGATCAGGCGCTCGGGCAGCGGCAGGCCGCGCGCGGCGCAGGCGCGCGCGGTTTCGAACGCCATCAGCGCGCCGAGGCTGTGGCCGAAGAACGCGAACGCGGGCGCGCGTTCGGCGGCGACCGCGTCGGCCAGCGCCTGGATCAGCGGCGGCCATTCCTGCATCGGCGCCTCCATCAGGCGTTGCGCCCGCCCGGGCAGTTGCAGCGCGCGCACCCGGATGTCCGCCGGCAGGCGTTCCTGCCAGGGCAGGAACGCGACCGGGTTGCCGCCGGCGTAGGGGAAGCAATACAGGCTCAGGCGGCCGGCCGATGGCGGCCGGCCGACGATCCACAGCCCTGCGCTCATGCCTGCGCAGCCGCCTGCCGTTGCCACTCGGCCACGATCGCGCGGCCCAGGCCGGCGGCGTGCGGCGGCTGCATCATGCTTTCGTGGTCGCCCTCGGCGCGGCCGTGGATCTCGCCGTCGCGCTCGCTGTGCGGGTGCAGCGGCCAGGCCTGCGCGCCGGGCTCGCCGACCCACAGCCGGTGCGGGCGCACCTGCAGCGACGGCGGCCGATAGTCGCGCAGCAGGCCGAAGCAGGCCAGCATCGTGCGCATGCGGCTGCGCAAGTGGGCGAGTTCCTGCGGCTGGATCGGCAAGCCGGTCCACGTTTGCAGGAAGTCCAGCGCGAGAGCGTGAGCCTGCGGCGCCAGGAACGCAGCGGGCTGGCATTGGTCCGCGCGCAGTTGCGCGGCCAGCGCCTCGCGCTCGTCGGCTTGCAGGAAGCGGCCGCGCATCGAGCCGATGGCCAGGGCCATCGCGTAGACCCATTCGTCCTGCGCCGACTGCGGTTCGATCGGACGGCAGTCCAGCAGGGTCAGCGATTCGACCCGGCGCCCGCGCCGTTCCAGGCTCTGCGCCACCGCGGTGGCGAACACGCCGCCGGCCGACCAGCCGAGCAGACGGCAGCCGCGTTCGCTTCGCTCGCCCTGGATGCGTTCGATCTCGTCGGCGTAGGCCTCGGCCAAACCGGGCAGATCGGCGAAGCGCGCCTCCAGCTCGTCCGGGTCCGGCGCCTGCAGGCCGTACACCGGCCCGGCTTCGCCCAAGGTTTCGGCCAGGGCGAGGTAAGGCGTCACGCTGCCGTCGATCAAATGCAGGCAGAACGTCGGCATGCCGGCGGCGGCGCGGCGCAGCGGCACCGCCAGCAGCCCGCGCATATCGCGCTCCAGCGCCGCGGCCAGTTCGGCCACGCTCGGCCGCGCCAGCAGCGCGGCCAGCGGCACCTCGCGCCCCAGCGCCTGCTGCAGGCCGGCGAGCGAGCGCATCGCATTGAGCGAATGGCCGCCGAGGGCGAAGAAATCGTCGTGGCGGCCGATGCGTTCGACACCGAGCAACTGCTGCCACTGCGCGGCTATGGCGCGCTCGATGGGGCCCTGCGGCGGCGCGTAGCCGCGTGCCGCCAGCGCCGCGGCGTCCGGCGCCGGCAGGGCGCGCCGGTCGAGCTTGCCGTTCGGGGTCAGCGGCAGCGCGTCCAGCACCACGTAGGCCGCGGGCAGCATGTAGTCGGCCAAGGTCTGCGCGAGCTGTTCGCGCAACCGCGCCGGCTCCGGCGCACTGCCCGGCCGCGCCACCACGTAGGCGACCAGATGCTTGTCGGCGGCGGACTCGCCGCGCGCGACCACCACCGCTTCGCGCACGCCCTCGCACTGCGCCAGCGCCGCTTCGATTTCGCCCGGCTCGACCCGATAGCCGCGGATCTTGACCTGGAAGTCGTTGCGGCCGAGGAATTCCAGCGTGCCGTCGGCGCGCCAGCGCGCCTGGTCGCCGGTCTTGTACATGCGCGCATCGGGCGCGGCCGCGAACGGATCGGGCAGGAAACGCTCGGCGGTGAGCGCGTCGCGGCCGAGATAGCCGCGGCCAACGCCGCCGCCGCCGATGTGCAGTTCGCCGACCGCGCCGACCGGCACCGGCCGGCCGCGCGCATCGAGCAGGTACAAACGCGCACCGGCGATCGGGCGGCCGAGCGGCACCGCGCCGCCGCAGTCGCCGGCGAGGATGCGGTGCGCGGTCGCGATGACCGTGGTTTCGGTCGGCCCGTACACGTTCCACAGCCGCTGCGGCGGCGCCGGGCCGCGCAGGGTCGCGGCGATGCGCGCCGGGTCGAGCACGTCGCCGCCGACCAGCAGATCGCGCAGTCGCGCGAACGCCGGCTGCAAGGCTTCGGCATGTTCGTTGAACAAGCCGGTCGGCAGCATCATCTGGGTCGCGCCGCAGGCCAGCAGTTCGGCGTTGAGCTTTTCGGCGTCGAGCAAGGCCTCGCGCGGCACCACGTGCAGGCGGGCGCCGTTCAACAGCGCGCCCCAGACCTCCCAGGTGGTCATGTCGAAGGCCTGGCTGGAGCAGTGCGCGAAGCAGTCGTCGGGCCGGAAGCCGATGCGGCCGTTGCCGGTCATCAGCTCGACCACGCCGGCGTGTTCGAGCATCGCGCCCTTGGGCTGGCCGGTGGAGCCGGAGGTGTAGATCACATGCGCCAGCGAGCGCGCGGACGTCGCCGGCGCGGCCAGGTCCTCGGCGCGCGGCGACTGCGCGGCGATGGCGGCGGCGGTGGCCGCGTCGTCGAGCAACACCACCGACGGCGGCGACGCGGCGTCGCACGCCGGTTGCAGCCGCTGCCAGTGCGCATGGTCGGTCAGCACCGCGCGCGCGCCGCTGTCGGCCAGCAGGTAACGCTGGCGTTCGAGCGGATAGGCCGGGTCCAGCGGCACGTAGGCGGCGCCGGCCTTGAGCACGGCGAGCAGGCCGACCACGAACTCGGGGCCGCGCGGCAGGCACACGGCGATGCGCGATTCGGCCTCCAGGCCGAGCGCGATCAGGTGCTGGGCCAAGCGGTTGGAATCGGCTTCGAGCTCGGCATAGCGGAGCCGGCGTTCGCCGCAGCTGATCGCGATGGCCGCGGGCGTGGCTTGCGCCTGCGCGCGGAAGCGGGCGTGGATCGTTTCGGCGGTGGCCGGATCGGCGGATGCGAGCGCGTTGGCGTCGATTCCCTCGCCAGCCTCGTCCGCCACCGCGAACCGCTGCAGCAGCAACGCGCGCTCTTCGGCCGGCAGCACATCGATGCCGGCCAACGAGCCGCGCTCCGGATGGGCCAGCGCGTCGAGCAATCCCTCGACCGCGGCGCACAGGTTGGCGCCGATGCGCTGCGGGTCCATCGGCGCGGCGCATTGCACGCCGAGCGAGAAGCCCTCGCCGTCGTCGTTGAGGTTCAGCGCCAGCGGATAGTTGCTGCGGCCTTCGCCGCCGAGCACGCGCACGCCGTCCCACAGCTCGGCGGCGGCGCCGTCCAGCGCCTGGCGGCTGTGGCGGTAGTTGAACACGCTGGTGAACAGCGGCCGCGCCGGGTCGACCCCGCTGCAACGCTGGGCCTGGGCCAGCGAGGCGTGCTCGCGCTGCATCAGCTCGGCCAGGTCGGCCTGGATCGCGGCGAGCGCGGCGCCGGCGTCGGCGTCGGCCAAGTCCACTCGTAATGGCAAGGTGTTGACGAAGATGCCGAGCGCGCGCGCGGCGCCGTCGCCGCGCTGGCGGCCGGACAGCACGGTGCCGAACACCACGCGCTCGCGCCCGCTGCTGCGCGCCACCACCAGAGCCCAGGCCAGATGCAGCAACGCCGCCGGCGTGGCGCCGCGCTGCTGCGCCGCCGCGCGCACCCGCGCCGACAGCGGCGCCGGCAGCGCCAGCGTCGCTTCGCGCAGGTCGCGGCCACTGCCGTGGACCTGGATCGCGCCGAACGGCGCGGTCGGTTCGTCGATATCGCCCAGGCGGGCGCGGAAGTAGTCGTCGAAGTCCGCGCTCGGCGCGCGCCGCACGGCGGCGATGAAATCGCGATAGGGCGTGGGCGCCGGCAAGTCCTCGGCGCGGCCGGTGGCGATTTCGCGCAGCTCTTGCAGCAACAGCTCCAGGGTCAGGTGATCGACCATGGCGTGGTGCCCGAGCAGGGCCAGATAGCAGGCGCCGTCGCCGGCTTCGGCGATGTAGGCGCGCAGCAACGGCGCGCGGTCCAGCTCCAGGCGCTGCCGGCGCGGATCGGTGTGGCGCCGCAGTTCGGCCAACGCGTCGTCCTGCACCAGCAGTTCGTCGATCCGCAGCGCCGCCTGCCGCTGCACCACCTGCACCGGCTGCGACAGCCCCTGCCAATGCAGTGCGGTGCGCAGCACGCCGTGGCGCGCCACCGCGACCGCCATCGCCGCCAGGAACCGCTGCAGGCTCGCGCGCGAATCGAATCCGAGCATCCAGCGCTGCACGTAGGCGCCGCCTTCCTCGCCGACCAGCAGGTGATGGAACAGCATGCCCTCCTGCAGCGGCGACAGGCCGTAGATGTCCTCGATGTTGGCCACGCCGCCGGGGGTGGCGGCGACGATGCGGTCGATCTCGTCCTGGCTCAGTTCCGCCAACGGCAGCATCGACGGGTCGATGGCCATGGCGTCGGCTGCGATCAGATTCGGCGGCGTTTCCATCGCGGCCCCGGCCGCGCTTGCAGTAGCGGCCAGGCGCGAGGCCAGCGCCTGCGGCGTCGGCGCGGCGAACACCGCGCCGGCG
>NZ_LXSD01000363.1:0-5578 GCF_017168095.1 Lysobacter enzymogenes | reverse complement strand
GCGCACCGCCAGCGCGCCGGCGTCGGGCGCCGGCAAGGCGCGCCGGTCGAGCTTGCCGTTGGGGCTCAGCGGCAGCGCCGGCAATTGCACATAGGCCGACGGCAGCATGTGCTCGGCCAGGCCCAGCGCCAGTTGCTCGCGCAACGCGGCCGCGTCCAGCGCGACGCCGGGCCGCGCCACCGCGTAGGCGACCAGGCGTTTGTCGCCCGGCGCGTCCTCGCGCGCGATCACCGCCGCCTCGGCGACGCCGTCGCAGCGCAGCAGCGCCGCTTCGATCTCGCCCGGCTCGATGCGGAAGCCGCGGATCTTGACCTGGGCGTCGTTGCGCCCGAGGTATTCCAGCGCTCCGTCGGCGCGCCAGCGCGCCAGGTCGCCGGTGCGGTACATGCGCGCGCCTGCGGCGGCGGCGAAGGGATCGCGCACGAAGCGCTCGGCGCTCAGCTCGGGACGGTTCAAATAGCCGCGCGCGACGCCGCGGCCGCCGACGAACAACTCGCCGGGCACGCCGACCGGCACCGGTTCGCCGTGCGGATCGAGCAGATAGATGCGCGCGCCGCCGATCGGCCGGCCGATCGGCACGGTCGCGCCGGATTCCTCCCAGCAGCGGTGCACGCTGGCCCAGACCGTGGCTTCGGTCGGGCCGTATTCGTTGTACAGCGCGATCGGCGGCGCGCCGTCGCCGCGCAATGCGGCGATATCGGCCGCCAATGCCGGCGGGCAGGCTTCGCCGGCGACGATCAGCTCGGCCAGGCTGGCATGCGCGTCGCCGCGCAGTTCCGGCAGCAGCAGGCGCGCCAGCGACGGCACGCACAGCAGGCGGGTGATCCGGTGCGCGGCGATGGCGCGGGCCAGCGCGGGCGGCGACAGCGCCGCATCGCGCGCGGGCAGGCACAGCGTGCCGCCGGCGCACAGGGTGCCGAACAGGCCGGCGACCGAACTGTCGAAGGCCAGCGGCGACAGCAGCAGGAAGCGCAGTTGCGGGGTATCGCCGTAACAGGCGTTGCGCACGCGCGTGGACGCGGCCAGCTGGCCGTGTTCGATCATCACGCCCTTGGGCCGGCCGGTGGAGCCGGAGGTGTAGATGACATAGGCCAGCGAGTCCGGGCCCAGCCCCGGCACGCACGGGTCGGCGCTGTCCTGAGCCGAGCCGTCGTCGGCATCGTCCGCGGCCGGATCGAGCAGCGGCGCGCGCACTGGCGCGCCCGCCAGCGCGGCGCGCCCGGCGGCATCGGCCAGGATCGCCAGCGGCGCGGTGTCGGCGAGGCTGTCGGCCAGCCGCTGCGCCGGGTAGTCCGGATCCAGCGGCACGTAGGCGGCGCCGGACTTCAGCACCGCCAGCACCGCCACCACCATCTGCGGCGAACGCTCCAGGCACAGCGCGATGCGCTGCTCCGGCCCCGCGCCGAGCGCGATCAGCCGGTGCGCGAGCCGGTTGGCGCGCGCATTGAGTTCGGCGTAGCTCAGTTCGCCGTCGGCGTGCAGCAGCGCCGGCGCGTGCGGGGTGGCGCGGGCCCAGGCTTCGATCCGCGCGTGCACGGTCTGCGGCGCAGGCTCGTCGGCCTCGTCCGCGTGGCCGACGCCGAAGTCGTGCAGCAGCAGCGCGCGCTCGCCGGCCGGCAAGGTGTCGATCTGCGCCAGCAAGCGCTGCGGCCGCTGCGCCAGGGCCTGTACCAGGCCTTCCACCGCGGTCAGCATCGCCGCGACGATCCGCTGCGGATCCATCGGCGCGATGCACTGCACGCCGACGCGGAAGCCGCGGCCGTCGTCGTCGAGGTTCAGCGACAGGGGATAGTTGCTGCGCTGCTCGCCGCCGAGCACGCGCGCGCCGTCCCACAGGCGCATCGCGCCGTCGCCGTCGATATCGCGCCGGCGCTGGTAGTTGAACACGCTGGTGAACAGCGGCAGCGCGGCGTCCACCGCGCTGCAGCGCTGCGCCAGCGCCAGCGGCGCCTGTTCGCGGTCGAGCAGTTCGGCCAGGTGCGCCTGGACCCGCTCCAGGCCCTGCAGCGCGGCGGTGCCGGCCAAGTCGACCCGCAACGGCAAGGTGTTGGCGAACAAGCCGAGCGCGCGCTGCGCGCCTTCGCCGGCGCGTTGCCGGCCCGACAGCACGGTGCCGAACACCACTGTCTCGCGCCCGCTGGCGCGCGCGACCACCAGCGCCCAGGCGAGGTGGAACAGCGCGGCTGGAGTGGCGCCAGCGCGCCGGCAGCCCTCGCGCAGCTGCGCCGACAGCGACGCCGGCAGCGCGGCCTGCGCCTCCAGCAGGTCGGCGCCGCCGTGCACGTCGAGCGCGCCGTACGGCGCGGTCGGCTCGTCCACGTCGTGCAGGCGCGCGCGGAAATACGCCTCGTGCGCCTGCGCCGGCTGGCGGCGCGCGGCGGCGATGAAGTTGCGGTACGGCCACGGCGGTGGCAGCGCAGCGGCGCGGCCGGCCGAAATTTCGCTCAACTCGTCCAGCAGCAGTTGCAAGGTCGCGCCGTCGACGATGGCGTGGTGGCCGAGCAAGGCCAGATAGCAGGTGCCGTCGCTGGCCTGGGCGACGCAGGCGCGCAGCAGCGGCGCCTGACCCAGGTCCAGGCGCTGCCGGCGCGGATCGCTGTGGCGCCGCAGCGTTTCCAGCGCGTCGCCCTGCACCCCCAGTTCTTCCACCGGCACCGATGCGCGCCGCAGCACCACCTGCACCGGCTGCGCCAGTTCCTGCCAATGCAGCGCGGTGCGCAACGCCGCATGCCGGTCCACCGCGACCTGCGCGGCGTCGAGGAACCGCTGCAGGTCCGCGCGCGAGGCGAACTCCAGCAGCCAGCGCTGCACGTAGGTGTCGCCGACGTCGTGCCCGAGCAGGTGATGGAACAGCAAGCCCTGCTGCAACGGCGACAGCGCGTAGATGTCCTCGATATTGGCCGCGCCGCCCGGGGTGGCGGCGACGATGCGATCGATCTCGGCCTGGCTCAGCTCGGCCAGCGGCAGCATCGACGGGTCGATCGCTGCGCTGCCCGCTTCGATCAAATTCGGCGGCGCCGCTTCGGCGGCCTGCGCCGTCGCGCTCGCGGCGCTGGCCTGGGCCGCCAGCGCGCGCACCGTCGGCGCGGCGAACACCGCTCCGGCCTCGACCGCCCAGCCCTGCCGGCGCAGGCGCTCGGCCATGCCGATGGCCTTGAGCGAATGCCCGCCCAAGGCGAAGAAATTGTCGTCGCGGCCGACCCGCTCCAGTTCCAGCAGTTCGCGCCAGACCGCGGCGATGGCGATCTCGGCCTCGCCCTGCGGCGGCGCGTATTCGGCCTGTTGCGCCAGCGCCGCGGCGTCGGGCGCCGGCAGCGCGCGGCGGTCGAGCTTGCCGTTCGGCGTCAGCGGCCAGGCGTCCATGCGCACGAACGCCGACGGCACCATGTGTTCGGGCAGGCTCGACAGCAGGCGCTCGCGCAGTTCCGCCACCAGCGCGGGGTCGGGCTCGGCCAGCACGTAGGCCACCAACCGCGCGGCCTCGCCTTCGCCCTGCGCCAGCACCACCGCCTCGCGCACCGGCGCGCAGGCGCACAGGCGCGCTTCGATTTCGCCCAGCTCGATGCGGAAGCCGCGGATCTTGACCTGATGGTCGTTGCGCCCGAGGTACAGCAATTCGCCGTCCGGCGACCAGCGCGCCAGGTCGCCGGTGCGGTACATGCGCGCGTCCGCGTCGCCGTGGAAAGGGTCGCGGAGGAAGCGCTCGGCGCTCAGTTCCGGCCGGTTGAGATAGCCGCGCGCGACGCCGACGCCGCCCAGGTACAGCTCGCCGATCGCGCCCAGCGGCGCCGGTTCGCCGCGGCCGTCGAGCACGTAGGCGCGGATATTGTCGATCGGCTTGCCGATCGGCACCGTGTCGGCGTCGAAATCGGCCGGACAGGTCCACGCGGTGACGTCGACCGTGGCCTCGGTCGGGCCGTAGAGGTTGTGCAGCGCCGCCCACGGCAGCAGTTCGCGCCAGCGCCGCACCAGCGGCGCCGGCAGCGCCTCGCCGCTGCACACCGCGCGGCGCAGCGAGGTGCAGCCGGCCGCGTGCGGCGAACGCTGGAACGCGCCGAGCATCGACGGCACGAAGTGCACGGTGGTCACGCCGTGTTCGACGATGGTCGCGGCCAGCGCGGCCGGATCCTTGTGCGCCTCGGGCGCGGCGACCACGACGGTGGCGCCGTACAGCAGCGGCCAGAAGAACTCCCACACCGACACGTCGAACGAGAACGGCGTCTTCAGCAGCACCGGCTCGCCGGGCTGCAAGCCATAGGCCGATTGCATCCACGCCAGGCGGTTGACGACCGAGCGGTGCTCGACCATCACGCCCTTGGGCCGGCCGGTCGAACCGGAGGTGTAGATCACATAGGCGAGGTTGCGCGCGCCCAGGCCTTGGACCTGCGGCGCATGGTCGGGGCCGTCGCCGGCGTCGTTCGGATCGAGCGCGCCCTGCGCCGCCGCGCCGAGCGCCGCGCGCCCGGCCGCGTCGGCCAGCCGCGCCTGCGGCGCGCAGTCGGCCAGCAATTCCTCCAGGCGTTGCGGCGGATAACCCGGGTCCAGCGGCACGTAGGCGCCGCCGGCCTTCAACGTGGCCAGCAACGCGACCACCATCGCCGGCGAGCGCTGCATGCACACCGCGACCCGCTGTTCCGGGCCGACGCCGGCCTGGATCAGGCGATGGGCCAGGCGGTTGGCGCGCGCATCGAGTTCGGCGTAGCTCCAGCGCTCGCCCTCGCCGACCACGGCGATGGCTTCGGGCGCGGCGGCGACGCGGGCCTGGAACTGTTGGTGCAGGCAGTGCGCATCGGGGAACGGTGCGGCGGTGTCGTTGAAGGTTTCCAGCAACCGCTGGCGCTCGTGCGCGCCGAGGATCGGCAGCGCGTCCACGCGCGCCTCCGGATCGGCGGCCATGCCTTCCAGCACCGCCACGCAGGCGTCGGCGATGCGTTCGGCGGTGTCGGCACGGTAGCGGTCGGCGTCGCAGGACAGCACCAGGCCGATGCCGTCGTCCCATTCCAGCGCCTCGAACATCAGCCCGACGCCGCCGTGCCCGCCGCTGCTCAGCGGCAGCGGGTACGGCCGCAGCGACAGCCCGCCCCAGGCCACCGGCTCAGCCTCGTCGGGCTCGCGCCACAGTCCGGCCAGGGCCGCGCCGTGGCGCGCCTTCTGCAGCACGAACAGAGTCTGGAACACCGGGTTGTCGTCGCCGCCGCGACGCAGCGGCAGGCGTTCGAGCAAGGCGCCGAACGGATAGTCCTGGTGGTTCATGCCGGCGTAGACGGTGTCGCGCACGCGCGCGAGCAGCGCGGCCACGCGGTCGTCGCCATGCACGCGGTCGCGCAGCGCCAGCACGTTGACGAAATCGCCGGTCACCTCGCTCCAGCGCGGATCGCCGCGCCCGGGCACCGGCGATCCGACCACGATGTCGTCCTGCGCGGTATAGCGGTGCAGGACGATCTTGTAGCCCGTCAGCAGCACGCTGAACAAAGTGCTGTCGTGCGCGCGCGCCAGGTCGGTCAGGCGCTGCGCCAGCGGTTGCGGCAACTGCCGCCGCGCCAGGTGGCGGCGTCCGCCGCCGCGCGCCGGGCGCGGC
>NZ_LXSD01000362.1:0-12212 GCF_017168095.1 Lysobacter enzymogenes | reverse complement strand
TCGCGCCCGTGACCGCCGCCGGCCCGCCGCGCCGGCCGCACCCGGCGCCCGTGCCCGCCGCCGATGCAGCCGGCTTCCGGCCCGGATCCGGGCGAACCGATTGAAACAGCGCGTGACGCGCCGCAGCCCCGTCACGTTTTTGCCATGACCTACGCCCTGGGCGGCCTTGCGGCGGTTTTGCCGGGTTGGGCGTACTGGCCGGGCTGCCGACCGTACGCGCCGGCCCGACCCGGGGATTTCCTGAATGACCAGTCCGTCCGAACGCCGCAGCCTGCGGCGCCATCCGCTGTTGACCGCTCTCGCCGTCGCCCTCGCCGCGCCGGCCTTCGCACCCTTCGCCGCCACGGCCCAGCAGGCCGCCGCGCCAGAGCCGGCGCCGGCCGAGCGCAGCGCGACCGAGCTGGAAGGCATCAAGGTCACCGCCTCGCGCATCCCGCGCAGCGGTTTCGACACCCTCGAACCGGCCGGCGTGGTCTCCGGCGAGTCGGTGCGCGAGCGCGGCTTGACCAACGTCGCCGACGCGCTCAACCAGACCGTCGGCTTCGGCATCGGCCAGACCCCGGAGGGCGGCCAGGCCAACTTCGCCGGCGGCGTCAACTTCGTGAACCGCTTCGGCCTGGGCAGCAACCGCACCCTGACCCTGCTCAACGGCCGGCGCATGGTGACCTCGCGCGCGCTGACCAACTTCGGCGCCTCCGCCGGTTCCCAGGTCGACCTCAACGCGATCCCGGTGCAGATGATCGACCGGGTCGAGAACGTCGCCATCGGCGGCGCGCCGACCTACGGCTCCGACGCGATCGCCGGCGTGGTCAACGTGATCCTCAAGGACCGCTTCCAGGGCGTGGAGGCCAACTTCAACTACGGCATCAGCGACCACGGCGACAACGAGCGCCTGGGCTACAGCGTGCTGGCCGGCGCCGATTTCGCCGACGGCCGCGGCAACCTCATGGTCGGCGCGTCCTACGACGACAGCCAGGGCCTGGTGCGTTCGGACCGCACCGACTTCGCCCGCGCCTACGCCTTCCCGGCCAACCCCAACGCCGCGCAGATGCGCGCCAACCAGCCCGGCCGCAACCCCGCGACCGACGGCCGCGTGCACGGCAACGTGCCGTTCGACACCGGCCCGGACGACGGCATCCCCGGCACCGTGCTGATCCGCGACGCGCGCACCTTCACCACCACCTTCGGCGGCCTGGTGCTGCCGGTCAGCGGCGCGGTCACCCTGCCCGGCGGCGCGCTGCGCGGCTTCGGCCCGAACCAGCGCACGTATCTGCAGTTCGCGCCGAACGGCAACCTGGTGCCCTACGACCCGGGCGTGAACTTCGGCACCAGCACCGCGTCCGGCGGCCAGGGTTTGAACACCGCCGACATCACCGCGCTGCTGACCAGCCTCAAGCGCCAGACCGTCAACGTGATCGGCCATTACGACGTGGCCGACAACGTGCGGCTGTTCGCCGAAGGCCTGCATTACCGCGCCGATGCCGATCCGCCGGTCGACATCGCCTCCACCGGCAACACCACCGCCGGCACCCGCCTCAACAGCGCGCTGATCGTGCAGTCGACCCATCCGCTGCTCAACGCGCAGGCGCGCCAGCAGTTGCAGGCGCTGGACATCGGCAGCTTCCGCCTGGCCCGCACCTCGGCCGATCTCGGCCTGACCCCGGACCGCACCCAGAGCACCATCGACCGCATCGTGGTCGGCGCGCGCGGCGACTTCGAGCTGTGGTCGCGGCCGTTCGACTGGGAAGTCTCGGCCAACTACGGCCGAATGAAGGCGCACACCTCGTCGGTGTCGCTGAACCAGCAGCACTTCATCAACGCCATCAACGTCAGCAACGTCGGCGGGCGCCTGGTGTGCGATCCGAACGCGCGCAACGCGGTCTACGCCGCCACCGCCGGCGCCAACTCCAATCCGATCGCCGATCCCAACTGCGTGCCGCTGGACCTGTTCGGCCAGGGCCGGCCCTCGGCCGAGGCGATCGGCTACATCACCGGCATCCAGCGCACCGACTTCGAGCAGAAGCAGAAGGTGTTCAGCGCCTTCGTCAGCGGCCCGGTCGCCGAGCTGTGGAGCGGCCCGCTCAACGTGGCGCTGGGCTACGAATACCGGGTCGAGGAAGGCGGCTTCACCCCGAACGATTTCACCCTCCGCGGGCTGGGGCGCTCGGTCCCGATCCCCGCGCTCAACGGCAAGTACCACACCAACGAGTACTACGCCGAAGCGATGCTGCCGCTGGTGTCGCCCGACGCCAATATCCCGGGCCTGCACCGGCTCGACATCACCGGCAAGTTCCGCCGCGTCGACAACAGCGTCAACGGCGGCTTCAACGCCTACACCTACGGCCTGCAGTGGGAGCCGCTGCCGGGCCTGCAGATCCGCGGCAACAAGACCCGCTCGCTGCGCGCGCCGGTGATCACCGAGCTGTTCCTGCCGCAGGTGGAGCTGTTCCAGACCACCTCCGACCCCTGCGACCGCCGCAACGTCACCGGCGGCCCGGATCCGGCCGTGCGCGCGCGCAACTGCGCCGCGTTCTACCAGCAGTACGGCCTGAACCCGGTCGACTTCCAGCAGAACAGCGCGACCGCGCGCGGCGCGCGCCAGGGCGAGCCGAACCTGCGCAACGAGGCGGCCGATTCGTGGACCGCCGGCTTCGTCTGGCAGCCCGAGTTCGTCAAGGGCCTGCGCCTGGCGGTGGACTACAACGAGGTCAAGCTCAAGGACCAGATCTTCGCCCAGAGCATCAACGACGTGCTGTCGGCCTGCTACGACAACGCCGAGTTCAATCCGGCCAACGTCAACAACGCCAACTACTATTGCCAGCAGATCAAGCGCAACGCCGACGGCCAGTTCGACATCGTCGCGGTGCGCTACCGCAACGGCGATTTCATCCACTTCCAGGGCATCACCGGCGAGCTGGCCTACCGCTGGGACGCCGGCGACTGGGGCCGCTTCGACTTCAGCGCCAACGCGCTGTGGGTCAAGCGCTTCGAAAGCTCGACCACCGGCGTCAGCGTCGACGACGACGCCGGCGAAGTCGGCATGGCCAAGCGCCAGTACCAGTTCGGCGTGGACTACCAGAAGGACAGGCTCGGGCTGAACCTCAACGCGCGCTACCTGAGCGCGTCGGTGTTCGACAACGAGAACACCGTGGAGACCGCCGACGTGCTGCGCGCGCCGTCGTACTGGTTGCTCGGCGCCGGCGCCAACTACCGCTTCGGCGACAACGTGCGGGTCAACTTCGCGGTGCAGAACCTGCTCGACAAGGATCCGCCGCTGGGCACCACGCCGGCCGAGCTGGGCATCGGCACCTACGACATCCTCGGCCGGCGCTACAGCCTCAGCGTGAGCTATCGGTTCGACTGAGGTCGTCGGCTCCGGGCCCGCGCTCGCGGCGCGGGCCCGGTCGCCCCTGTAGAAGCGGCGCGAGCCGCGACTGCGGGGTGTCCGCTCGCGGCGCAGGCTGCGGCGTAGTTGCGTTGTCGCGGTCGCGGCTCGCGCCGCTCCTACAGGGGGATATCGCAGAGCCTTCGCGGCTCAGTCCATGCGCGCCAGCGCACGCGCGAACGCGCGCGTCGCCGGCCGGATCGCTTCGGCGTCGATGACGCCGTAACCGAAGGTGATCGCGGGCTTCGCCGGCGCGGCCATCGCGTACTCGCCGATCGATTGCGCGCCGGGCATGTGCCGCGGCAGGCGCGCGAGGATCGCCGGCGCCAGTTCCGGATCGCGGATGCGCGCGGCCAGGTGCATGCCGGCCTCGCACGGGATCGGCTGCAGCCACGGCGCCAGCTCGGCGTCGAGCGCGGCCAGCAGTGCCGCGCGCCGCGGCGCGTAGACCGCGCGCATGCGCCGCACGTGCCGGGCCAGGTGGCCGTCGCGGATGAAGGCGGCCAGCACCGACTGGGTGGCCGTGTCGCTGTGCGAATCGGCGCAGTGCTTGACCGTCACCAGCGCGTCGCGGGCCCAGCGCGGGGCGACGATGAAGCCCTTGCGCAGCGATGGGAACAGGCTCTTGGAGAAGGTGCCGATGTAGAACACCAGGCCGTCGCGGTCGAGCGTCTGCAGGGCGTCGAGCGGACGGCCGCCGAAGCGGAACTCGCCGTCGTAGTCGTCTTCGATCACCAGCGCGCCGCGGCGGCGGGCGAAGTCGAGCAGGGCGCGGCGCCGGCGCAGCGACAGCGCGACGCCGGTCGGCGACTGGTGCGACGGGGTCACGCTGATCACGCGCACGTCGTCGGGCAGTTGTTCCACGCACAGGCCTTCCTCGTCCACCGGCATCGGCGCCAGCCGCGCGCCGGCGGCGGCGAAGGCCGCGCGCACCGGCGGGTAACCGGGTTCCTCCACCGCCACCCGGGTCTGCCCGGGCGTCACCAGCAGGCGCGCGAGCAGGTCGAAGGCCTGCTGCGCGCCGGAGGTCACCACCACGTCGTCGCCGGTGCAGGCCACCGCGCGGGCGAAGGCGACGTGCTGGGCGATGGCGTGGCGCAGTTCGGCGATGCCTTCCGACGGCGGATAACTGAAACCGGTGCGCGACCACGCCCGCAGCGACTGCGCCGACAACCTCCGCCACAGCGCGTGCGGGAAATGGCGATGGTCGGGAATGCCCAGGCGAAAGCAGCGCTCGGGCAGCTCGCGCGGCGGGTCGGGACGCAGGAACGGGGTGCGCCACATCGGGTTCAGGCGCTGGTCCTCGATCCCGGCGCGCAGCCGCTGCGGCGCGCGCCGGTCGCGGCGCGCGGCGACGTCGGCGACCACCGCCCTGGCGCCCTGGCGCGGGCTGACATAGCCCTCGGCAATCAGCAGGTCGTAGGCGGCGACCACGGTGTTGCGGGCGATGCCGAGCCCGGCCGCGGCCTGGCGCGTCGCCGGCAGGGCCGCGCCGGCCGCCAGGCGCCCGTCGAGGATCGCCGCGCGCAGCTGCTGGTGCAGTTCGTGGGTCAGATGGCCGTGCCCGCGCGCCGGCAGGCTCAGCGGGAACTCGAACACGTCGCGCCCGGAAACTGGCTCCATCGATTCCACTCGTTTTGGCTCAATCGGGGCGCCAGCCTACTCCTAAGCTGGGCTCCTGAGCGCGGCCTTCGCCGCTGCGGAACCCGCCGAGATGATCGACCTGTACTACGCCGCCACCCCCAACGGGCTGAAGCTGCGCCTGTTCCTGGAAGAGACCGGCCTCGCCCACCGGATCGTGCCGGTGCGGCTGTCGGCCGGCGAGCAGTTCGCCGCGCCGTTCCTGGCGATTTCGCCGAACAACAAGATTCCGGCGATCGTCGACCACGCCCCGGCCGACGGCGGCGCGCCGCTGCCGGTGTTCGAATCCGGCGCGATCCTGCTCTACCTGGCGCGCAAGACCGGCCTGCTGTGGCCGCGCGCGCAGCGCGAGCAGTTGGAGGCCGAGCAATGGCTGTTCTGGCAGATGGCCGGGCTCGGGCCGATGGCCGGCCAGGCCGGGCACTTCCGCGCCCACGCGCCCGAGGCGGTGCCCTACGCGATCGAGCGCTACACCCGCGAAGCCGCGCGCCTGTACGGCGTGCTCGACCGGCGCCTGCGCGGCCGCGAGTTCATCGTCGGCGACGCGCTGTCGATCGTCGACATCGCCTGCTATCCGTGGGTGCTGCCGCACGCCGGGCTCGGCCACGACCTGGCCGCCACGCCCGACCTGCAGCGCTGGTTCGAACGGATGCGCGAACGGCCGGCGACCCAGCGCGCGTATGCCGGCGTCGAAGATCCCTACGCCAAGCCGGCCAATTTCACCCAAGCCGAGCGACAGGCCTTGTTCGGCCAGGGCGCGAAGACCTGACGCATCCGCTCTTGTGCGAGGGCCTTCAGGCCCGACGCTCTTGCGCCAGATCGCCGCAGACCTGACCGGAAAGCATCGGGACTGAAGTCCCTCCCACAAAAACCGAAGTCCCTCCACTGACTTGTGGGAGGGCCTTCAGGCCCGACGCTGTTGTGCCAGATCGCCGCAGACCTGACCGGAAAGCATCGGGACTGAAGTCCCTCCTACAAAAACCGAAATCCCTCCCATAGAAACAGCCGCACCCGACCTGCCCCCGCGAGGCCCGCCATGCCTTTCCCGATCTGCGAAACCTGCGGCACCCAGTTCGCCGAATCCGCCGCGCCGCCGCCGCGCTGCCCGATCTGCGAGGACGAGCGCCAGTACGTCGGCTGGAACGGCCAGCGCTGGACCACGCTGGAGTCGCTGGCCCAGCGCCATCGCCTGCGCATCGACGACGACGCCGGCGTGCTCAGCCTGAGCATGAGCCCGGCCTTCGCCATCGACCAGCGCGCGATGTTCCTGCCGACCGGCGCCGGCAACCTGCTGTGGGAAACCCTGGCGCTGGTCACCGACGAAGCCGTGCAGGCGCTGCGCGAACTCGGCGGCGTCGACCTGATCGCGATCTCGCATCCGCATTTCTATGCCTCGATGGTCGAGTGGAGCCGCGCGTTCGGCGATGTCCCGATCTATCTGCACGAAGCCGACCGCGACTGGGTGCAGCGGCCGTCGCCGGCGATCCGCTGGTGGCGCGGCGACGAGCTGCGGCTGTCCGACGATGCGGTGCTGATCCGCTGCGGCGGCCACTTCCCCGGCAGCACCGCGCTGCACTGGCGCCGCGGCGGCGGGCGCGGCGACGCGCTGTTCCCCGGCGATGCGCTGCAGGTGGTGTCCGACCGCCGCCACACCACCTTCATGTACAGCTACCCGAACTACATCCCGATGAAACCGGCCGACGTGCGCGCGATGCGCGAGCGCCTGGCCGGCTACGACTTCGAGGACGTCTACGGCTACAGCCTGGGCCGCAACATCCTCGGCGGCGGCCGCGCCGCGGTCGACGCCTCGTTCCAGCGCTATTTCGACGCGATCGCCGGCTGAGCCGGCGCGCCCTCCTGCGAGCGACCGCCATGCCTTCCGGTTTCGACACCCTGCACGACTACCTGCCCGCGCGCATCGGCGCCAGCGCCGAGCTGCCGTGGATTCCCGCCGACACGCCCGGCAAGTACTCCAAGCCGCTGCGCTTCTTCGCCGACGACCGCGGTTTCGTCGAACTGCTGCGCATGGACCCGGGCCTGGTCATGCCGCTGCACCGCCACACCGGCGAGATCCACGCCTACAACCTCAGCGGCACCCGCCAGCTGTGCACCGGCGAGCTGATCGGCCCGGGCGACTACGTCTACGAGCCGCCGGGCAACGTCGATTGGTGGAAGATCGTCGGCGCCGAACCGATGATCGCGCTGGTGGTGGTGATGGGCGCGGTCGAATTCCTCGGCCCCGGCGGCACGGTGCGGCTGCGCGCGACCGCGCAGAGCCAGCGCGCCGCGTACGAACGCTATTGCCGCGAGCAGCGGCGGCCGGCGCTGGACCTCACCGACCGTTGAGCGCGGCGCGGCTCACGTCTCGACGAACGCCTTCAGCCGCAGCAACGCCTGGTCCCAGTGCTCGCCGATGCGCTGCAGCGATTGCCGGGCCTGTTCCAGCTCGGTCGGCTCGAACTGCCACAGCCGCTCGCGCCCGACCTTCAGATCGCGCACCAGCCCCACGCCGGCCAACACCTGCAGGTGCTTGGTCACCGCCTGGCGGCTGATGTCGGTGCCGGCGGTGAGCTGGGCGATCGACAGCGCGCCGCCGGCGCACAGCGCCACCACCAGGCGCAGGCGGGTTTCGTCGCCCAGCGCCTCGAACACCCGCGCCGAACGCCGCAGCGCCGGCGCCTTGAGCGCGGCGGCGGGCTTGGCCGGCCTAACGGGTACCGACATAGGCGGCGATGTTCTTGACCTGCTCGTCCCAGCCGCCGGAATTCATCCGGAACGCTTCCTCGCGGCGCTCGGCCGGGATCCGGTCGAAGCCCGACTCGGTCACGGTGAGCCAGGTGCCGCCCTCGCCGTCTTCGAGCACGAATTCGACCAGCGTCGGCGGCTCGTGCGAGTAGTCGCGGTCCGGATCGACCGCGTAGGGATGCCAGTGGAACGAGAACCGGCGCTCGGGTTCCATCGCCTGCACCATCACGTTCATCAGCAGGTGCTCGTAGCCGGGATAGGTGATGTAGCCCTGCGCGGACTCGCCCGGGGCGAAGCGCTGGCCCTGCAGCCGGACCCCGAACCATTCGCCGAACGACTCGACGTCGGCGAGCGCGCGCCAGACCTTGGCGCGCGGGGCTTCGAGCAGGATGCGGCGTTGGATGCGATCGGTCGATGCGTTCATGGGCAACCTCCTGGTTGCCTTTCAGCCTGCGCCGGATAAATGCAACCGTCAAGTTGCCTGTTCATCCGGCCGGCTCAGAACGACACCGCCGCCAGCCAGATCAGCGCGATCAACAGCGCAAGCGCGGTCGCCGCGGTCTCCGCCGCCTCGTCGCGCCATTTCAGCCGGTACGCCACCGCCGCCGCGAACACCGCGAGGGGCACGGCGAGCGCTTCGATTCCGATCATTCCGCAACGCACCCGCCGGTCGCCGTCGCCGCACATGAAACGGTCGGGCCACCAGGCATTGGCCGCGTCGGCGATCAGGGTGTACACCGGCGGCACCAGCGCGAAGCAGAACAGCGCGGTCCACAGCCACGCCCGCAACCAGCGCGCCGCGAGCGCCTGCGGCCACCGTGCCAGGACCAGGCAGCCGGCGCAGGCCAGCGCGACCGCCAGCGGAATGCCCCAGATGCCGGGCACATACAGATCCCAGGCGACATAGGCCGAACCTGCGACCCAGGCGGCGGCGAAGGCGATGCCCGCGCCGCGCGCGATGCCGGCGCGGCGGGCCGGCGCGCTCATCGCCGACACCCGCATGCCGCGCGGCCCATGGCCGCGCGCAACATCGGCTTAGCGGCCGCGCGCCGGCCGGCTTGCAACCGTCCGCGCCCCGGCGGTATCGAATCCTTCGCCCCGCTGCGCATCGCGTCCCTCCTTCGGAGCCCCATGTTCACACACGAAAACCCGGCTGACGCTAGCCTCAACGGCAGATGTGTTTATTTGTATCGCCCCCACGGCCCACGCCCCCCGGCGCTACCATGCCGGCTCGCATGAGGTGGCCATGAACAAAGTCCTGCTGATCGAGGACGACGCCCGTCTGGCCGGGCTGATCTCCGAGTACTTGCAACGCTACGACTTCCAGACCTCGGTGGTGCTGCGCGGCGACCTTGCGTTGGCCGCGATCGAGAACGATCCGCCCGACGTGATCGTGCTCGACTTGATGCTGCCCGGCATGGACGGTTTCGACGTGTGCCGGCAGATCCGCAAGCAATCCAGCTTGCCGATCGTGATGCTGACCGCGCGCGCGGACCTGTTCGACCAGGTCACCGGCCTGGAGGTCGGTGCCGACGACTACGTGCTCAAGCCGGTCGAGCCGCGCCTGCTGCTGGCGCGGCTGCGCGCGGTGCTGCGCCGCAGCCAAGCCCAGCCGCAGGCGGCCGGGCCGTCGGTGCTGAGCTACGGCGGCCTGCAGATCGACCTCACCGCGCGCCAGGTGCGCTGGAAGGGCGACGAGATCGACCTGAAGACCGCCGACTACAACCTGTTCGTGATCCTGGCCCAGGCCGCCGGCCGCGTGCTCAGCCGCGACGAGCTGCTGCGGCGCTGGCGCGGCATCGGCTTCGACGGCGTCGACCGCACCGTCGACGTCAGCATCTCGCGCCTGCGCCGCCACTTCGCCGACGACGCGCATGAGCCGCGCAAGATCAAGACCGTGTGGGGACGGGGCTATCTGTTCAGCCCGATCGCCTGGGAGGACTGAATGCTCTCGATGCTGGTCCGGCTGTACCTCACCGTGGCCGGGCTGCTGCTGTGCTCGATCCTGGTGGTGCAGCAGGTGTTTCCGTACCTGTTCCCGGACCAGTACTCCGCCTCGGTGCGGCACGAGTTCGTCGGCGAACTGACCCTGCTGCGCGAACGCCTGGGCGAGGCCACCGGCACCGAGCTGGAGCGGCGCCTGGGCGAACTCAACCGGCGCACGCCCGAGCGCTACAGCCGGATCAACGCCCAGGAACTGGCCGCGCTGCCCAAGCGCACCCGCCGCGAACTCGACCGCCTGGGCAGCGCCAGCGACCACGTCGGCAACGAGCACCACCACCTGTTCCTGCGCCTGCCTGGCGGCGAGACCGTGCAGATCGTCTACACCGAGAACGATTTTCCGATCCGCTACGTCGCCTACCTCACCGTGTTCGCGATGGTGCTGCTGGGCCTGATGATGTGGCTGCAGCCGCACTGGCGCGACCTGGAGCGGCTGCGGGTGACCGCGGCCCAGTTCGGCGACGGCGACCTGGGCGCGCGCGCGCGCCTGCGCGGCGGCTCCTCGATCCGACAGCTGGCCGCCCATTTCAACAACATGGCCGACCAGATCGGCCGCCTGATCCAGTCCCAGCGCGACATGGTCAACGCCGCCTCGCACGAGCTGCGCACGCCGATCACGCGGCTGGAGTTCGGCCTGGCCAACCTCGCCGACACCCTCGACGACCGGGTCGCGCGCGCCCGCGTGCACGCGCTGCGCTGCGACGTGGAAGAGCTCGACCTGCTGGTCGGCGAGCTGCTGACGCTGGGCATGCTCGAACGCAACGGCCCGCGCCCGAGCCTGGAGCCGGTGCAGCTGGAAGGCTTCCTGCGCTCCTCCACCGGCGTGTCGGCCGAAGAGCTGCGCAGCCGCGCGACCCGCATCGACTGGGCGATCTCGGCCGAGCTCGACGAGGTGGCGGTGGAGCCGCGCAGCCTGCGCCGCGCGTTCTCCAACCTGATGCGCAACGCGGTGCGCTACGCCGACAGCGCGATCCGCGTCGCCGCCGAGCCGGCCGGCGAGGACTGGCTGCTGATCGTCGAGGACGACGGCGTCGGCATCCCGGCCGAGGACCGCCGGCGCGTGTTCGAACCCTTCTATCGCCTCGACCGCAGCCGCGACCGCGCCACCGGCGGCTACGGCCTGGGCCTGAGCATCGTGCGCCAGGTGATCGACCGCCACGGCGGCTCGATCCACGTCGAGCCGTCCTCGCTGGGCGGCGCGCGCTTCGTCGCGCGGCTGCCGCGGCAGCCGCGGCTGTGGCCGGAGCGCGAGGCCGGGCCGGGCGAGGCCGACCCGCAGGAACGCCCCTTCCACCTGCAGTGACCCCTTTTCGTCCCGCACCGCGTTGGCAACAGCGCGGGCGGCGCTTTTTCGCATGGATGTGCAAGCACGCTCGTTCACATTGAGACCGGCTCCAGGACAGGAACCCATCGATGCATACGGACATGAACGCTCAGCCCGACGACTTCGAGTCGCGGGTGCTCGACCTGGCCAACCAGGCCATCGCCCATCAGGCCGCCGGCGAACACCGCCAGGCGGCCAAGCACTGGGCCCGCGCGATCGCGTTGGCCGACATCGGCCTGGGCGACGACGAAATCCGCCATTGGCTCAGCGCCGGCGCCGCCGAAGCGCTGTACCGGCTCGGCGATTACCCCGGCTGCATCCTCGCCGCGCGCGCGGCGCGCGAGTGGGGCCGGCAGCGCCACGCGGCGTTGCCGGCGCTGCTGCTCGGCCAGGCGCAACTGCGCCTGGGCCGGCGCGAGGCGGCGCTGGAGGCCTTGCGCGAGGCGCGCGAGATCGGCGGCGACGCGGTCTGGGACGCGATCGATCTCGACCTGCGCGCGGCGGTGGCGCGCCTGCTGCGCTGCGACGCCGCCTGAGCGCGCGCCGCGCGCCGGCGGCGCGGGCTCAGAACCGCGTCCACCACTGCACGTTGCGCTCGAAATGGCCGATCAGGGTCTGCACCAGTCGGTGCCGGGCCTCGTCCGGCCGCGCCTGCGCATCGCCGCAGGCGATGGCGCGGTCGACCGCGCCGTGCATGGCGCTGAAGAAGATCACCGCGGTCATGCGCGGATCCGGCGCCGCCCACACCCGCGCGGCGATCCCGCCTTCCAGCAGCTCGACCAACTGGTCGATCACCGGGTTGTCCTGCCAGGCCTGGCGGTCGTAACCGTTGCCGTGGGCGTCGTGGAACAGCGCGTCGTGCAGCGCGACCTGCTCCAGGTAGGCGCTCACCGCAGTGCGCACCCAGGCGCGCAGGCGGCCGCTCCAGTCGCCGTCGCGGCACTGGTCCATGGCGGCGCGCACGCGCGCGACGAAGCTGTCGGCGAAGCGCTGCTCCAGCGCCTCGCGCAAACGCCGGTCGCAGCCGAAGCGCGCGCGCAGGCCGGCCTCGTCGAGCGCCGCCGCGGCGGCGATGCGCTCCAGCCGCAGCGCGCCGGTGCCGTACACCGCGACCAG
>NZ_LXSD01000361.1:15526-19997 GCF_017168095.1 Lysobacter enzymogenes | reverse complement strand
CCGCCGCCCAGGCCGTAGCCGCCGCCGCGCCGCCGTCCGGCGCGCAGCAGGCCGCCAACCAGGCGGTGTTCGAACAGGCCGCGCAGGCGCCGGTGCCGACCACCATCGCCACCGGCGTGCCGACCCGCATCGCCACGGGCGTGCCCACCCGTATCGCCACCGGCGTGCCGACGCCGATGCCCGGTTCGGCTGCCGCTAGCGCCACTGCCAACAGCGCTGCCGCCGCCAACAACATTGCCGCCGCCAATGCGAGCGCCGCCGCGAGCGCGCCGGCGAGCGAGCCCGCGCCGCCGGCCGGCGCGGTCAAGACCTTGAAGGACGTGATGCGCGGCCGCGGCATGCGCCCGCTGATCATCGCCATCGACCCCGGCCACGGCGGCCAGGATCCCGGCGCGATCGGCCAGGGCGGCAAGCGCGAGAAGGACGTCACCCTGGCCATCGGCCGCGAACTGGCGCGCCAGATCAACGCCACGCCGGGGCTGAAGGCGTACATGACCCGCGATACCGACGTGTTCATCCCGCTGCCGCGGCGCGCCCAGCTGGCGCGCCAGGCCAAGGCCGACATGTTCGTCTCGATCCACGCCGACGCGGCCGAAAACCGCAGCGCGCGCGGCTCGTCGGTGTACGTGCTTTCGCTCAAGGGCGCGACCTCGCAGCGCGCGCGCTGGCTGGCCGACAAGGAAAACGCCTCCGACCTGATCGGCGGCGTGCGCCTGCAGCAGACCGACAACACCCTGGCCTCGGTACTGCTCGACCTGACCCAGAGCGGCCACATGAAGGCCTCCGAAGACGCCGCCGCGCATGTGCTCGAAGGCCTGCGCGACGTCGGCAACAACCACAAGCCGCATGTGGAGAAGGCCAACTTCGCGGTCCTGCGTACCTCGGACATGCCGGCGATGCTGGTGGAGACCAACTTCATCTCCAACCCGGAAGAAGAGCGCCGCCTGACCGACCCGGGCCATCAGCGCGCGCTGGCGCGCGCGGTGCTCGGCGGGATCAACAACTACTTCACCCGCCAGCCGCCGCCGGGTTCGCTGTACGCCGCGCGCGCCGAAGCCCAGCAGGCCTCGCCGCCGCAGGGCGGCGGTTTCGGCGGCAGCCGCTGACGACGCGCCGCGCGGCGCAAACGATCGCTTCGACGGCCCCGGCGACCCCGGGGCCGCTTTTGTAGGAGGGGCTTCAGCCCCGATGCCTTCCGGTCCGATCTCGGCCAACGGACCGGAAAGCATCGGGGCTGAAGCCCCTCCCACATGCGCTCGCCGCAGCGCCCGCCAGCGCAACGCCGAGAGCGCAGGATCCGGATCGCGGAGCCGCGGCGGCAGCGGCTATCATCGATTCCCAATCCCCCGCGGTGCCTGCGCGCACCGGAACGCCGCCGTGACCATCCGTCAGCTCCCCGACACCCTCATCAACCAGATCGCCGCCGGCGAAGTGGTCGAACGGCCCGCGTCCGTGGTCAAGGAACTGGTCGAGAACGCGCTCGACGCCGGCGCGCGCCGGGTCGACATCGACCTGGAAGAGGGCGGGGTACGGCTGATCCGGATCCGCGACGACGGCAAGGGCATCGCCGCCGACGAGCTGCCGTTGGCGGTATCGCGCCACGCGACCAGCAAGATCGCTTCGCTCGACGATCTGGAAGGCGTCACCACCCTCGGTTTCCGCGGCGAAGCGCTGCCGTCGATCGCCTCGGTCAGCCGCTTCTCGCTGTGCTCGCGCCGGATCGGCGAGGAGCGCGGCGCGGTGCTGGAGATCGACGGCGGCCGTCTCGGCGAGATCGCGCCGAAGCCGCATCCGCAGGGCACCACGGTCGAGGTGCGCGACCTGTTCTTCAACGTGCCGGCGCGGCGCAAGTTCCTGAAGGCCGAACGCACCGAGCTGGGCCATATCGAGGAATGGCTGCGCCAGCTGGCGCTGGCGCGTCCCGACGTGGAACTGCGCGTGTCGCACAACGGCAAGCCGACCCGGCGCTGGAAGGGCGAGGGCGACCAGATCGACCTGGGCCTGTCGGACGTGCGCATCGGCGAGGCGCTGGGCGAGGAGTTCGCGCGCAACGCGCTGCGCGTCGATCACAGCGGCGCCGGCCTGCGCTTGCACGGCTGGATCGCGCAGCCGTCGTACAACCGCGCCAGCGCCGATCAGCAATACCTCTACGTCAACGGCCGCGCAGTGCGCGACCGCAGCGTCGCGCATGCGGTGAAGCAGGCGTATTCGGACGTGCTGTTTCATGGCCGCCAGCCGGCCTATGTGCTGTTCCTGGAACTCGATCCGCGCCGGGTCGACGTCAACGTGCATCCGGCCAAGCACGAGGTGCGCTTCCGCGATGCGCGGCTGATCCACGATTTCGTCTATCGCACGCTCAACGACGCATTGGCCGAAACCCGCGCCGGCAGCCTGCCGTCGGCGCAGACCGGCGAGTTCGGCGGCGGCGGTCATCCGGCCGCGCAGGGCGAACCGGCCGGCGGCGGCGCGGGGTCGTCGTCGCAGGCGACGATGTATCAGTACCGACCGACCGCGCCGCTGGCGTTCCGCGTGCAGGAGACGCAGGCCGGGTACGCCGCGCTTTACGGCAACAACAACAACGGCGGCGGCGCCTCCGCGGGCGGTTTCGCGTCGGGCGGCGGCAGCGCCTACGCCACGCCGTCGTCGGCGCCCGCGCTGCCGCACAGCGACGACGACACCTTGCCGCCGCTGGGCTACGCCATCGCCCAGTTGCACGGCATCTACGTGCTGGCCGAGACCGCCGAAGGCCTGGTCGTGGTCGACATGCACGCCGCGCACGAGCGCATCGGCTACGAAAAGCTCAAATCCGCCCACGACGGCGAAGGCCTGCGCACCCAGCCGCTGCTGGTGCCGGCGACCCTGGCCGTGTCCGAGCGCGAGGCCGAAGTCGCCGAGCGCGAAGAAGCGACGCTGATCGCGCTGGGTTTCGAAGTCACCCGCGCCGGCCCGCAGTCGCTGACCCTGCGCGCGGTGCCGGCGCTGCTCGCCCACGGCGACGTCGAGGCGCTGCTGCGCGACGTGCTGGCCGACCTGCGCGAGCACGGCGAATCGCGCCGGGTCGGCGCGGCCCGCGACGAACTGCTGGCGACCATGGCCTGCCACGGCGCGGTGCGCGCGAATCGCCGTCTCACTTTGCCGGAAATGAACGCCTTGCTGCGCGAAATGGAGGCGACCGAACGCTCCGGGCAATGCAATCATGGGCGCCCGACCTGGGCCCGCTTCACCCTGTCGGAAATCGACCGCTGGTTCCTGCGAGGGCGCTGATGACCGCCGCTGTCCGTTCGCCTGCCGTGACTGTTTCCCGCGCCGCCTTGCCGTGGCGCGGCGCGCTGTGCGCGATGCTGCTGCTGCCGGCGCTGGCCGCCTGCGATTCGACCGCGCAGAAGGCCGAGCGCGCCAAGCAGGCCGAGCGCGCTGCCCACGCCAGCGAGGATTTCCAGCGCGACCAGCAACTGTGGCGCGAACAGCGCAGCGCCGGGCTGCTCAAGCCCGACGGCTGGACCAGCCTGGTCGGGTTGCATCCGATCGAGGCCGGCGCGCATTACTTCGGCAGCGATCCGGACAACGGCATCCGCCTGAGCGTCGGCCCGGGCCACATCGGCCTGCTGCGGCTGGACAAGGGCCGGCTGCGCTTCGTGCCCGAGCGCGGGCTGGCGCTGACCCTCAACGAACAGCCGCTCAAGGGCGCGGCGGTGCTGCTGGCCGACGATTCGCCGGCCGGCCCGACCCGGATCGGCTTCGACGAGGGCAAGGGCGTGCTGACCGCGATCAAGCGCGGCGGCAATTACTACCTGCGCGTGCGCCATGCCGATGCGCCCAGCCGCACCGGCTTCGCCGGCATCGAGTACTGGCCGGCGCAGCAGGACTGGAAGATCACGGCCAAGTTCGTCGCCCATCCGGCCGGGCAGACCATCGAGGTGGCCAACATCATCGGCGTGGTCGAGCCGACCCCGAACCCCGGCGCGGTCGAGTTCGAGCGCGACGGCCGCACCTACCGCATCGAGGCCCTGGACCAGGGCGGCGAAGAGCTGATGCTGGTGTTCGCCGACCGCACCAGCGGCCACGGCAGCTACAGCGCCGGGCGTTTCCTCGACGTGCCGCGGCCGAACCTGCAGGGCAAGGTCACGGTCGATTTCAACAAGGCCTACAACCCGCCATGCGCGTTCACCCCGTTCGCGACCTGCCCGCTGCCGCCGCAGGGCAACCGGCTGGATCTGGAAGTGACCGCGGGCGAGAAGGCGTACAAGCACACCGACAAGGCGGCGCAGGCGTCGTGAGGCTTGCTGCGGCGGGTTTCGTCGGGTGAAGCCCTGGATGCCCGCGTTCGCGGGCATGACGGCAGGTGGGGTGCGCGGTTTGGCGCCAGGCGAGTTGCGCGGCTTGAGCGGTAACGGCGTTTCGCGGCGCTCCTTCAAGCCGTCATCCCCGCGAAGGCGGGGATCCAGAGACTTCAGAGTCCTGTCGCGGTGAA
>NZ_LXSD01000361.1:0-15476 GCF_017168095.1 Lysobacter enzymogenes | reverse complement strand
GAGACTTCAGAGTCCTGTCGCGGTGAAGCCCTGGATGCCCGCCTTCGCGGGCATGACGGTAGGGGTGGGCGCGGCTTAGCGGTGGGGGATGTGCGGTGTGACAGGTAGGCGGACGTGCGGCATGAAGGCAGTTGGGGGTGTGCGACCTCGGCGATAGCTCGGTTTCGCGGCGCCTCATCAAGCCGTCATCCCCGCGAAGGCGGGGATCCAGAGACTTCAGCGCCATGCTTCGCCAACCCCGGCTTCCACGTATCGACGGCCGCAAGCGACTTCCGCACGGCCCGGCGCCCGCTAAATCCCGCGCCGCGCGCGATTTGCGCCCGCAGTCGTTTACGCCTTCGTAATACGAACCCCAAGCCCCGCGTTCTACACTGGGCGCCCGTCCCCCAGCGCCGCGCGGCCGCCTGCGCCGCGGCCGCCGCCGTCCACCTCCGAGGTCTTCGTCGCCCCATGCGGTTGCTCAAGCTGTTCGTCCTGCCCTTGTGCGCCGCGGTCGCGTTGAGCGCGCCGCTGACTTCGGCCACCGCCACCGGCGCGGTCGCGCAGGCGGCCCAGGCCGCGGCCAAGCCGCCGCCGGTGCCGCTGCTGTGGCGGGTGTCGGACGCCGACAACGCGGTGTTCCTGCTGGGTTCGTTCCATCTGCTGCGCGCCGACGATTACCCGCTGTCGCCCGACATCGACCGCGCCTTCGCCGCGTCCGACAAGCTGGTGTTCGAAGTCGCGCCGGAGGAAATGTTCGATCCCAGCGTGGCCCAGCGTTTCCTGCAGCGCGCGCGCTACGACGACGGCCGCACCCTCAGCCAGACCCTGCCGGCCGACCTGCGCGAGAAGCTCAACCGGGTGCTGGCCAAGAACGGCCGCGCGCTGAGCCAGGTCGATGCGCTGGAGCCGTGGTTCGTGAACCTGTCGCTGGTGTTGGGCGTGTCGCAGTCGCTGGGTTTCAGCCCGCAGTTGGGCCTGGATCAATATCTGATGCGCCAGGCCGCCGAGGCCGGCAAGGGCGCGACCGGGCTGGAGAGCATGGACCACCAGCTCGATGTGATGGACGCCAGCCCCGCCGACGAGCAGATCAAGGCGCTGCGCGAATTCCTCGACCGGCCGACCGAAGTGCCGGGCATGCTCGAAGAGATGCACACCGCCTGGCGCGAGGCCGATCTGGCCAAGCTCGACGAGAAGGCGCGGGTGGAGATGCAGCTCAAGACGCCGCAGACCTATCGCATCGTCAACGTCGAGCGCAACGAGGCCTGGGTGCCGCAGATCCAGAAGTTGCTCGACGAGCAGAAGAAGGGCGACAGCCTGGTCGTGGTCGGCAGCCTGCATTTGCTCGGCAGCGACGGTTTGGTCGAGCGTCTGCGCGCGAAGGGCTACAAGATCGAACGGATCTGCTCGGCCTGCGCCGCGGGCACGGCGGATCTGGCGCCGATGCCGCCGCCGCCGGCGCCGGTGGGGCCGCCGGTGCGTTTGACCGACGAGCCGCGTGAGGGCGGTCCGGGCGCGGCGACGAAGCCTGAGGGCAAGACGGGCGAGCGCAAGCCCAGGCACTGAGGTTCGCGCGACGCCGCGACTGCAGGAGCGGCGCGAGCCGCGACCGCGCCGCCGCCGCTACAACGCAAGCGAGGTTTCGCGGTCGCGGCTTGCGCCGCTCCTACAGGTAGATTGCGCAGCAGCGAGTTGGTCGGGCGATCGCGCGCGGCTCAGGCCGCCGGCGCGACCAGCACGATGCAATCGACCGGGCACGCCGGCACGCACAGCTCGCAGCCGGTGCACAGCGGTTCGATCACCGTGTGCATGTGCTTGGCCGCGCCGACGATGGCGTCGACGGGACAGGCCTGGATGCATTTGGTGCAGCCGATGCAGTCGGCTTCGACGATCAGCGCCACCGGCGGCGTCGCCAGGTGGCGGCCGCGTTCGCGGTCGAACGGCAGCGCCGGCACGTCCAATAGTTTCGCCAACGCACGCGCGCCGGCATCGCCGCCCGGCGGGCAGCGGTCGACGCCGGCATCGCCGCGCGCCATCGCTTCGGCATAGGGACGGCAGCCGGCGTAGCCGCACTGGCCGCATTGGGTCTGCGGCAGCAGGCGGTCGAGGCGTTCGGTCAGGTCCATGTGAGCAGGAGTCAGCGAATAGGAGTTAGAAGTCAGCGAAAAGCCGGGAGCGGCTGCTTGCTCTTGCTATCTCCTGACTCCTAACCGCTACCTTCCAGCTTCACCGCACCGGCATGCCCGGCTGCGCGCCGCCGTCGGCGTCGAGCAGGAACAGGTTGCCGCCGTCGAAACCGGCCGACAGGATCATGCCTTCGCTGAGGCCGAAGCGCATCTTGCGCGGCGCCAGGTTGGCGATGAACACGACGCTGCGGCCGACCAGTTTTTCCGGCTCGGCGTAGGAGCCGCGGATGCCGGAGAAGATCTGGCGCTTGCCCAGTTCGCCGGCGTCGAGTTCGAAACGCAGCAGCTTGTCGGAGCCGTCGACGAATTCGCAGGCCACGACCTTGCCCACGCGCAAATCGAGCTTGGCGAAGTCGTCGATGGCGATGGTGGCGGCGGCGCCGGCCGCTTCGGCCTTGGGTTCGGCGGGCTTGGCGGCCTTCGCGGCCTTGCCGGCGTCGGCTTTCGCCGTATCGCTCTTGGCCGGCGCGGCGGCGAGGGATTCCTTGCTGGATTCGATCATGGCTTCGATCAGTTTCGCGTCGATACGGGTGAACAACGGGACGTAGGGGGCGATGGCGTGGGCGAGCAGCGGCTGGGCGAGGTCGTCCCAGCGCGCCACCGGCGCGGCGAGGAAGGCCTCGCCCTGCGCGGCCACCCGCGGCAGCACCGGCTTGAGCGCGGCGGCGAGCACGCGGAACAGGTTGAGGCCCTGGGTGCACACCGCCTGCAGCTCGGCGTCGGCGCCGTCCTGCTTGGCCAGCACCCACGGCTTGCGCTCGTCGATGTACTTGTTGGCCTCATCCGCCAGCGCCATGGTCAGGCGCAGCGCGGACGCGGCCTCGTTGGCTTCGTAGGCGCGCGCGATCGGCGCGAGCTGTTCGACGAAGCGCGCGTACATCGCCGGCTCCGGCAGCGCGTCGGCGAGGCGCCCGCCGAAGCGCTTTTCGATGAAGCCGGCGCAGCGGCTGGCGACGTTGACGAACTTGCCGACCACGTCGGAGTTCACCCGCGCGACGAAGTCGGCGAGGTTGAGGTCGATGTCCTCGACGCCGCCGGTGGTCTTGGTGGCGAAGTAATAGCGCAGCGCTTCCGGGGCCAGGCGGTGATCGAGATAGGTGCGGGCCTGGATGAAGGTGCCGCGCGATTTCGACATCTTCTCGCCGTTGACCATCAGGTAGCCGTTGACGTGCAGCCGGGTCGGCGCGCGGAAACCGGCGCCGTGCAGCACCGCCGGCCAGAACAGGCCGTGGAAGGTGACGATGTCCTTGCCGATGAAGTGGTGCAGTTCGGCCTGGCTGTCGCGCGACAGATACGACCAGAAATCCAGGCCCTTCTTCTCGCACAGGGTCTGGAAGCTGCTGAGGTAGCCGATCGGCGCGTCGATCCACACGTACAGGTACTTGCCCGGGTGGCCGGGAATCTCGAAGCCGAAGTAGGGCGCGTCGCGCGAGATGTCCCAGGCGCGCAGGCCGCCGTCGGCGTCGAGCCATTCGTGCAGCTTGGCGCGGATGCCCGGGGTGGCGACGTCGCCGGCCAGCCACTGTCGCAGGAACGCTTCGAAGTGGCCGACTTCGAAGAAGAAGTGCTCCGACTCGCGCAGCTCCGGCGTCGCGCCGCTGACCACCGAATGCGGCTCGAGCAAGTCGGTCGGCGCGTAGGTGGCGCCGCAGTTCTCGCAGTTGTCGCCGTACTGGTCGGGGGTCTTGCAGTTCGGGCAGATGCCCTTGACGTAGCGGTCGGGCAGGAACATCTGCTTGACCGGGTCGAACAGCTGCGCGACCGAGCGCCGCTGGATATGGCCGTTGTGGTCCAGGCGCGCGTAGATCGCCTCGGTCAACTGGCGGTTGGCGGCCGAGTGGGTGGAGTCGTAATGGTCGAAGGCCACGCCGAAGTCGGCGAAGTCGCGCTCGTGGCGGACCTGGATTTCGGCGATGTACGCCTCCGGCGTCTTACCGGCCTTTTCCGCGCCGAGCATGATCGGCGTGCCGTGGGTGTCGTCGGCGCAGACGTAATGCACCGTGTGGCCGGCCATGCGCTGCGCCCGCACCCAGATGTCGGCCTGCATGTAGCCGACCAAATGACCGAGATGGAGCTCGCCATTGGCATAGGGCAGCGCGTTGGAGACGACGATTTCGCGGGACATAGACGGTAGGGCCGTAAGTGGTCGTGAATTATGGCATGGGCGGCCGGGAAGGCCGGGCTGTGAACGCCGGGCGGGCTTGTGGTTGTGTGCGCAAGGGCCTGGGCTGTGCGGGAAAACCTGGGCTGTTTGTGGGAGGGCCTTCAGGCCCGATGCTTTTGTCTCAGATCGCAGCTAACGGACCGGAAAGCGTCGGGCCTGAAGGCCCTCCCACAAATCCAAGGCCGGACCCGGAGGCTCGATCTGGCGAGCCTGGAAGCAAGAAACCCGGCCAAGGCCGGAATCGTCCGTCCCAAAAAGCAAGAAACCCGGCCGAGGCCGGAATCGTCTCTCCCAAAAAGCAAGAAACCCGGCCGAGGCCGGGTTTCCGTATGCGAAACGGGCCGGCCGGGACTTAGTTGTGACGCATCCAGGTCTGGTTGCGGCCGATCAGCGAGAAGCCGATGAAGCCGCGCACTTCCAGCTTCTTGCCGCCGTCCTGCGGGGTCACCTTGACCGAGTAGACCTTGCCGCTGGCCGGATCGAGGATCTTGCCGCCTTCCCAGGTATCGCCGTTCTTGCGGATGCCCCACAGGATGACCATGCCCTTGACCGGCTTGCCCTTGCGCTCGCCGTCGCACTTGTCGCAGACCGGGTTGGGACCGTGGTCGGACTGCAGCACTTCGTTGACCCGGCCGGCGAGGCTGCCGTCCTTGGCCTCGTAGATCTCGACGATCGACTTGGGCTTCTGGGTCTTGTCGTCGATCGTGGTCCAGGACCCGACCGGCGTGGCCTGGGCGAACGCCGCCGCCGGCAGCGCGAGCAGCAGCAGGGCGAGCAGTTGTTTACGCATGTATCCCCTCCCAGAGACGTGAGCGTGGTGGCCGCGCGCCGTGGGCCGGCGCAGCGGGACGCGTTCTTTATACCGCATCCGCACAGGTATGGAAGCCGCGCGGCGCGCGTTCAGGCGGACCGCGGCGAAACCGCGGCCGCGGCCGCCGCCGCCGGCGCGCGACGCCTCGCGCGCAGCCCGCGAACCATCCGCGAACCGACCGCGAACCGACCGCGAACGGCCGGCGCCGAAAACGAAAAGCCCGGCATGCGCCGGGCTTTTCGCTGCAACCTTGGAACGCCGATCGCGGCGCTTAGAACTTGTAGCTGGCGCCGGCGTACACGTAGCGGCCGATGGTCTCGTAGTTCGAGTTGGCCGCGGCTTCGCCGAAGTAGTTCAGCGGCGGATCCTTGTCGAACACGTTGTCGGCGCCGACGTACAGGTCCAGACCGGTGTTGGGGACCTTATAGCCGACCTGCAGGTTGTGGTAGGTGTACGAGCCGTTGCGGATCGGATTCACCTGGCCGGGGTTGCTCTGGTAGCTCCACGGCTCCACGCGCAGGTTGGTGTGGATGTAGCGCATGTCCCAGCTCGCGCGCCAGTTGCCCAGCTTGTAGTTGGCGGTCAGCGAGGCGCGCCAGCGCGGGTCGCTGACGTAGTTCAGGTACTCGCGGTACTCGTTCGGGAACGCCTGGAACGCCCACTCGCGCGAGGAGATCAGGCGCGTGCCGACGAAGCGCAGCGCGGACTGGCCGCCGAACATCTCGAAGCGGTAGTCGGCTTCGATGTCGACGCCGGCGCGGCGCGAACGCGCCAGGTTCTCGTTGAGCGCGGTCCAGTTGTAGATCGTGCCGGCCGGGAAGGTGCGGCCCTGCGCGTCGACGTAGCCGCCGGCCGGAGCGCGCTTGATCGCGGCGCAGAACTCGTTGCCGATGCCGCCGGGCGAATCCACGCAGCGGGTCGCGAGCTGCTCGGCGGTGACCGCGCCGATCGCGTCCTTCAGGTTGACCCGCCAGTAGTCCACCGACAGGCCAAAGCCTTCGATGAATTCCGGCTGCCAGACGAAGCCGTAGGAGAACGAACGCGCCTCTTCGACGTCGAGGTCCGGGTTGCCGCCGCTGACGCCCGGGCGGGTGCCGCCGTAGGTGTCCTGGTAGTTCGCCGGCAGGCCGAGCGCGGCGCAGTTGCGCGCGCGCAGCGCCGGGTCGGCCGCGGTGTTGACCGAATTGGTGCGGCCCGGACGGGTGTCGCACGGGTCGTTCATCGGCGCGAAGTTCTGGGTCTGCGGGTTGAACAGCTCGCCGATGTTCGGCGCGCGCACCGCCTGGGCCAGGCTGGCGCGGACGCGGAAGGAGTCGTTGACCGCCCAATCCAGGCCGACGTTCCAGGTCTTGGTTTCGCCGACGGTGCTGTAGTCGGAGTAACGGCCGGCCAGGTCCATGCTCAGGCGCTGCACGCCCGGCAGGTCCGCGAGCAGCGGGATGGTGGTTTCGGCGAAGATTTCCTTGACGCTGTACTCGCCCTTGCGGCTCGGGATCGCGTTGAGGAAGGTCAGGCCCTGGGCGGCCAGCGGATCGGTGATTTCCTGGCTGGTCTCCTTGCGCCATTCCACGCCGCCGGCGAAACCGACGCCGCCGGCCGGCAGCTCGAACAGCGAGCTGTTGGCGACCGAGGCGCTGAACACCTTCTGGGTCAGCTTGGTGCGGTTGACCGCGTCGTAGTTGAACCAGTCGGCCGCCTGCGGGTTGACCGCGCCGTTGCCGAACACGCTGAAGGGCACGCAGCCCTGGCGCGACAGGTCGAGGTAGCGCACGCCGGTGTTCGGGTTGATCGCGTTCGGGTCGAGGGTGACGCGGCAGACCGGGTTGCCGGCGCCGTCGCGCACCACGTCCATGCCGGCCTGCCAGCGGTCGTTGATGCGGTTGTTGAGGTTGAGGCGGTCGACTTCGGTCTGGCCGTAGTTGGCCGAGACCTCGTAGGTCCAGTTCTCGGTCAGGTAGCCTTCCAGGCCGGCGACGTAGCGCTGGGTGGTGCGCTCGACGTTCTCGCCGCGGCGGCCGGCGTCGACGTTGAAGCGCGAGACCTGCAGCATCTTGTTGCGGTCGGTCAGGCTGTTGAGGCCGTTGGCGTCCATCAGCGCGGCCAGCTGCGGCGACAGGTAGGCGTTGTCGCGGCGGATGCGCAACGGCTGGTCGTAGGCCGGCTGGGCGCGGAATTCCGACTCGGTCTTGGTGTACTTGCCTTCGAAGAAGAACTTGTGGTTCTCGCTGATATCGAAGTTCACCAGCGCGTTGGCGCTGTAGCGGTCGAAGCCCGGCTGCAGGTCGGCGACGCCGTTGAGGTCGACGAAGTCGCAGTTGACGCAGGTGTTGGCGCCGTCGCGCGGGCCGTCGTAGCGGACCGGACGGAAGGTGCCGTCGTCGTTGAACAGGTAGCGCGTGCCGCCGGCGTTGAAGGTGCCGCCGTAGGAAATGCTGGAGTTGCCGCCCGGGCCCATGAACACGCGCTGCGGGTTCTGCTGGCTCGGCGGCAGCGCCGGGTTGTAGTTCGGGTTCGGCATGCTGACCAGGTTCTCGCGCCCGATCTTGCGGTCTGCGCGGCCGATGTTGTCCTGCTTGCTGTACTCGGCCGAGTACACCACGCTGCCGCGGCCGCCGGCGAACTCGTTGCCGCCGGTGAAGCTGAAGAACGAACGGCTGAAGTCGCCTTCGCTGGCGTCGCCGGTCTGGGCGCGCAGCTCGTAGCCGTCGAACTTCTTCTTCATGATGAAGTTGACCACGCCGGCGACCGCGTCGGCGCCGTACACGGCCGAAGCGCCGCCGGTGATCACTTCCACGCGCTCGATCAGTTCCACCGGGATGGTGTTGATGTCGACCGCGGTCGAGCCGGACAGGCCGCCGACGTGGCGGCGGCCGTTGACCAGCACCAGGGTGCGGGTGGTGCCCATGCCGCGCAGGTCGAGCAGGCCCAGGCCGGCGGTGCCGATCGAGCGGGTCGAGTTGCCCAGGGTGTAGGTGGCCGACAGCTGCGGCAGGGTGGTCATCAGGTCGGCGATGGTCACCGCGCCGGTGGCGCGGATTTCCTCGTTGCTGATGCCCACGACCGGCGAGGGCGTGACGAAACCGATGCGCTTGATGCGCGAGCCGGTGACAGTGACCGCGTCGATGTCGGTCGGCGTGGCGGCCGCGCCTTGGGCGGCGGCGGCTTCCTGGGCGCCGGCGCTGCCGGCAATGGAAAAGGCGATCGCGGAAACGAGCGCTGCCGTCAGCCTGCTGCGGTGCAGGCCGAACGAGTTGGGTGCTGCCATCGGTGGTTCCCCTAGCTGAAAGTGAAGCGCGAAAACGGACGTGCGCGGTCTAAGTACATGTTTTGGTTGCCTTCCCAGGCGTTAACGCTCCCTTTACGAAACTGAACTTAACACATCCGTAATATTTGCTTTTTGGCTATGGGCGCTCGTTGATTTTGCCGAATCTGTCTTGCAAGTTGTTGATTTTCAACTCCGATATCGGCTATGTAAAGTGAATGGGGCACCTTCGGGTGGGCAATCGATAACGGCGTACATCACATAAAATTCGTGTGCCTTGCCGTTATTTGGCAATTCGAAATTGCACTTCGGTTCGCTGGTCCGCCCGGTCCGGGCCGCCTGCAGCGCAGACGAAAAAAAGCCCGGCCGAAGCCGGGCTGTGTGAACAAAACGCAGGCCCTGGGGCCGAATCGGTTCAGTGCCAGCCGATCAGTGGAAGCTGTACTCGAACTGCGCCGAGACCTCGCGGCCGATGGGGCTGTAGGCGCGCCAGAAGTACGGATAGGTGTTGAAGCCGCCGTCCTGGGGATGGAACTTGTTGAACACATTGTTGACGAACACCGTGAGCCGCGCCTTCTCGGTGATCTGCTTGCCGAGGTTGACGTTCCACAGGAAGTACGGCGCGATGCGGCCGGTTTCCTGCCAGTTCGGCAGGCTGCCGTAGCGGGTCATGAACACGGTCGCGTTCCAGTCGTTGCGCTGCCAGTTCACCGAACCGCGCACGCGGCTGCGGAAGTCGAAGTTGCCCGGGTCGTCGCGCCAGTCGCGGTCCACCGGGTCGGTGGCCAGCAGCTGGCGTTCGCTCTTGAGCGTGTGGGTCCAGCCCAGCTCGGTGCGGAAGTCGCCGAAGCGCTGCGTGCTGAAGCGCCAGTTGAGCGCCGCGTCGATGCCCGACACGCGCAGCAGCGACTGGTTGACCGGGCCGCTGCGCACGCCGTCGATGCGCTGGGTCGGTTCGCCCGGCGCGTCGATGCGGTTCACGCGGCTGACGATTTCCTGGCAGAACGCCGAATCCGGCGAGAACTGGAACGGCTGGCGGGTGCGGGTCAGGCCCGTGCGGCAGCCGGCTTCGTTGTCGAGGATGTAGGCGCTGGACAGGGTGGTGACCGCGTCGTCGAGCTTGATGTCGTAGTAGTCCACCGACAGCGACAGGCCGTCGACCACGTCCCACACCACGCCGGCGCCCCACGACTCGCCGGTTTCCTCGGTCAGCGTCGGCTCGCCCTTGCTGGTGGCGAACACCGAGTAGTTGTAGACCGAGCCCGTGCACGACGCCGCCGGCAGGCCCGCGCTGAGGCAGCGGTAGGTGTCGAGCGAGGTGGTGAAGCTGCCGCTGCCTTCGTTGAACACGAAGTGCATGTCCGGCGCCTTGAAGCTGGTGGAGTAGTTGCCGCGGAACAGCAGGTTGTCGAGCGGGCGCCACTCCAGGCCGTAGCCCCAGGTCTTGGCGTCGTCGACCGCGGTGATGTCGTCGTACTTGTCGAAGCGGCCGGCCAGGCTGGCCTTGAGCGAGGGCAGGATCGGGATCGAGAACTCCACGCCGGCGGCATAGCGGCTGCGGTCGCCGCCGCCGTTGGTGCCGGTGAGGTTGTAGGTCTCGATCACCGTCGGCAAGATGCTGCGCGGCGACTTGAGGTCGTAGCCCTGCTTGGTGAAGTCCAGCACCGCGGCGAAGCCGAGCGGGCCGGCCGGCAGGTCGAACAGGTCGCCCGACAAGGTCGCGCTGCCCTGGGTGACCCAGGATTCGGATTCGTACTTCAGCGTGTCCGACATCGCCCGGTACTGCTCCGGGGTCAGCGGGGTGTAGAAGCGGTCGAGGTTGAGCTTGTAGCGCGGCGTGCCGGTGGTGTTCAGGCGCGGGCCGAAGAACCAGTCGGTGACCTTGGAGCCGTCCAGGCGCTGGCGGGTGCGCTCGGCGCGGTATTCGGCGCGGCCCAGGGTCACGTCCCAGTCGAAGCGGCCGACGGTGCCGCGCAGGCCGAAGGCCACGTCGAGCGACTTCTCGGTGTAGTGCTGGTACAGGCCGTCGACGCCGCCGTACTCCTGCGGGGTCAGCACGCGCTGCATGTTGAGGTTGGTGTTGAAGCCGGTGTCGAACCAGGTGGTGACGCGGCCGCTGCCGTCGATGTGCGGGCCGCTGATCGCCTCGGTGCCGCCGGCGAGCTTGGACTTGGAATAGAAGCCCTGCAGGCTGGTCCAGGCCTGGATGCCGCTGGCGAAGTCGTAGGTGCCGTAGAAATAGCCCGACCAGTCGTTGTTGCCGTTGGCGATGGTCTGGTAGGACACGTCCTTCCAGCTGCCGCAGCCCGGGCCGAGGTTGGTGACCGCGCGGGTCGCGGCGACGACGGTGCGGAAGTTGTAGTCGACGAACTCGCCGCCGAAGCGGTCGCAGGTGCCCGGCGGCGGCGCGATGTAGGAACCCGCGGCGCTGCCCGGACGGTTGAGGCGGATGCTCGCGGTGGGCTGGTTGACGCCCAGTTCCGGGGTCGGCAACGGATTGTCGTCGGCCGAATCCATGAAGCTGCGCTGGAACGCCCACACCGGCTCGTCGGCGAAATACTCCAGCGCGTAGGTGACGCTCCAGTTGTCGCCGGAGCGGCCGCCGACCCACTGCACGTCGCCGAAATCGCCGCCGCCGGTGGTAGTGGTGCCGCCGCGCACGGTCAGCTTGTCGCCGTTGAAGTTGGTCTTGAGCACGACGTTGATCACGCCGGCCACGGCGTCGGAGCCGTAGATCGCGGACGCGCCGCCGGACAGGATCTCGATGCGGTCGACCGCGGCCGAGGGAATGTTGCCGAAGTTCTGGAAGTTGCTCTGGCCGTTGTACGGGAACGGGTAGTCCGCGGCGCGGCGGCCGTTGATCAGCAGCAGGGTGCGGCCCGGGCCGAGGCCGCGCAGGTTCACCGGGCTGCCGTTCGGGGTGAAGCCGCCGGCGGAGTTGAGCTCGTTCTGCACCGCGCCGCCGTTCTGGGTCAGCGTCGACAACGCGTCGAACACGGTGACGAAGCCTTCGCGCTCGATCTGGGTGGAGCTGATCACGGTGACCGGCGAGGGCCCTTCGATCTGGGTGCGCTTGATGCGCGAGCCGGTGACCACCACGCCTTCGACGTTGGTCGGCTTCTTCGCGCCTTCGCCGGCCGCGGCCGGTTCCTGCTGCGCCTGCGCCGTCCCCACGACGCCGCCGATCAGAATCGCGGCCGCAAGCGCCCGCGACAGCCTGCTCGGGCGCAGGCCGCTGTTGTTGAGTGCCATCTAGGTTTTCCCCTGGAACGATTGAAGTTCGCGGTCGTGTGCCGCTGTGTGCCGACCTTGGCGGAAATCTTGCTCCGTGTGGTCGAAATTAACACGGGATTAACCGTGTAGTCATCATAAAACAATCAAAACGTGGTCGATCAGGTCTTGCTATTCAATAAATTATTGAAATATAAGTATATTTTTTCTTTATTTGCAGCTGCAATGCAGCGAAAATCCTCCCATCGGCATGAATTCGCACCCGTATTGGCGTGCTTCGTCGGATGTTTTAGCAACTTTGAATTGCATATTCAGCGAGCGTTCGGTTGCATGGCACGCTCGGTCAGACAGCCGCTTGGGTGGTGCCGTCGGCCACCGCGGCGGCGGTCCGGACGGGACGTTTGTGCGACCCAGGCCTTAACATGAGGCCCGGGCCGCGCCAGGCGGCCGCTGGTTTCCTTTCAGAGCCTCCATGCCTCTCCATTTCCCTGTTGCCGGGCGTCCGGCATGAACGAATCGCTGCAGGCCGCGATCGCGGCGATCCACCTTCCCGACACCGATCTGAGCCTGGCCGACAGCGGCGCGCGCGTGCGCGCCGGCGCCGCCGACGGCCGGGTCGCGGTGTCCATCACCGCCGGCTTCGCCCTCGACGGCCTGCGCCCCGCGCTGGAGGCGGCGATCGCCGCGGCGCTGGCGCCGCAGGGGCTGGCCCTGGCCAGCCTGGAGCTGATCGCGCGCATCGTCTCGCACGCGGTCCAGCCCAAGCTGTCGCCGCTGGCGAACGTGCGCAACCTGATCGCGGTCGGCTCGGGCAAGGGCGGGGTCGGCAAGTCGACCACCGCGGTCAACCTGGCGCTGGCGCTGGCGCTCGACGGCGCCCGCGTCGGCGTGCTCGACGCCGACATCTACGGCCCCAGCGTGCCGACCATGCTCGGCGCGCACGGCAAGCCCGACAGCCCCGACGGCAAGCACATCGAGCCGCTGCGCGCGCACGGCATCGAGGCGATGTCGATCGGCCCGCTGGTCGAGCAGGACACGCCGATGATCTGGCGCGGGCCGATGGCGACCTCGGCGCTGACCACCTTGCTCAACGACACCCAGTGGGGCGAGCTGGACTATCTGATCGTCGACCTGCCGCCGGGCACCGGCGACATCCAGCTGACCCTGGCGCAGAAGATCCCGGTCGCCGGCGCGGTGATCGTGACCACGCCGCAGGAAGTGGCGACGCTGGACGCGCGCAAGGCGCTGCGCATGTTCGAGAAGGTAGAGGTGCCGGTGCTGGGCCTGGTCGAGAACATGGCCGTGCACGTGTGCTCGAACTGCGGCCACGCCGAGCATCTGTTCGGCGACGGCGGCGGTGCGCGCATGGCCGCGCAGTACGGCGTGCCGCTGCTGGGCAGCCTGCCGCTGGAGATCGCGATCCGCGAGCAGGGCGACGCCGGCGTGCCGGTGGTCGTCGCCCAGCCCGATTCGGCCGCCGCGCGCGCCTACCGCGGCACCGCGCGCCGGCTGGCGGCGGAACTGGCGAAGCGGCCGCGGGTGGCGCCGTCGATTTCCGCGTCGCTGCTGTAAGCGCGGGCCGAGGCCGCGCGCGCCGCAGCGCGGGCGCTGCGCCCGGCCGCAAGAACGCGGCCGCGGCCGCAGCCCGTACAATTCCGGACCGGGCGCCGCATGCGACCGGCCCCACAACGCAGACCGCGCGGCCCGGCCGCGCCTTCGAAGGAACACCGCATGAGCATCAAGTCCGACCGCTGGATCCGCCGCATGTCCGAGCAGCCCGGCGGCATGATCGAGCCGTTCGAACCCGGCCAGGTCAAGCAGTCCGCCGACGGCCAGCGCATCGTCAGCTACGGCACCTCCAGCTACGGCTACGACGTGCGCTGCTCGCGCGAGTTCAAGGTGTTCACCAACATCAACTCGACCATCGTCGATCCCAAGCACTTCGACAGCGGCAGCTTCGTCGACGTGGAATCGGACGTGTGCATCATCCCGCCGAACTCGTTCGCGCTGGCGCGCACGGTCGAATACTTCCGCATCCCGCGCGACGTGCTGGTGGTGTGCCTGGGCAAGAGCACCTACGCGCGCTGCGGCATCATCGTCAACGTGACCCCGCTGGAACCGGAGTGGGAAGGCCACGTGACCCTGGAATTCAGCAACACCACGCCGCTGCCGGCGCGCATCTACGCCAACGAGGGCGTGGCGCAGATGCTGTTCTTCCAGTCCGACGAAGTCTGCGAGACCTCCTACAAGGACCGCGGCGGCAAGTACCAGGGCCAGGTCGGCGTGACCCTGCCGCGCACCTGAGCCGGTGTGGGAGGCACTTCAGTCCCGATGCTTTCGTTTCCGGTCGGCGCGACCTGGGTGCAAGGCGTCGGGACTGAAGTCCCTCCCACAAGATCGCTACCGCACAGCGGCGTTGCGCCGGGCTTTTGCGCGGACTTTTGCTTTTGTGGGAGGGACTTGAGTCCCGATGCTTTCTCTTCCGGTCGCCGCGACCTGGGCGCAAGGCATCGGGGCTGAAGTCCCTCCCATCAGGCCACCGCTGCCTGAGCCGGCGCCTGCGCAGGCCATCGAGGGGCGAGAAAAGACCGCAATCGGTGCATCCGATCGCGGTTTTGCCTGTTATCTTTCCCGGGCCCAACCAGGGGCCGTGCGACGGGGAATCGCGCGGACCCCTCCATCCCTGCAAGGAGTAGACGAATGGACCCGCAAAACCCTTACCAGAGCCCGCAGTCCGAACTGACCGCGCACAGCGGCGGCGACGATGAGCTGGCCGATCGCGGCATCCGCCTGGTCGCCGCGATCATCGACGGCGTCATCATGATGGTGGTGATGCTGCCGCTGATGTTCCTGGGCGGCTATTTCACCGCGATCATGGAAGCCGCGCAGGCGGGCCAGCAGGCCTACGGCCTGCAGATCGCCTGGGGCCTCGGCGGCCTGCTGCTGTTCTTCGCCGTGCAGTACCTGCCGCTGAGCCAGAGCGGCCAGACCTGGGGCAAGCGGGTGATGAAGATCAAGATCGTCGACCAGAACGGCGACAAGCCCGACCTGGCCACGCTGATGGGCAAGCGCTACCTGTTCCAGCAGGGCATCGGCCTGATTCCGTGCCTGGGCGCGATCATCGTGCTGGTCGACGTGCTGATGATCTTCCGCGAAGACCGCCGCTGCCTGCACGACCAGATCGCCGGCACCCGCGTGGTGGTCGCGCGCTGATCCCTCGCGCGAACGCAGTCGCAAGAAAGCCGGCGCCCAAAGCGCCGGCTTTCTTGTTTCGGGGAGCCTCCTGTAGGAGCGGCGCGAGCCGCGACCGCGACAACGCAGCTACGACGAACCTTGCGGCGCAGTTGCGTTGTCGCGGTCGCGGCTCGCGCCGCTCCTGCAGGGCCTGCGGTCAGCTGCGCGGTTTCTGGTAGGTGACGAAGAAGCCTTGCAGGTCGCCGTTCTCGATGTACGGCTCGACGCTGACCACGTCGTAGCCGCGGGTGGCGAAGGCCTGGTGGGCGCGGCTGAGCGCGTTGGCCGCGCCCTGGTTGCGGAAGCCCCAGGTCGCGTCGACCCACAGCGTCACCGCGTGCAGGTTCTTGCTCGCCGCGTCCTGCGCGACCTGGTCGGGGTTCTTGTCGAACAGGCCGGCATGGGCCGGCGTGCCGACGGTGGCGGCCGCGGCGAGCAGGGCGGCGAGCAGGATGCGATGCATGAAGGATCTCCGGCATGCGGCCGTCGCGGCCGCGGTCGAGGGGGAAGGCCGCCGTCGCGACGGCGGCCGGGTGCGGCAAGGGTGGCACGGCGGCGGCCGCGCTTCGACCGCAGCGGCGCGCGGCGTTCAGCGCTCGCTGCGCTCGG
>NZ_LXSD01000360.1:4235-22132 GCF_017168095.1 Lysobacter enzymogenes | reverse complement strand
CGCGGTCGCGGCTTGCGCCGCTCCTACAGGTAGCCACCGCAGCATCGATTCCGACTGTAGGAGCGACGCAAGTCGCGACCGCGAAGCCGCAACTGCGACGCAACTTTCGACGTAGCCGCGATGGCGCGGCCGCGGCTCGCGCCGCTCCTACAGGGCGACGCCCGCAGGCGCCGCCCCACCATCACTGCACCGTGCAGCTGAACTCCAACGTCGCCGTCGCGCCGGCCGCCAGCAGGCCCAAGGTCACCCCGCTGGCCAGGTCGCCGACCGTGATCGCAGTGCCCGGACACGCCGCGCCCGTGCAGGTCACCGCATTACCGGCCGGACAGTTCAGGCCGGCCTGCGGCGTATCGCGCACCACCGCACCGGTCACGTCGGTGGCCGCGTGGTTGGTCACCACCACACGGTAGGTGGTGTTGGTGCCGGCCACCACCGTGTCGTCGGCCTGATCGCTGGAACCAGCGGCCGGCGTGTTGGTCTTGGTGATCGACAGGTCCGTCGTGCGCAAGGTGTTGGTGTAGGTGCACACCGCGGCATTGGCGCTGGTGATGGTCAGCGTGTTGGCCTGCTGGCCGTTCGTGCCGGACAGCGTGTGCCCGCCGGTACACGCCAGCGTCGTGCTGTAGTTCGCCGCGTTCGTGCCCGCTTCCGCCGGCAGCGTGATCGTGTCGCCGATGGTCACCACCACCGCCGCGCCGCTGTTGGCGGCGTTCGGCGCGGTCGCGTCGAACGCGGCGGTGTTGTTGGTGCCGCCCGTGGTCGCGCCGATGCTGACCTGATGCCCCGCCGTGCTGCCCGCCGCCCAGGCCTTGGCCAGTTGCAGCGTCGCGGTGCGCGGGGTGTTGGTGTAGGTACACACCGCCGCGGCGCTGCTGTTGATGGTCAGGGTATTGCTCTGCTGACCGTCGGTGCCCGACAAGGTGTGGCCGCCGGTGCACTGCACCGTGGTGGTGTAGTTGGCCAGGTTCGCGCCCGTTTCCGCCGGCAGCGTGACGATGTCGCCGACGTCGACGGCCACCGGCGTACCGCTGTCGGCCGCGGTCGGCGCGGTGGCGCCGAACGAAGCCGTGTTGTTAGTGCCGCCGGTGGTCGCGCCGATCGTCACCTGGTCGCCGGCGATGCTGCCCGCGGCCCAGGCCTTGGCCAACTGCAGGCTGGACTGGCGCTGGTTGGTGAAGGTACAGGCGATCGCGTTGCCGGCCGCGGTGTCCTGCGCGGTCAGCGCCACCGTGCGCGTGGCGGCGTCGAACTGGCCTTGCGCCGGCGCCGCGGTGCCGCCGTTGGGCGTCACCGTACAGGCCGCGCCCACCAATACCCAACCGGCCGGCGGCACGTCTTCGCTGACATTGGTCGCCGCGCCGACGGCGGTCAGCGCCTGCACCGGACCCGGCGTGCCCGGCGCGCCGGCCGCCGTGGTGGCGATGTCGGGATAGCTCTGGGCGCCGTTGCTGCCGCCGAAGCCGAACGTGTCGGTGCCGCCGTTGGAGACCTTGGTCACCTGCAGCGTCGGCCGCCTGGCGTTGGTGAACGTACAGGCGATCGTGCCGCTGCGCGTGACGTTGTTGCCGGGAACCTGGACGAGGTTGGGCGCGGCCGCGGTCGCGCTGAACCGGGTGGTGACGCCGGCCGACGTGGTGGAGTCGCAGAACGCCGACGTCACCGCGTAACCCAGCGTGGCGGCGTTCGTCTCCGTCACGCGCAGGAAGGTGTTGGGCGTCATGTTGACGGTGGCGCCGGTCGCGCCGGGCGCGCCGGCCTGGGTCGTGGTCAACTGCTGGCTGGTGGTGACCCCGCTCTGCACGATGTCGAAATTGAACGCGCCGCCGCCGTTGTCGCCCTGGGTGATCTTGGTGACGGTCAGCGCCGTCGGCCGCCAATTGTTCGTGAACCGGCAGGTGATGTCGTCATTGGCGGCAGGCGTGATCTGAAATTGCGTCCCCGACTGATTCGTCGGCATGACTGTCGTGCTGCCGGTCGTGGCATTCGTACAGCTATAGGTCGCAATATATGCCGTTATCGGCGCAGCGCTGCCAGGGGCCATCGCCTCCGACAGGGTGTAGCTCGAACCGGCATTGATCGCCTGTATTTCCGCGACCTCGGTCGGATTGGTGGTGGCTCCCGTCGTATTTACGGTGGCAGTCGCAGTGGGATTGCCGTCGCTGGGGCCAGAGATCGTCAAAGCAAACTGGTCGCTCGCGTTTCCGGCGCGATTATTGGGTAGAACCTTCATCAGGCGCAGGCGCGGACGGCTGTTGACGATGGTGCACACGGCGGTGTCGCCGGCCGCCAGCGTGAGCGTGTTGCCGACCACCGCGGCGCCGCCGTTGACCACGCAGCTGTAAGGCCCGGTCGCGTCATAGCCCACCGGGCCGTTGGCTTCGGCCAGGGTGTAAGTGCCCGGCGTGACGGCGGCATCGGTCACCGCCGCGCTGCCGTTCGCGCCGCTGAGATTGGTCGGGCCGGTCGCCGTCAGGGTCCAGGCGGTGGCCGCGGCGGTGCCGCGCGCCACCGTCTTGCTCAAGGTCAGCCGCGCCGGCTGGTCGTCGTTGGTGATGGTGCAGGTGGCCACGTCGCCCATGGCCAGGGTCAGGCTGTTGTTCGCCACCGGCGCGCCGCCGTTGACCACGCAGCTGAAGGCACCGGTCGCGGCATAGCCGGCCGGGCCGCCGCTCTCCGACAGCGTATACGTGCCGACCGGCACCGACGCATCGGTGATCGCCGCCTGCCCTTCCGTGCCGCTGGCGGTGGCCGGGCCGGTGGCGGTCAGCGTCCAGGCCGTATCCAGCGCCGTGCCGCCGTTGTCGTTGACGACGGTCTTGAGCAGCGTCAGGCGCGGCAGGCGGTTATTGGTGAAAGTACAGGCGATCGCATTGCCGGCCGCGGTGTCGGCCGCGGACAGGGTGAAGGTGCGGGTGGCGAGGTCGGCCGTGCCGGTCGCCGCGGCCGCGGTGCCGCCGTTCGGCGTGACCGTACAGGCGATGGCCGACAGCGCCCAGCCGGCCGGCGGGGCGTCTTCGGTAATCGTGGTGGCGGTGGCCGCCGTGGTCAGCGTCTGCTGCGCGCCGGCGGTGCCCGGCGCACCCGCCACCGTGGTCGTGATGCTGTGCGCGGCGATGCCGTTGCTGCCGCTGAAGCCGAACGTGTTCGTGCCGCTGTTGGAGACCTTGGTTACCGTCAGCGTGGTCGGCGGGATTTGATTGGTGAAGGTGCAGGTGATGTTGGCCCCCGCGACCATGGCGGTGCCGGGGATGGTGGCGGTATTGCCCGACAAGGTCGCGATATTGGCATTGGGCGTGGTGGAACTGGCGTCGGTACACACCACCTGCGTCGGGTTGGCCGGCCAGCCCGCCGGCACGGTGGATTCCTGGACGGTGACCTGCGTCCCGACCGTGCCGACATGCACGGTGGTGGATGTCACCGTCCCGGCCCCGGCGACCGCGATGGAATCGCTGGTATTGGTCACGCCGGTCAGGGTGAAGCCGAACGTATTGGTGCCAGTGCCGTTGGCGGTGGTCTTGGCCAGGGTCACGCGCGGCGGCAGTTGGTCGGTGTCGTTGGCGGTGTTGTTGTTCGGGTTGGTCTCGGTGACGCCGGGCGCGGCGACTCTCACGTCGTTGACCACGTTGCCGACGGCGTTGGCCGGCACCGTGCAGGTGAACGTCAGCGCTGCGGTCTGGGTAGCGTTCAAGTTGCCGAGCACGACGCCGGTGCCGGTCAGCGTGGACACGGTTGAGGTGGTGTTTCCCGAAGGTTGCGACACCGTCACCGTGTTGCCGCCCGGGCAGTTCAGATTGGCGCCGGGGGTGTCGACGACGGTCGCGCCGGTCACCGGGTCGGGGCCGTTGTTGGTGACGACCAGCGTGTAGGTGGTGTTCTGGCCGGGCGTCAGCGTGTCGTTGGCTTGGTCGTTCGGGCCGGCCGCGGGGGTGTTGGTCTTGGTGATCGCAAGGTCGGCGAAAGGATTCAGCGCGACGCCGACTGTAAGTGCATCACCGCAATGCTGGAGGGTATTAGTGCACCAATTGGGACCACCGCCATCGCCCTTCATATAGAGGCGAAAGGTGACGCTGGTGATGGCGGTGCCGTTGACCCGCACCGATCCGCAGGCTGCATCCCCACCATCACCACATGATTGCCCCAAATCGGTTCTGTTATCCCCCGCCAACGTCGCAGAGACGCCGAAGGCGGTGTTGCCGGATAGCCGCGTCAGCGTCAGCCCTGGCGTAAGCAACTCGAAGTCGGTGGCAAAGCCCTGGGTGGGGTCGAATATCTCCGCAGCCGCGCCGAGGCCGGACAAATGCACGACCGGATTGTCGACCGGCTGGTTGAAGGTCAGCGTCAGATCCGCCATCCGTACCCGTGCGTTGGTGGCAGGGCGGGTAGCAGCAGGCTGAATGTTGAGCGCGCGTGCGGAAACAAAGAGCGTGACACCGGCGTTCAGCGACATGCTCGCCCGCGTACCGGCTGGGGAATTGCCGGCAGAGGTGAGTTGGTTGTCAGTCCCCGCATCCGACCAGTCAAGTCGCGAATAAAGGATCATCGGACTCGGATTAATGCCGGAAGAATTGACCGCGCCACCGAAGAACACGCTATTGCCACCCGTGCCGGCAGGGAAGCCTTGCGCCGTGGTGAAGCCCGTGAATTGCTGGTTGGACAAGCTGTAAGTCACGGTCACGGCAGGCGTGCGCGCGGCGTATGTATTGCCGGCGGTAGGGTTGTCCGTGTTCAACCGCATCGTCACCGTCTGCGCAGCTACGGATGGGCCAGAACCGGTGGGGCCGTTGATGGGGGGTGTGCCATTAGGCAGGCCGTTGGGTTGCATCTCCAGATCCTGCTGCACCTGCGCCATGGCGACAGGTGCAGCGGCAAGCAGCAAACAGGCGAGGCCGTGCGCTGCAAAGCGGGCGAGGCTTCTTAGCGACCGGCCAGAAGCGCAAACCTCGAAGGTCGCAGCGGATCGCACCGCCCCCGTCACCGCATCCAGTCCGATCGAAGCTTCGCTCATCTCTGTTTTTCCTAGGATGCCGGCCCGAACATCCCCACTGCGGGTTCGGCGGCGGTAGCGGCGGAGCGGTCCGGGCTGCGTCGCGCCGCGGCCGGACGTTTCCTGGTGGGTCTCGGGTCAGCGCTCGCGGCGGCGCGCTCGGGCGGGCCGGCCTGCTTGCTCTGTCGATTCCCTCGTCCCATCGCGTTCTGCTCCTGCAGACGGACATCGCGACGCCCGGATCGGCCCGTTTGGGCGCTGCGGAGGTGGGCTGGCGGCACCTCGGCGGGGTGCGCGGCGGTGGTGGGGCGAGCGATGGGGTGTTGGAGGGTCGGTTTTTGCGGGGGGACGCTTGCTGCCGGGCGGCGGTTTTGCGGCGCGGGCGGCGGTGGAAGGCGTCGTTGGCGCGGTGGCGTGGTCGCGGCTTGCGCCGCTCCTACAGGGGGTTCGGGTGGGGGCGTGGTTGTTGGGGGTGCGGGCGGGCGAAAAAAAGGCCGCCTCGGGGGCGGCCTGTTTGCGGCGGGCGGGGCGGGTCAGCGCAGGACCATGACCGCGTCGACTTCGAAGGCGACGCCGCGCGGCAGCGCGGAGACTTCGACGGTGGAGCGCGCGGGGTACGGCGGGTTGAAGTATTCGCCCATCACCGCGTTGACCTTGCCGAACGCGCCCAGGTCGGTGAGGTAGAGGCCGAGGCGGGCGATGTCGGCGAGCGAGCCGCCGGCGGCTTCGCACACCGCCTTGAGGTTCTGGAACGCGCGGTGCGCCTGCGCTTCGATGTCGCCTTCCACGACCAGGCCGCTGGACGGGTCGAGCGCGATCTGGCCGGACAGGTACACGGTGTCGCCGACGCGCACGGCTTGCGAGTAGGGGCCGATGGCGGCCGGGGCTTTGTCGGTCTGGATGATTTCGCGGGACATGGGTGGGGGCCGGGATCAGGGAAGGGAGACGGGATCGTAAAGGCAGGACACGGCGAGGCGAAAGAGCGCCCCGCCCGCTTCGGCGATTCCCCATTGCGGTTTCCCGGGTTCCCGGTTTGAGGCGAAGGCGAAGCCGCCGCGGCCGCTACATCCGCTGCACGCCCAACACCACCGCCAGGCGCCGCACCCGCCGCATCACGTCGGCGAGGTGGCGGCGGTCGTGCACTTCGATGGCGAAGCGCATCACCGCGATGTTGGCGTCGCGTTCCAGATATTCGACTCGGTCGATGTTGGATTCGGCCTCGGCGATCGCGGCCGCCACCTGGGCCAGCGAGCCGGGGCGGTTGTCGACCTCGATCCGCAGCGCGGCGGCGAAGTCGCCGGAGACCTGGCGGTCCCAGCCGATCGCGACCCAGCGGTCGGGCGACTTGCGGTAATCGGCGACGTTCGGGCAATCCAGCCGGTGCACCACGATGCCGCGGCCGGCGGTGTGGTAGCCCATGATTTCGTCGCCCGGCAGCGGCAGGCAACAGTTGGCGAAGCTGATGACGCCGCGCTCGGCGCCGGTGATGAGGATCTTGTCCTCGGGCAGGCGCGGGCGGTCGATGGCGCGGCCGCGGCTCTTGCCCGGCGCCTCGCGCGCCAGCGCCAGCGCGACCTGGTTGGGCATGCGGTTGCCGAGCGCGATGTCGGCCAGCAGCGCTTCCAGGCGCGGGTAGCGGTTCTCGCTGAGGTAGGCCTCCAGGCGCAGCGCCGGGGTGCGGTCGAGCGAGGTTTCCAGCGCTTCCAGCGCGCGGTCGAGCATGCGGTGGCCGAGCTGCACCGCGTCCTCGTGTTCGAGCTGCTTGAGCTGCTGGCGGATCGAGGTGCGGGCCTTGCCGGAAACCACGAACTCCAGCCACTGCGGCTTCGGCGTGGACGACTTGGCGGTGATGATCTCCACGCGCTGGCCGCTGGCGAGCTTGGTGCGCAGCGGCACCAGCTTGCCGTCGACGCGCGCGGCGACCGCGCGGTTGCCGACATCGGTGTGCACCGCATAGGCGAAATCCAGCGCGGTGGAATTGCGCGGCAGCGAGAGGATGTCGCCCTTGGGCGTGAACAGGTAGACCTCGTCCGGGAACAGGTCGACCTTGACGTTTTCGAGGAATTCCAGCGACGAACCGGTCGCGCGCTGGGATTCGACCAGATTGGCGATCCAGCTGTGCGCGCGCGACTGCGCGCTGTTCGGGCCTTCGCCGCCGTGCTTGTACGACCAGTGCGCGGCGATGCCGCGCTCGGCGACAAGGTCCATGTCCTCGGTGCGGATCTGCACTTCCACCGGCGAGCCGTAGGGGCCGAACAGCACGGTGTGCAGCGACTGGTAGCCGTTGGCCTTGGGGATGGCGATGAAGTCGCGGAAGCGCCCGTCCAGCGGCTTGTACGCCGAATGCACCACGCCGAGCGCGTGGTAGCAGTCGGGCACGTTCTTGACCACGACGCGGAAGCCGAACACGTCCATGACCTGGTTGAAGCTCTTATGCTCGTTGTGCATCTTGGTGTAGATGCTCCACGGCGACTTCACCCGGCTGATCAGCCGATGGGTCAGTTTTTCCTTGGCCAGCCGCTGGGCCAGGTGCGCTTCGATCTGCACCAGCGATTCGCGCCGCACCACCGGCTGGGTGCGGATGCGCTTCTCGATCACCGCGTGGCGCCAGGGGTGCATGGCGCGGAAGCCCAGGTCCTGCAGTTCGGCCTTGATCAGGTTCATGCCCAGGCGCTGGGCGATCGGCGCGTAGATCTCCAGCGTTTCCAGGGCGATGCGTTGTCGCGCCTCGGCGCTCTGCGCGCCGAGGGTGCGCATGTTGTGCAGGCGGTCGGCGAGCTTGATCAGGATCACGCGCAGGTCGCGCGCCATCGCCAGCAGCATCTTGCGGAAGCTCTCCGCGGCGGCTTCCTGGCGGTCGCGGAACTGCAGCTTGTCGAGCTTGGTGACGCCGTCGACGAGCTCGGCCACGGTCGGGCCGAACTCGGTGGCCAGGCATTCGCGGGTGACCGGGGTGTCTTCGATGGTGTCGTGCAGGATCGCCGCGATCAGGGTCTCGATGTCGAGGCCCTGCTCGGCCAGCACCTTGGCCACCGCGACCGGATGGGTGATGTACGGCTCGCCCGACTTGCGCGTCTGCCCGGCGTGCGCGGCCGCGCCGACCGCCCAGGCGCGGCGCAGTTGCTGGCGCTGGGCTTCGGGCAGGTAGTGCGCGGCCAGCTCCAGCTCGCGCACGTAGTCCGGCAGCTCCGTGTCGTCGGCAGCGGCGGAATAGGTGTTCAGTGCGGGCTCGGCGGGGGTCATAACGGAAATTTACGCGCGCGGTACGGTCAGTGGCAACGCATCGGCCTGCATTGAATGTGGCGGCGGTGCGATGGGGCGCAAGCAATGAGGCGCGCGACGGGGACGCGGGCGCCGATCCGGTTCAGGAAAGCGGCGGGTTCGGGGCCGAACCGCGCGGGATGCGCGAGCCCTCGGGCTGTTGTGAGAGGGGCTTCAGCCCCGAGGCTTTCCGCTCGGATCGCCGCGATCGGGCACAAGAGCGTCGGGGCTGAAGCCCCTCCCACAGGAGCTGGCCGGCCTGGGCGGTTCACCTGGCCGGCATGGCTGAAGCGCAAAAGAAAACGGCCCCGCCAGGCGGAGCCGTTTTCGGTCGCGATCCGCGCCCGATGGGGCGCGAACCGCTGCTCGCGCGGCCCGCGCGCGGCGGGCCGGGAGACTCAGTCGTCGCCCTTGGACAGGTCGTCGTCGGCGACCACTTCGGCCGCGGCCCATTCCAGGGCTTCGCGTTCCTTGCGCTCGCGCTCGGCCTTCTCGACCGCGTCGATGTAGTCCGGGTTGACCTGGCGCGCGGCGATTTCGCGCAGCGCCAGCACGGTCGGCTTGTCGTTGGCTTCGCTGTTGTCCAGCTGCGGCTCGACGCCGTTGGCCAGCTGGCGGGCGCGCTTGGCGGCCAGCATGACGAGTTCGAAGCGGTTGGGGACCACTTCCAGGCAATCTTCGACGGTGATGCGGGCCATGGGGCTCCTGCGGCCGGGTCGGCCGTCTTGCAAACGGATGGGGACCGGGAAGTCTAGGCGCAGCCGCCCCGAAACGCAAGGTTTTCGGCAATTAACCCTTACGAATCAATCGGATGCCGCCCTGCAGGAGCGGCGCGAGCCGCGACTGCGGGCTTCCGGTCTTGCGTCGTAGGCGCGATGTCGCGGTCGCGACTCGCGTCGCTCCTACAGTCGGGCCTCCAGCCTCGTCGCGACCGGGCCAGCTCAGCCTTCGTCGGCCAGCAACGCGGTGATCAGGCGCGAATGCCGCGCCACCTGCGGTTCGCGCCGCAGACGGCTGGCGGTGAAGATCGCGCACATCTCGTCGACCGCGGTGTCGAAGACTTCGTTGACGATGACGTAGTCGAACTCGCCGTAGTGCGACATCTCCTCGCGTGCGGCGGCCAGGCGCTGGCCGATCACTTCCTCGGTGTCCTGCCCGCGCGAGCGCATGCGCGACTCCAGCGCCTGCCGCGACGGCGGCAGGATGAACACGCTGACCGCGTCGGGCACCTTGTTGCGCACCTGGCGCGCGCCCTGCCAGTCGATCTCCAGCAGCACGTCCTTGCCGGCCGACAGGAACGGCTCCACCGACTGCCGCGCCGAGCCCTTCCAGTCGCCGTGCACGCGCGCGTGCTCGAAGAAATCGCCTTCGGCGACCATCGCCTCGAATTCCTGCTCGCTGACGAAGTGGTAGTGCTCGGCGTGGCGCTCGCCCGGCCGCGGCTTGCGCGAGGTGAACGAGATCGACAGGCGGATGTTCGGGTCGCGCGCGAGCACCGCGTTGACGATGCTGGATTTTCCGGCTCCGGAAGGAGCGGCGACGATGTAGAGGGTTCCGCGCATGGGTCGGTGGGTCCGGCCTGTAACTGTGAAAACGGGAGGAACTCAGGAACGTAGCGAAGAGGAACCCAGAAACGAGTCGTACCACTCGTTCCTAGTTCCTGTTCGCTCGTTACTCGATGTTCTGGATCTGCTCGCGCGCCTGGTCGATCAGCACCTTCAGCTCGACCGCGGCGGCCGAGCTGCGCGCGTCGACCGACTTGGAGCCCAGGGTGTTGGCCTCGCGGTTGAATTCCTGCAGCAGGAAATCCAGGCGCCGGCCGACCGCTTCGCGCAGCTTGAGCACGCGCCGGGCTTCGGCGACGTGCGATTGCAGCCGGTCGAGCTCCTCGTCGACATCGAGCTTCTGCAGCCACAGCACCAGTTCCTGTTCCAGGCGGCCGTTGTCGGCCGGCTGGACCAGGTCGGCCAGGCGGGCTTCCAGCTTGGTGCGCTGGCCGGCGCGGATCGCCGGCATCATCGTGCGGACCTCGCCGGCGATGCGCTCGATGCCGTCGACGCGCTCGCCGATCGCGGCGGCGAGCTTGGCGCCCTCGCGCTCGCGCGAGGCGACGAATTCGTCGAGCACGCTGTCCAGCAAGGCCAGCGCCTGCGCCTGCAACGCGGCCGGGTCGGTCGCCGGCGCCTGCAGCACGCCGGGGAATTGCAGCAGCTCGGTGAACTCGGTGCGCAGCGCCGGGAAGCGCGCGGACAGGTCGATCGCCAGCTCGCTGAGTTCGCGCAGGCGGGTCGGGTTGAGCTGCAGCGCGTCGCCGCCCTCCGGCGCGCGCAGGCGCAGGGTCAGGTCGAGCTTGCCGCGGCCGACGCGGGCGGCGATGCGCTCGCGCAGCGCCGGTTCCAGCACCCGCAGCTCGTCGGCCAGGCGCACGCCCAGTTCGAGGAAGCGGTGGTTGACCGAGCGCAGCTCGCAGCCGAGCGTGCCCCAGGGTGTCGCGCGTTCGCCGCTGGCGAAGGCGGTCATGCTGCGGATCATTCGCCGGTTTCCGAGCCTTACGGGGGGTGAATGGTAAACTCGCCGGCCCTCAAAACGGTAACGCCGCGCCATGACCGGTCCCAATGCCGCCCCTGCCCAGGCTCCGGCCGGCCCCGTCGCCCGGCCCAGCGGCCGCCTCGCCGACCAGTTGCGCGAGGTGACCATCCAGCGCGGCTACACCCGCCACGCCGAGGGCTCGGTGCTGGTCAGCTTCGGCCAGACCCGGGTGCTGTGCACCGCCAGCGTCGACAACAAGGTGCCGGCGTTCCTGCGCGGCAAGGGCGAGGGCTGGGTCACCGCCGAATACGGCATGCTGCCGCGCGCCACCCACACCCGCAGCGACCGCGAGGCCGCGCGCGGCAAGCAGGGCGGCCGGACCCTGGAAATCCAGCGCCTGATCGGCCGCGCCCTGCGCGCCTGCGTCGACCGCAAGGCGCTGGGCGAGCGCACCATCACCCTGGACTGCGACGTGCTGCAGGCCGACGGCGGCACCCGCACCGCGGCGATCACCGGCGCCTACGTGGCCCTGGTCGACGCGGTGCGCTGGCTACAGGCGCGGCGCGAGATCAGCCGCGATCCGATCTTCGGCGCGGTCGCGGCGGTGTCGGTCGGCGTCTATCGCGGCGTTCCGGTGCTGGACCTGGACTACGCCGAGGACAGCGACTGCGACACCGACATGAACGTGGTCATGAACGACGGCGGCGGCTTCATCGAGCTGCAGGGCACCGCCGAGGGCCACGCCTTCCGCCGCGAGGAACTCGACGCGCTGCTGGGCCTGGCCCAGGCCGGCATCGTCGAACTGCTGGAAAAGCAGCGCCAGGCGCTGGCCGGCTGAGCCGCGCAGCGCGCCGCCGCGAGCGGCGCGGACGGCGCGACGAGTAGGGGATCGCATCCCTTCGTTCGTTATCCCTTGCGCAGCGCCCGTGGTTTTCGCCGCGCCCTTGCCGATTGCGCGGGTTGCGCGCCGACGCGCGCACTGCATCGCAGTTCGCGCGCGCGGCGCTGAACTTTCGCGCCGCGCGCGCGTTCCATCGAAGCGCTCCATCGAAACGTTCGGCCGGGCGCCGGCCGCGGCGCTCGCGCGCATCCTTGCGCGGACGCGGCGCGCGCGCCCGCCCCCCCCGCAGACTTCACTTCGCAAGGCATCGGCATGAACCGCAGCATCGGCAGCATCACCCTGGTCGTGGACGACTACGACCGCGCCATCGATTTCTATACCCGGGCGCTCGGCTTCGTCCTGCTCGAGGACGTCGACCTGGGCGAGGGCAAGCGCTGGGTGCGGGTGGCGCCGGCGGCCGGCGCGCAGACCGCGCTGCTGCTGGCGCAGGCTACGGGCGAGGCCCAGCGCGCGCGCGTCGGCGACCAGACCGGCGGCCGGGTCGGCTTCTTCCTGCACACCGACGACTTCGCCCGCGACCACGCCGCGATGCGGGCCCAGGGCGTGCGCTTCCTGGAATCTCCGCGCGTCGAGACCTACGGCACGGTCGCCGTATTCGAAGATCTGTACGGTAATCGCTGGGATTTGCTGGAATTGAAAGCATGAAACTGGTGCTGGCCAGCAGCAACGCCGGGAAACTGGTGGAACTGCGGGAGCTGCTCGGCGACACCGGCATCGAACTGGTGGCGCAATCCGACCTGGGGGTCGAGGACATCGAAGAAACCGGCAGCACGTTCGTCGAGAACGCGCTGCTGAAGGCCCGGCATGCCTGTGCGGTGACCGGGCTGCCGGCGCTGGCCGACGATTCGGGCATCTGCGTGGACGCGCTCGGCGGCGCCCCGGGCCTGTACTCGGCGCGGTATGCCGGCCGCCACGGCGACAGCGAGGCCAATATCGACAAGTTGCTGGGCGCGCTCAAGGACGTGCCCGACGAGCGCCGCGGCGCGCATTTCTATGCGGTGATCGTGGCCTTGCGCCATGCCGGCGATCCGCGTCCGATCATCGCCGAGGGCCTCTGGAACGGGCGGATCCTGCACCAGCGCCAGGGCAACCGCGGCTTCGGCTACCAGCCGGTGTTCCTGGATACCGAACACGGCATTTCCGCCGGCGAGATCGACGACGCGCTCAAGAACCGGGTCAGCCACCGCGCCCGCGCGCTGGCGGCGCTGCGCGCGCGCCTGCCGGAGCTGGGCGGGTGAACCGCCTGCTGCGCGCCGCCGCCGCGCCGCGCCGGGCGTTCCGCACCGGCGGCCATACCGTGGCCACGGTGGCGGTGCTGTACCTGCTGGCCCTGCCGATCGCGGTGTGGATCCGCCAGGACGGCCTGCAGACCGGCGCCACCGACTTCGCCAGCGAGCTGGAACTGGCGCTGTGGCTGCTGGCGGCGCTGGTCGCCGCGGTCGCCGCCGCGGCGGTGCAGCGGGTCAGCGTGGACGCCGCCGCCGGCGGGGCGATCCGCTACGCCAACATCACCAGCGGCCACCGCACCCGCAGCTTCGAGCCGGCCGAGGTGCAGAGCATGTCCCTGCACCGGGCCAAGGACGGACGCCTGCGCCTGACCTCGACCCTGGAGCTGCGCCTGGCCCCGGCCGCGCACCGGCGCTGGACCACCGCGACCCTGTTCGACGGCGACATGTCCGGCGACGGCCGCGCCGAGCCGCTGGCCTCGATCATCCGCCAGGTCGTGGAGGCCAGGCCCGACGTGGCGCTGGATACCAATCTGCGCGCGCTGCTGGCGGCGCGGCGGTTCGGCGCGGCGTTCGGGACGGCGAGAGTGGGGCAAGAAGGCAAGCGGGATTAGGTAGGGACTGGGGGAGCGCGGAGGCTGCGGCAGCGCGGGCTCTGGCGTTTCGGTGGGAGCGGGTTGGAGGGCAAAGGCGGGGTCAGGGAACCGGGGCGGCGCGGCAGCGCAAGCAACGCGGCTTCTTGAACGCGGCTTCTTTATCTGCCCCATCCATTCCCTTTTCCGTTCTTTCCCTGCCCCACATCCCCCAACCCAGTAAACTCCGCTCCTTCCCCGCTTCCAGCTCCGGGCCCTGCGCCCGGCCTATCCCATTGAGCGTCGCCCTCGTTCCCCCGCCGCTGTCGCTGTACGTGCACCTGCCGTGGTGCGTGCGCAAATGCCCGTACTGCGATTTCAACTCGCACGAAGCCCGCGGCGCGCCGCCGTTCGCGGCCTATGTCGATGCGCTGGTCGCCGACCTGGAATACGACCTGCCGCTGGTCTGGGGCCGCACCGTGCACAGCGTGTTCTTCGGCGGCGGCACCCCGAGCCTGTTCCCGCCGGAGGCGATCGAGCGCTTCCTGCAGGCGGCCAGCGCGCGGCTGCGCTTCGCCCCGGGCTGCGAAATCACCCTGGAAACCAACCCGGGCACCGCCGAGCACGGCCGCTTCGAGCTGTACAAGGCGGCCGGGGTCAACCGGCTGAGCTTCGGCATCCAGAGCTTCGACGACGGCTGCCTGCAGCGGCTGGGCCGGATCCACGGCAGCGCCGAGGCCGAGGCGGCGGTGAAGCTGGCCCAGGACGCCGGCTTCGACAACCTCAACCTCGACCTGATGTACGCCCTGCCCGGCCAGACCCTGGCCATGGCCGAACACGACCTGGAGCGGGCGTTCGCGCTGGAGCCGGCGCACATCTCGCACTACCAGCTGACCCTGGAACCCAACACCGTGTTCGCCGCGCGGCCGCCGCAGGGCATTCCCGACGAGGACAACGCCTGGGACATCCAGGAACGCTGCCAGGCGCTGCTGGCGCAGCGCGGCTACCGGCAGTACGAGGTCAGCGCCTACGCGCGGCCGGGGCGGCAGTGCCAGCACAACCTCAATTACTGGCGCTACGGCGACTACCTGGGCATCGGCGCCGGCGCGCACGGCAAGATCAGCCTCGGCGCCGAGCAGGCGATCCTGCGCCGCTGGAAACTCAAGCACCCCACCGCCTACCTGGCCCAGGCCGGCCGCGCGGAGGCGATCGGCGGCGACGACCGGATCGCGCCGTCGCGGCGGCCGTTCGAATACATGCTCAATACCTTGCGGCTGGTCGAAGGCTTTTCGCTGGACTCGTTCGAAGCCTCGACCGGCCTGCCGCGCGCGCAGATCGCGCCGCAGCTGGACGCCGCCCAGGCCGCCGGCTGGCTGCAGCGCGACGGCGACCGGGTCCGCCCGACCGAACTGGGCCAGCGCTTCACCAACGACGTGGTGGCCTTGTTCCTGGGCGCCGACGAGCCGGCCGAGCCGCACGCCGGAAACTGAATCTGCCGGCGCCGGCGGCATCACGACTCAGACACATCCCGGCACCGAGACTGAGTTTGGCCGGCGCCTCGGGGACAAAGCGTTTGTGCCAATGGTCGCCTCCTGTCGGCCGTTCGCTGCGCCCGGTGCCGCCGGGCTGGGCGGGCGCCGGGGAGGCGTGGTTATATTTCGCGGTCGTCCGTTCCGAATGCACATGCCCGCCACGTTCGATCCCTTGAACGCTTCGCCGCGCGCCACCTTGGCCACGGCCGCATTGCCGCGCCGCGTGCGCCGGCTGCTGGAGCAGCTGTACGCCCTGGTCAGCGACGAGATCGCGCCGCAGATGGAGCGGATGCTGGCCGAGTTCGAGCAGCAGCTGTTCCGCCAAGCCGACCAGGCGCGCAATCCCGGCTTGCAGTCGGGCTATCTGGAAACGTTGCGGCTGGTGCGGTTGCGGCGGTCGGATCTGATCCCGCGGTATTTGTCGGGGTTGGAGGCTTCGTTGTCGGGGGTCCGGGACGAGGCGGCGAGGATGTCGCGCTCGGCGGCTGCTGCGGCGCCCGAGTTTCGCGAGCTTCGGTTGGTCGACGACAGCGAAGTCGACGAAAACACCGTGCTGCGCAGCCTGTCCAGCCGCCACGAATCGCGCGCCGGGCTCGGCCTGATGCTGCTGGGCCAGCGCTTCGGCGTGCTGGCCGGGATGCCGGCGTTCGATTGCGAGCGCCTGCCGGTCGGCCCGCAGCGGCTGATCCGCGGCTTCGCCCAGGCCTGCCAGCCGCTGCAGATTTCGCCCGAATCGCGCCTGGACCTGTACCGGGTGTTCGACCAGCAGGTGATGCTCGGCTATGCCGCGCTGGTGGAATCGATGAACCAGTTGCTGGTGCGCGAGAACGTGCTGCCGAGCCTGTCGTTCGTGCCGCTGCGCACGCGCCCGCAGGCGCAGGACAAGCCGGCGCCGGCGGCCGAAGCGGCCGCGCGCGGCGCCGACTCCGCGCACTCGGCGGCCGATGCCGACAAGAGCCCATCCGATACGCGCCCGGCCGGCCCGCGCCCCTACACCGCCTGGACCACCGCCCCGGCCGGCACCGACGGCGCGCCCGACTTCGCCACCCTGCAGCGCTGGCTGGCCGAGCGCCGCGACCTGGTCGACAAGCTGCGCCCGCGCGCCGCGCCGGCCGACGCGGCGCAGCCGCCGGCGCCGCTGTCCACCGCCGAACTGGTCGCCGGACTCGAACGCCTGGACGAAGCCGCCGTGCGCGGCGCCCAGCCGCTGCGCAAGATCGCCGATCTGCGCCAGGCCGTGCTCGCCCAACGCCGCGCCGCCGGCGCCGACGCCGCGCTGTCGCGCGAGGACGGCGACGTGTTCGAGCTGCTGGGCCTGCTGTTCGACGAGATCGAACAGCGCCTGCGCGGCGACGCGCTGATCTCCAGCCTGCTCAACCGCCTGCAGCCGCCGCTGCTGCACGCCGCGCTGCGCGACCGCTCGCTGCTGGCCGCCGACGGCCACCCGGCGCTGCAACTGCTCAACACCGTGGCCGAAGCCGGCGCGCGCTGGACCCCGAACGAGGACGCCGACCCGCAACTGCACGAGCCGTTGCGCCAGGCGGTCGAGCACGTGGTCGAACAGCGCGGCTCGGCGCAGTCCTTCGACTCGGCCAACCAGCGCCTGCAGGAGCACCTGCACGCGCAGGCGCGCAAGGCCGAAGTGGCCGAGCGGCGCTTCGTCGAGGCCGCGCGCGGCAAGGAAAAACTCGAGCTGGCCAAGCGCCGCGCCCAGCAGGCGCTGGAACAAACCGTCGCCGGCCAGCGCTTGCCGCGCTTCGTCCAGACCCTGCTCAACCAGGCCTGGACCGACGTGCTGACCCTGACCCAACTGCGCCACGGCGAGGATTCGCCGGCGTGGCAGCGGCAGTTGCAGATCACCGGCCAGATCGTCGCCGCCAACCAGGGCGCCGGCAGCGACGCGCTGCGCGGGCTGGACGGCGATATCGAACATGCGTTGACCCTGGTCGGCTACCACGGCGACGACGCGCGCGCGATCGCCCGCCAGCTCACCGCGGGCCCGGTCGCCAACGAAGACGCCGCCTCGCGCACCGAGCTGGCGATGAAGCTGCGCCAGCGCAGCCGCCTGGGCGAAGACAACGCCGCCGCGGCGCCGCGCGCGCCGCTGCCGCCGCGCGACGAGCGCGAGCAGGCCTGTTTCGACCGACTGCGCGCGCTGCCGTTCGGCACCTGGTTCGAATTCGTGCAGAACCAGCAGGGCGACGCGGTACGGCGCCGGCTGTCGTGGTTCAGCCCGGTCACCGACAACGCCTTGTTCGTCAACCAGCGCGGCCAGCGCGCGGCCGAGCACTCGCTCGACACGCTGGCGCGGATGATGGCGCGCGGCCAGGCGCGGGTGGTCGAGCACGAGCGCAGCCGCCTGGTCGATCGCGCCTGGCACGCCGCGCTGGACGCGCTGCGCGGCTTCGGCGGACGCGGCCGCGACGACGGCGCGCTGGCGCAGGGCGAACCCACGTGAGCGGAGCGGGCATGAGCGAAGAATTCCGCCGCGCGCGCCGGCGCCGCATCGTCGACACGGTGCAGGTGGTCGACACCATGACCGAGCAGGTGATCGGCCACCTCGGCAATCTGTCGGAGACCGGCATGATGATGATCGCCAGCGCCGCGCTGACCGACGACGCGCTGTACCAGTTGCGCTTCGACCTGCGCGACGCGCCGCGGCAGGCGCCGATCGAGGTCGGCGCGCACCTGCTGTGGCAGGACAGCGCGAGCATGCCGGGGCAGAACTGGGCGGGGTTCCGCTTCATCGCGATGCCCGAGGACGGGATGGCGCATTTGCGGCAGTGGCTGGATTCGCCGGGCGGGAGTTACGAGTAAGGGCGCGTCGCGGCCCTCATCCGCCCCTTCGGGGCACCCCCGATCAGAAGCGCTTCGAGGGCAGGCTCTTCTCCC
>NZ_LXSD01000360.1:0-4185 GCF_017168095.1 Lysobacter enzymogenes | reverse complement strand
GCGCTTGCGAGCCATCGGCTCGCGCAGCACCGAACGCCCGAACGCTCTGCGTTCGGGCCGGGGCGCGGGTTGGGGTGAGGGCAAGCGCCACCGCACCCGATCCCGCAAGCCCCACCCCGCGCGGATACGGCAAAATGGCGATTCCGGCCTCACCGCCAGCCCCTCAAGCCCGCCGCCATGACCGCTTCCGCCGCCCTCGCCGACCTCTACGCGCAGCACTTCGCCGAACAGCAGCGCCGCGCCGCGCAAGCGCTGGAACGCGGCGGCTTCGACCATCTGGTGGTCCCCAGCGGCACCCTGCACTACCAGGTCTTCGACGACCGCGACTATCCCTACGCGGTCAACCCGCAGTTCAAGGCCTGGGTGCCGCTGGTGCGCAACCCCGGCAGCTGGCTGGTCTTCACCCCCGGCGCCACGCCCAAGCTGATCTACCTGCAGCCCTTCGACTACTGGCACGTGGTGCCGCAGGCGCCCAGCGGCGCCTGGGTCGAGCATTTCGAAGTGATCGTGATCCGCGAGCCGGCCGAAGCGCTGCCGCACCTGCCCAAGGATCCGGCGCGCTGCGCCATCCTCGGCGAGCCGCAGAGCGCGCTCGGCGAGTACGCGCCGAACAATCCGCAGGCGGTGATCGACTACCTGGAATACCACCGCGCGTTCAAGACGCCCTACGAGGTCGCGATGATGCGCGAAGCCACGCGCACGGGCGTGCGCGCGCACCGCGCCGCCGAGGCCGCGTTCCGCGCCGGCGCCAGCGAGTTCGACATCCACCTGGCCTACTGCGCCGCCGCGCGCCAGGACGCCAACGAGTTGCCGTACGGCAACATCGTCGCGCTCAACGAAAACGGCGCGGTGCTGCACTACATGGAACTCGGCCGCGAAGCGCCGGCGCAGTCGCGCAGCTTCCTGATCGACGCCGGCGCCAGCCACGCCGGCTACGCCTGCGACATCACCCGCACCTACGCCGCGGATGCCGATGGCGAATTCCAGGCGCTGATCGACGCGGTCGACGCAGCCCAGCAGCGCATGTGCGCGCAGGTCCGCGCCGGCTTCGACTACAAGCAGTTGCACCTGGACGCGCACCTGGCCCTGGCCGGCATCCTCAAGGATTTCGGCGTGCTCAAGGTCTCGCCGGAAGCGGCCGTGGCCAACGGCGTCAGCAACGTGTTCTTCCCGCACGGCATCGGCCACGGCATCGGCCTGCAGGTGCACGAAGTCGCCGGCTTCGCCGCCAGCGACCGCGGCGGGCGCATCGACAAGCCCGCCGGGCATCCGTATCTGCGCCTGACCCGGGTACTGGAGCCGGGCATGGCGGTGACGATCGAGCCGGGCCTGTACTTCGTCGATCTGCTGCTCGACGGCCTGCAGCGCGGCGAGCATCGCGACAGCGTGGATTGGGCGCGCATCGACCGGTTCCGTCCGTTCGGCGGCATCCGCATCGAGGACGATGTGGTCTGCACCGACGACGCGCCGATCAACCTGACCCGCGAAGAATTCGCCGCGGCCTGAGCGCCGCACCCTGTCCCACCGCCACCGGAGCGCCGCGATGAACGAGACCCGCGATCCCTTCCTCGCCGCGCTGCACGCCTACGCCGCGGCGGTCGCGGCCAAGGACGCCGACGCCTTCGCCGCGCTCTATGCCGACGACGTGCACGTGTTCGACCTGTGGGGCCGCTGGGAGCTGCGCGGCCTGCCGGCATGGCGGGCGATGGCGCAGGACTGGTTCTCCTCGCTCGGCGCGGAAACCGTCGCGGTGACGTACGCCCAGGCGCAGTCGCGCGCCGACGGCGCGCTGGCTTACGGCCACGCCGTGCTGACCTTCGCGGCGCACGGCGCCGACGGCGCCCGCCTGCGTTCGCTCGATAACCGCATCAGCCTGGTGCTGCAGCGCCGCGGCGCGGATTGGAAGATCGTGCACGAGCACACCTCCGCGCCGGTCGATCACGCCAGCGGCAAGGCGCTGCTCATGCGCAACGGGGCCGAGTAGCCGCGTCGCTTCTTGCAGGCGGGCCTTGCGCGCCCGCTCTTGTGGGAGGGCCTTCAGGCCCGAGGCTTTTGTTTCGGATAGCCGCGACCTGAGACAAGAGCATCGGGCCTGAAGGCCCTCCCACAAGAGCGCAACGCTTCGGGCTCGCAGGCTGTTTATAGCGACACCTGCGCGCTCACCTCGCAGGGTTGGCGCTGCGTGCCCGGGCAGGCCGCGCAGCGCCTGCCCGAGCCGCCGCGAGCCTCACCAGACGTTGAAGGTACGCCCGCTCTGCACGCCCTCGACGCTGCGCTGGTAGGCCAGCGCCGCGCGCGCGGCCGGCACCGGCTCGAAGCCGGGGAAGAACGCGCCGTAAGCGTCCATCGATTCGCTCAGCACGTTCGGGCTGACCGCGTTGATGCGCAGCCCGCGCGGCAGTTCGCAGGCGGCGCCGGCGACGAAACCTTCCAGCGCGCGGTTGACCGCGCTGGCGTTGGCGCCGCCGCGGATCGGCTCGGCCGAGACGATGCCGGTGGTCAGGGTGATCGAGCCGCCGTCGTTGAGATGGTGCTGGCCCAGCAGCGCCAGCCGCACCTGGCCGAGCAGCTTGTCGTTGAGGCCGAGGGCGAACTCGGCCGGCTTCATCTCGCCGAGCGGGCCGAAGTGCAGCGCGCCGGCGGCGGAGACGATCGCGTCGAGCTTGCCGGTCTTGCGCAACAGCGCCTCGACGCTGGCGTCGTCGGTGATGTCGACCGGGTACTGCGCGCTGCTGCGGCCGGCGGCGAGGACTTCGTGGTGGGACAGGGTCTGGGCGATGGCGCGGCCGAGGGTGCCGGTGGCGCCGACGAGCAGGATCTTCATGACGGTTCCTGGGGGAAGGAGAACAGGCGCCCAGTCTGCGCGCCGGGCCGGGCGCGGTGAATGCGCTAGCATTTCGCGCACCCCTAACCCTGAGTTAGCCATGGACCTGCTGCGCGCGATGGCGGTGTTCGTTTCGGTCGCCGACACCGGCAGCTTCGCCGCCGCCGCGCAGGCGCAGCGGCTGTCGGCGGTGATGGTCGGCAAGCATGTGCGCCAGCTCGAAGAGCGGCTGGGCGCGCGGCTGTTGCAGCGCGATACGCGCAAGCAGCGCCTGACCGAGGTCGGCGCGGCGTTCCTGGCCGAGGCGCGGCAGGTGCTGGAACAGGTGCGCCGCGCCGAGACGGTGAGCGAGCGCCTGGGCGATGGCGCGCGTCCGCGCGGCCACCTGCGCGTCAGCGCGCCGCTGACCTTGGGCACGGTCTCGATCGCGCCGCTGGTCACCGCTTATCTGCGCGCCTATCCCGAGGTCAGCGTGGATCTGGCGCTGGAGGACCGCATGACCGACCTGATCGCCGAAGGCATCGATGCGGCGATCCGGATCGGGCCGCTGGCCGATTCCGACCGCCTGGTCGCGCGGCCGCTGCGGCCGTACCGGATGATGGTCTGCGCGGCGCCGTCGTACCTGCGCGAGCGCGGTACGCCGGCGAGCCCGGCCGAGCTGGCCGGGCACAGCTGCCTCAACCACCTGCTGTGGCATCCCAACGCCGGCTGGCGCTTCGCCAGCCTCGGCGGCGAGGCCTTGCAACTCAACGGCCGGTTCGCCTCCAACCACGGCGAAGCGCTGCGGCGCGCGGCGTTGGACGGCTGCGGGATCGTGCTGCAGCCCGAGGTGCTGCTGGCCGAAGACATCGCCGCCGGCCGCCTGGTGCCGCTGTTCGAGAACGACCTGCCGCCGCCGCGGCCGGTGCACCTGCTGTACCCGCGCGACCGCCAGCCGGTGCCGAAACTGAGCCGGTTCGTGGAGTTGGTGATGGAGACGTTGGGGCCGCGGGAATAACGGAAGTCCGCGTGTAGGAGCGGCGCAAGCCGCGACCGCGGCAACCCGACTACGACGAAGCTTTCGCCGAAGGCGAGGTGCCGCGGTCGCGGCTCGCGCCGCTCCTACAGTCGCTGCGTTGTCGATTCGATTTATGGCTCTGCGCTCACTCCGTCATGACGACAGGTGGCTTGCGCGGCGCTTCCTTCGAATCTGCGCCGTCTCTCTCACCCCGCCATCCCCGCGAAGGCGGGGGTCCAGAGACTTCAGAGTCATGCATCGGTGAAGCCCTGGATGCCCGCCTTCGCGGGCATGACGATAGGGGGGGCGCCGTGAATGGGTGTAGTGAGGGTGTCGCGAGCGGGTTGTGCGGCAATCGGATTTC
>NZ_LXSD01000359.1:20666-21683 GCF_017168095.1 Lysobacter enzymogenes | reverse complement strand
GCGCTGCGCCGCGGCAGCGGGCGAGGGCCGCACGGATGAGCGCGCTGGCGCCGGACCGCGACGACACTGCCGCCGCGCCGACCGCGCTGCGGCCGATGCGCGAGGACGACCTCGACGCCGTCCACGCCATCGAGATCCGCGCCTACGAATTCCCCTGGACCCCGGGCATCTTCCGCGACTGCCTGCGCGCGGACTATCCGTCGTGGGTGCTGATCGAGGACGGCCGGGTCCTGGGCTATTTCCTGATGAGCGTGGCCGCCGGCGAGGCGCACGTGCTCAACGTCTGCGTCGCGCCCGAAGCGCACGGCTGCGGCCACGGCCGCCGGCTGCTGCGCGCGCTGCTGAGCATCGCCCGCGGCCGCGGCGCCGAACGGGTGTTCCTGGAAGTGCGCCCGTCCAACCCCGGCGCGATCGCGCTGTACCACAGCGAAGGCTTCAACGAGATCGGCCGGCGCCCGCGCTATTACCCGGCACGCGGCGGGCGCGAGGATGCGTTGGTGATGGCGATCGAGTTGCTGGGCGAGGGATAGGCGGTTGGGGCTGGGGTGTCGCGAAACCCGCCTGTCGTCATTCCCGCGAAGGCGTGAATCCAGGGCTTTATCGAGGCATAACTCTGAAGTCTCTGGATGCCCGCCTTCGCGGGCATGACGATTTGGGGCAGACGCGGCGAAACCCACCTACCGTCATTCCCGCGAAAGCGGGAATCCAGGGCTTTATCGAGACATGACTCTGAAGTCTCTGGATGCCCGCCTTCGCGGGCATGACGATTTGGGGCAGACGCGGCGAAACCCACCTACCGCCATTCCCGCGAAAGCGGGAATCCAGGGCTTTATCGAGGCATGACTCTGAGGTCTCTGGATGCCCGCCTTCGCGGGCATGACGATTTGGGGCCGACGCGGCGAGACCCACCTACCGTCATTCCCGCGAAGGCGGGAATCCAGGGCTTTATCGAGGCATGACTCTGAAGTCTCTGGATGCCCGCCTTCGCGGGCATGACGATTTGGGGCAGACGCGGCG
>NZ_LXSD01000359.1:0-20616 GCF_017168095.1 Lysobacter enzymogenes | reverse complement strand
CTCTGAAGTCTCTGGATGCCCGCCTTCGCGGGCATGACGATTTGGGGCAGACGCGGCGAAACCTATCTACCGTCATTCCCGCGAAAGCGGGAATCCAGGGCTTCATCGCGACATGACTTTGAAGCTTCTAGCGCCAGCCGCCGCGCCCAACTTCCGCATCAATCCAGGCGCTTCAACGCCTCCCCGACCGCACCCCCCAGCGCCCGAAGCCGCGCATCCCCGCTGCGCCCGGCCAGCCAATGCACCTGCAGCAGGAACGCGCGCAGATCGTGGCGGCGGCCCAGCCAACCGGCGTAGTCGTTGCGATCGAGCGCGCCGACCTTGGCGGCGAGCGCGGCGATCCAGGCCTGCCAGCGGTCGGCCGGCCAATCGGCGCGCGCGGCGGCGGCCAGCAGCGGCCGCGCCAGCCGCTCGGGTTCGCCGAACACGTAGGCATGGCCGGACGCCGGCACCGCCTGGGTGGCGATCGCGGCGATGAGGCGTTGTTGCTGCGCCGGTTTCAGCGCGGGATTCAGGCTCAGCTGCAACAGCCAGTCGGCGCCGTGGGCGACGCCGTGGCGCCAGCCCTCGCGCGGGTCGTAGCCGCGATAGTCGCGCACCGATTCCAGATAGGCCGTGGCATGCTCGACCATCGCCGCGCGTTCGTCGGCGCGCATCCACGGCGCGACGCGGTCGCTGCGCGCGATCTCGGACAGCGCCAGCGCGGCGAACGGCCGGGCGAAGCCGTCGGCGTCGGCGCCGTCGAGCGCGGCGTACAGCGACTCGCGCAGGTTGCGCAGCGTCGCCGGGTCGAAGTCGCCGGCGCGCAGCCACTGGCTCAGGGCGTCGAAGGCGATGCCGTCGCGCAGTTCCGGATCGGGATCGGACAGGCAGGCGAGCAGCGCCTGCGCCAGCGCGGGCTTGGCGGCGGGATCGGGCAGGGCGAACCGCTGCGCCTTGAGTTCGCGCAGCGCGGCGGCGTCGTAGCCCGCGGGCGGGCAGGGCGCGGCGAACAGCGGCGTCGCCAGCAGGCACAGGCTCAACGGCAGGGCGCGGCGCATCGGGAGTTCCCCAACGAAAACGGCGGCCCAGACTAGGCCGCCGTTTTCGTGCGCTGCAAGAGCCGCTTGGGCCACGCCCGACCGCGCAAGCGGCCCTTTCGCACTCGGGCCGGCTTTTGGGCTCAAGCCGGTTTACGCTCAGAGCCGCTTGCGCTCAGGTCAACACGTACTCAGTCCTGCTTACGCCCGGGGCAAGCAATGCTCAGTCCGGCTTGCGCCTGGGCCAAGCGACGCTCAGTCCGGCTCGCGTCCGTGCCAGGCAACGCTCAGCCCGGCTCATGCCCGGACCAGCCAGCGCTCAGTCCAGCTTCGCGCGCTGGCGCTTGAGCTCGTCCAGCATCCCGGTCCAATCGACCAGGCGCTTGCGCTCCTGCTCGACCACCGCCGCCGGCGCGTTCTGCACGAAGGTGTCGCTGGACAGCTTGGCTCGGGCCTTGGCGATCTCGCTGTCGACGTTCTTGATCGCCTTGTCCAGGCGCACGCGCTCGGCATCGAGCTTGTCCGCCGGCAGCGGCACCAGCAGGGTCAGCTCGCCGACCACCGCCGGCGCGGCCGGCGGCGCGGAGGCCGCGTCCTCGACGAATTCGATCCGGTCGAGCTTGGTCAAGAACTTGAGCGAGGCGTCGAAACGCGCGGCGCGCTCGCGGTCGGAGCTATCGCCTTTGGCCAGCAACAGCGAGACCTGATCCGACGGCTTGACGTTGAGCTCGCTGCGCACCTTGCGCAGCGCCGACACCATCGCCTTGAGCCATTCCACGTCGCCTTCGGCCCGGGCGAAATCGCCCTGCGCTTCGCCGGCGCGCGGATACGGCCGCAGCATCACCGTGGTCTCGGCAATGCCCAGCTTCGGCGCGATCTGCTGCCACAGCTCGTCGGTCACGAACGGAATCAGCGGATGCAGCAGCGACAGCAGGCGTTCGAGCACGTACAGCAGGGTGTGGCGGGTGCTGTCGGCGGCGGCGCGGTCCTCGCCCTGCAGCGCCGGCTTGGCCAGTTCGACGAACCAGTCGCAGTAGGCGTTCCAGGCGAATTCGTACAGGCACTGGGTCAGCAGGTCGAAGCGGTAGGCGGCGAAATGCTCGGCGGCCTCGGCCGCGGTCTTGTCCAGGCGCGCGAGGATCCAGCGCTCGGCGTCGGTCTGGGGCTGCGGCGCGCCGCTGAAGCTGGCGCCGTCGGTGTTCATCAGCACGAAGCGGGTAGCGTTCCACAGCTTGTTGCAGAAGTTCTTGTAGCCCTCGGCGCGGCCGAGGTCGAACTTGATGTCGCGGCCGTGGGTGGCCAGCGCGGCGATGGTGAAGCGCAGCGCGTCGGCGCCGAAGGCCGGGATGCCTTCGGGGAATTCCTTGCGCGTGGCCTTTTCGATCTTCTCGGCCATCTTCGGCTGCATCAGGCCCGAGGTGCGCTTGGCGACCAGCTCGTCCAGGGTGATGCCGTCGATCAGGTCCAGCGGGTCGAGCACGTTGCCCTTGGACTTGGACATCTTCTGCCCGTCCTTGTCGCGCACCAGGCCGTGGATGTAGACGTCCTTGAACGGCACCTCGCCGGTGAAGTGGTCGGTCAGCATGATCATGCGCGCGACCCAGAAGAAGATGATGTCGAAGCCGGTGACCAACACGCTGGTCGGCAGATAGCGCTCGTAGCCGCGCGCGCCCATCGCCGCCTCGTCCGGCCAGCCCATGGTGCTGAACGGCCACAGGCCGGAGGAGAACCAGGTCTCCAGCACGTCGTCGTCCTGGCGCAGCGCGACGTCCGCGCCGAGCCCGGCGCGCGCGCGCGCCTGCGCTTCGTCGCGGCCCACGTAAGCGTTGCCGGCCTCGTCGTACCACGCCGGAATGCGGTGGCCCCACCACAGCTGGCGGCTGATGCACCAGTCCTGGATGTTCTCCATCCAGTGGCGATAGGTGTTGATCCAGTTGCCCGGAACGAAGCGCACGTCGCCCTTCTCGACGATCTCCAGGCCGCGCGCGGCCAGGCCGTCCATCTTCACGAACCACTGGTCGGTCAGGTACGGCTCGATCACCTGATTGGTACGGTCGCCGCGCGGCACCTGCAGCTTGTGGTCCTTGGTTTCGACCAGCAGGCCCAGCGCTTCCAGATCGGCGAGCACGGCCTTGCGCGCTTCGAACCGGTCCAGGCCGACGTACTTGGCCGGCGCGTTGTCGTTGACCTTCGCTTCGGGGGTGAAGATGTTGATCAGCGGCAGGTCGTGGCGCTGGCCCACCGCGTAGTCGTTGAAGTCGTGCGCCGGGGTGACCTTGACCACGCCGGTGCCGAACTCGCGGTCGACGTAGGCGTCGGCGATGACCGGAATCTCGCGCTCGCTCAGCGGCAGCTTGACGGTCTTGCCGATCAGGTGCTGGTAGCGCTCATCGTCCGGGTGGACCATCACCGCGGTGTCGCCGAGCATGGTTTCCGGGCGCGTGGTCGCGACCACGAGCGTGGCGCTGCCGTCGGCGAGCGGGTAGCTGATCGACCACAGGAAGCCGTTCTCTTCCTCGTTGACGACTTCCAGGTCCGAGATCGCGGTCTTCAGCACCGGATCCCAGTTGACCAGGCGCTGGCCGCGGTAGATCAGGCCTTGCTCGTGCATGCGCACGAAGGCCTCGACCACCGCGGTGGAGGCGATCGGATCCATCGTGAACACCGAGCGCGACCAGTCGCCCGACGCGCCCAGGCGGCGCATCTGCCGCTCGATCACGCCGCCGGAATGCTGCTTCCATTCCCACACCTTCTCGATGAAGCCCTCGCGGCCCAGGCCGTCGCGGGTCAAGCCTTCCTGGCCGAGGTTGCGCGCCACCACCATCTCGGTGGCGATGCCGGCGTGGTCGGTGCCCATCTGCCACAGCGCGTCGCAGCCGAGCATGCGGTGGTAGCGGATCAGCGCGTCCTGCAGCGTGTGCTGGAACGCGTGGCCCATGTGCAGGGTGCCGGTGACGTTCGGCGGCGGCAGCAGGATGGTGTAGGCCGGGCCCTCGCCGCGCGGCTTGAATACGCCGCTGCTTTCCCACTGTTCGTACAGGCGGGCTTCGAACTGTTTGGGATCGTAGCTGGAGTCGAGGGACATGGTGTAGGTCGGTAGTGGAGGGGAAAAACGGGAGTGCGAAGGCGGGGAAAGCGGAAGCGGGGTTGGGGAACTGAGGGGAGCGAGGCAGAGCGTCCAAACCGACTCGAACCCACAGTTCCCCAACCCCGCTTCCGCTTTTCCCGCCTTTCAACCCCGACTACATATCGTGTTTGTTGAGCTGCAGGCCGCGCGCCTGGTACTGCTTCCAGCGCTCGCGCAGCGGGCCGCGCGCGCTGTCGTCGGCGGGCACCACTTCCAGCACGCGCTCGAAGCCGTCGGCCACCGCCGCGTCGCGCAGGTTGATCACCAGCGGGCGCAGCGCGGTATCGCTGTCGGGCGCGGCGATCAGCACTTCGGCTTCGTCCTCGTCTTCGTCCAGGCCGGCGATCTGGTGCGGGATGTAGGCGTCCTCGCCCATGTCCCACAGCAGGTCGTCGAGCTGCTCGGCCTGCTCGGCGCTGCGCGCCAGGATCAGGGTCGGCAGGTTGGCGGCGTGGGCCTTGCGCGCCAGCTCGCAGACCAACCGCAGCGGTTCTTCTTTGAAGCGCGGCGATTGGATGAGGTAGAAGTCGGCGCGGGGCATAAGGGTTTTGGAAGCGGGAAAGAGAGGAACCAGGGGAACAGGGATTGGGGAACGGAGCGGCGAGACCGCCATTCCCCGTCCCCGCTTTCCCTTTATTTCCTAGAACGCAACAGCATCAACCGCGCTCGAGCAGCCACTGCGACAACAGGCCGACCGGCCGGCCGGTCGCCAGGCCGCGCTTGCCTTCTTCATTCGAGACGCCGGCGATGTCCAGGTGCGCCCAGCGCTGGCCTTCGGTGAAGCGGGCCAGGAAGCAGCCGGCGGTGATCGCGCCGGCCCAGCGGCCGCCGATGTTGTAGACGTCGGCGAAGCTGGATTCGAGCTGGGTCTGGTATTCGTCCCACAGCGGCAGGCGCCAGGCGCGGTCGAACACCTGCTCGCCGGCGCCGAGCAGTTCGGCGGCGAGGTCGTCGTCCTTGCTCATCAGGCCGCTGGCGAACTTGCCTAGGGCGACCACGCAGGCGCCGGTCAGGGTGGCGACGTCGAGCAGGGCCTGCGGTTCGAAACGCTGCGCGTAGGTCAGCGCGTCGCACAGGATCAGGCGGCCTTCGGCGTCGGTGTTGCCGACTTCGATGGTCTTGCCGGACATGCTGGTGAGCACGTCGGACGGGCGGTAGGCGTCGGCGTCGGGCATGTTCTCCACCGCCGGCACGATCACCACCAGGTTGATCGGCAACTGCATGCCGACCGCCGACACGAACGCGCCCAGCACCGAGGCCGCGCCGCACATGTCGAACTTCATCTCCTCGATGCCGCCTTGCACCTTGAGGTTGATGCCGCCGGTGTCGAAGGTGATGCCCTTGCCGACCAGCACATACGGCTTGGCGTCGCCGCCGTTGTTGTACTTGAGCACGATGAGCTTGGGCGGATTGGCCGAGCCGCGCGCGACCGCGAGCAGCGAGCCCATGCCCAGTTCCTGCATCTGCGCGCGGTCGAGCACTTCGCACTCGGTGTTGGCGAAGCGGCCGGCGAATTCGCTGGCCTGCTCGGCCAGGTAGGCCGGGTTGCAGACGTTCGGCGGCAGGTTGCCGAGTTCGCGGGCGAACTGCACGCCGGCGGCGATGGCCTGGCCCTGGGCCAGCGCGGCGGCGTCGGCGCCGCTGATGGAGAGCTTGCGCAGGCCCGGCTCGTCCTTCTTCTTGCCGAGCGTGGCGGTGTAGCGGTAGCAGGCGTGGTCGGCGGCGATGGCGGCCTGGCGGATCGCCCAGGCGGCGTCGCGGCCGGCCACGGGCTCTTCGCTGAGGGTCAGCAGCGCGTGCGCGACCGGGCCGGCCTTGAGCGCGCGGGCCGCATCGCCCACCGCCTTGAGGTACTGGGCCACGCCGAACTTGCCCGGCTCGCCCAGGCCGACCACCAGCACGCGCGGCGAAGCCACGCCGGCGACGTCGTGCAGCAGCGCGGTCTTGCCGGTCTTGCCGCTGATGTCGCCGCGCTCCAGCAGCACGGTCAGGCGGCCGCCGCTGGCTTCATCCAGCGTTCGCGCGGCAGCGGTCAGGGTCTTGTCGGCGAAGGCGCCTACCACGACGCAATCGGTTTGGGCGGCGGCCGCAGCGTCGCGGTTCAGGTCGAATTCGAGGGTCATCCAACAGATTCCCGAGCAGATAGGTAGGTGAGTACGTACAATCGTCCGGCTGTGCCGGGGCCGATCCTGAGAACGCATGCCCTGCGGGCGGAACGCGGAACCGGCGGAGCGCCGGCGACGCGCAGTGCGGAAGGAATCGCGACCGGGCCCGGCCCGCCTGAGTATTCCGGAGCCGGATCCGACCGGCCTCCGGGCGACGAGGGCAGGCCCGCCGTCGAACGAACTCCCGAGTTTAAAGCAAGCCCGCCCGATGCCGAAGCCCATTCCGAAGCGCGCCCTCACGCCTCATGCAGAAGCTTGACCGATACCTGACCGGCGAATTCGCCCAGGCGATCTTCGCCACCCTGGTGGTGTTGCTGATCGTCTGCGTCGGCGGCGCGTTCACCGACGTGCTCGAGGACATCGCCAAGGGCAAGGTGCCGGCCGGGCTGATGCTGATCCAGCTGGGCCTGGTCCTGATCAAGTGGCTGCCGCTGATCCTGCCGCTGGCGCTGATGCTGGGCCTGATGCTGGGCATGGGCCGGCTGTACCGCGATTCGGAAATGCCGGTGATCGCCTCGGTCGGCGTCGGCCCGCGCCGGCTGCTCAAGCCGCTGCTGCTGGTGGCCGGGCCGATCGTGCTGGTGGTCGGCGCCTGCTCGCTGTGGCTCGGCCCCTGGGCCGACCGCTCCTCGCGCGAAATGATCAACGAGGCCAACCGCAGCCTGGTGGTGGCGGGCCTGGAGCCGGGCGCCTTCACCGGCCTGCCCAACGGCGGCGGGGTGATCTACGTCGGCGGCATGTCCAACGACGGCAAGAGCTTCGACCGGGTCTTCATCTACCGCAACAAGCCCGACCGGCGCGACATCACCACCTCCAGGACCGGGCGCCTGACCGTCGACGCCAGCGGCGAGCGCTACCTGACCCTGGACGACGGCTTCGAGGTCGAAGGCCCGGCCAACGGCGACCTCAACTACCGGCTGATGCGCTACAAGCGCAACGACGTGCTGCTGCCGGCCAACGAGGACCGCTACGACCCGAAATCGCCGGAAATGCTGACCACCCTGCAACTGGTCGGCGACCCGCGCCCGGAAGCCTGGGCCCAGCTCAACTACCGTCTGACCCCGCCGCTGCTGGCGCTGGCCTTCGCCCTGCTGGCGATTCCGCTGGCGCGCAGCACCCCGCGCCAGGCCCGCTACGGCAGCATGCTGATCGGCTTCCTGGCCTATCTGATCGGTTTCAACTTCATGATGATGGGCACCGGCTGGCTCGAGGACGGCAAGATCCCGAGCCTGCTCGGCCTGTGGTGGCTGAGCGTGCCGCTGCTGGCGGTGGCGCTGTGGATGTATCTGCGCGACGGCAGCCTCGGCCGGCGGAGGGTCGCGGCATGAAGCCGTTCCCGAAGATCCACGACATCTACGTCGGCCGGGTGGTGCTGAGCACCGTGCTGCTGACCTGGGCGGTGCTGCTGGGCCTGGATTTCATGCTCAGCTTCGTCGGCGAGTTCGGCGACATCGGCAAGGGCCGCTACGGAATCATGCAGGCGCTGGCCTACATGGCCCTGACCGTGCCGCGCCGCGCCTATGCGCTGTTCCCCTACGCCTCGGTGGTGGGTTCGCTGATGGCGCTGGGCCAGCTGGCCTCGACCTCGGAGCTAACCGTGCTGCGCGCGGTCGGCCTGTCGCGGCGCCGGCTCAGCCTGGCCGTGGCCGGCGCGCTGACCCTGCTGACCCTGGCGATGGTGATCAACGGCGAGACCCTGGCGCCGGAAGCCCAGCGCCGCGCCGAGGGCCTCAAGACCGCGGCCAAGTCCAACAACCAGGTGGTGGCCGAATACTCCGGCCTGTGGGCGCGCGAGGGCGACGTGATCCTCGCCGCCAGCCAGGGCCAGGAGCGCAGCCAGGGCGCCGACCGCTGGCTGGAACTGCGCAACGTCAACCTCTACCAGTTCGGCGCCGACGGCCGGCTGGCCTCGATCGCGGTCGCCGGCGTCGCCGAGCACCGCCCCGGCGGCTGGCTGCTGCGCGACGTCACCCGCACCACCTTCCACGAGAAATCGGCCGAGAAGAAGCACGTCGCCGAAGAGCGCTGGCAGTCCAGGCTCGACAGCTCGGCGCTGATGAGCGGCACCAACCGGCCGCGCTACCTCAGCGCCGCGGCCCTGCACAAGGCGATCGAAGACCGCCAGCGCAACCAGCTCGACGCGGCCGAGTTCGAAGCCCATTACTGGGGTCGCTGGTTCTATCCGCTCAACGTGCTGGCGTTGTGCCTGGCGGCGGTGCCGTTCGCGTTCGGCAGCCTGCGCAGCGGCGGCATGAGCAAGCGCTTGTTCATCGGCATCGTGTTCGCGCTGATGTTCTGGCTGCTGCAGAACCAGTTCGTCGAACTGGCCAAGGTGTTCCGCTTCGACTTCCGCCTGGCCTATCTGATGCCCACGGTGGTGATGCTGTCGGTGTCGGCGTTCTTGTTCCGAAGAAGGTCCGGCTAGCCCCTGCCTGCCGGTATCGCCTGGTAGGAGCGGCGCGAGCCGCGACCGCGCCACCGCGCCGGCCGGCGCGACTCCGCTTCCCGCGTAACGACGGACATCGCGGCCTGCGCCGCCGCTGAGGTTTCGCGGTCGCGGCTTGCGCCGCTCCTACAGGGGCGGTCGGGCATTCGCGGGCGCTCAGCGCGGGCGCTTGGGCCTGCGCACGGTGCGCGTGGCGCTGGCGCGGTCGTGCCAGGTCAGCCGGTCGCGGTCGAGCCACGCCCACCAGAAGCCCAGTCCGCCGAGCAGCAGCGACAGCGTGCCGACCGCGTAGCGCAGCCACAGCGCCTTCCAGCCCGGCGCGACGCCGTCGGCGCCGACCACGTACAACCGCCACGGCCGCATGCCCAGGGTCTGCCCGCCGCGGCGCCAGCTCAGCGTGGCGTAGCCGCCGGCGACCAGCCAGCACAGCGCCCATTCGACGAACCACCACGCGGTCAGCGGGCGGATGTTTTCGTGGGTGTCGTGCCCGGCGAGGGTGAACGACACCACCATGACCGCGCCGATCAGCATCCACAGCGCCAGCAGCGGCAGGAAGTCGTACAGCAGCGAGAGCAGGCGCCAGCCGATCAGGGCGGCGGGGCGGTCGGGCGGTGCGGCGGCGGTGGGTTCGGTCATCGCGGCAGGATAAAGGCAGGAGGTAGCGAATAGGAGTTAGGAGATAGCAAGGGCAGGGCACCGGGGCTGTTGCTCTTGCTATCTCCTAACTCCTATTCGCTACCTTCTGTCATCCACTATGTCCTGTTGTTCTAAGCTCCCGCCATGACCGCCACTCCCGCCGAACGCCGCACTCAGGCCATGGCCTTGCCGCCGCTGGAAACGGCCGACGCGGATGCGATCGCGGCGTTTCTCGACGCGATCTGGGCCGAAAGCGGCCTGGCCCAGCAGACCCTGCACAGCTACCGCCGCGATCTGGAAGGGCTGGCGCGCTGGCGCGACGGCCGCGGCCTGGCCGACGCCGACCGCGCGGCGCTGTTCGACTATCTGGCCTGGCGCACCCGCGAGGGCTATTCGCCGCGCAGCAACGCGCGCCTGCTGTCGGCGCTGCGCGCGTTCTACGCCTTCCGCCTGCGCCGCGGCCTGCGCCGCGACGACCCGACCGCGCTGCTGGCGCCGCCGAAGCTGCCGCGCTCGCTGCCCAAGGCGCTGGCCGAGACCCAGATCGACGCGCTGCTGGCCGCGCCCGACGCCGACACGCCGCTGGGCCTGCGCGACCGCGCCATGCTCGAGCTGATGTACGCCTGCGGCCTGCGCGTCAGCGAACTGGTGCATCTGCCGGCGACCGCGATCAACCTGCGCCAGGGCGTGTTGCGGGTGATGGGCAAGGGCAGCAAGGAACGGCTGGTGCCGCTGGGCGAGGAGGCGCAGCACTGGCTCGAGCGCTACCTGGCCCAGGCCCGGCCCAAGCTCGCGGGCAAGCGCGCGCTGGCGCCGCTGTTCCTCGAGGCCAGCGGCGAGGCGCCGAGCCGGCAGGCGTTCTGGCACCTGGTCAAGCGTTACGCCGCGCTGGCCGGGATCGACCCGGCCCGGATCAGCCCGCACGGCCTGCGCCACAGCTTCGCCACCCACCTGCTCAACCGCGGCGCCGACCTGCGCGCGCTGCAATTGCTGCTCGGCCACAGCTCGCTGTCGACCACCCAGATCTACACCCTGGTCGCGCGCGAGCAGCTCAAGCGCCTGCACGCCAGGCACCATCCGCGCGGCTAGGGCGGGCCGCGGGCCGTCCGGACCGCGGTCCGCCGTGGCGACAGGCAATCCGCGACCGGCGTCCAACGCCGGCGCCCCGCGCCGGCGTGACCCGGGTCGCGGAACACGAACTGCAAACCCCGGCCGTGCCACAATCGGCCGAACCTACTGTCCCCCGGGCGGTCCAACGCCCATTGCCTCCCGCCAAGGATTCTTTGCAGATGAAGCGCATCCTCTTCGCCGTGCTCGGCGCCATCAGCCTGTCCGCCTGCGCCCAGACGCCGCCGGGCGCCGCCGCGGCCGCCAAGGCCGATCCGGTCAAGCCGGCCGCCGAGGCCGTCGCCGGCACCGCTCCCAAGGTCGCCGCGGGCAGCGCCGACGCGCGCGCGGTCGAGGCGGTGCGCACGCTCAATCCCAAGGTCAACATCGACAAGGTCGGCGCCGCGCCGATGCCGGGCTTCCGCGAAGCCCTGGTCCAGGGCCAGGTGGTCTATGTCAGCGACGATGGCCGCTACCTGTTCCTGCCCGGTTCCGGGGGCGCCCTGTTCGACACCCAGGCCAAGCGCAACCTGATGGAAGACACCCTGGCCGGCATGCGCCGCGACCTGCTCAAGACCATCCCGGCCAGCGAGCGCATCGTGTTTGCCCCGGCCAATCCCAAGCACACCGTCACCGTGTTCACCGACGTGGAATGCGGCTACTGCCGCAAGCTGCACAGCGAGATCGCCGAGTACAACCGCCAGGGCATCGCGGTGGAATACCTGGCGTTCCCGCGCATGGGCATCGGCAGCGAGGACTACAAGAAGATGGTCTCGGTGTGGTGCGCGGCCGATCGCCGCAAGGCCCTGACCGACGCCAAGTCCGACCACGGCAGCGTCTCGTCCAAGCAGTGCAAGAACACGGTCGAGCAGCAGTACGAGGTCGGCCAGCGCGCCGGCCTGACCGGCACCCCGATGATCCTCAACGCCGACGGCGTCCAGCTCGGCGGCTACGTCCCGCCGGCGCAGCTGCGCGAGGCGCTGGACAAGCTGGCGGCCGAGTCCAAGACCGCGGCCAAGCCGACCGCGGCGGTCGCGACCCCGGTCGGCGGCCGCTAAACCCGTCCCGCTCGTTTCCCCCGAAAGGCCCGCCCCGCGGGCCTTTCGGCGTTTTGGCGCCGGTAACCCGCATGGCCCCCCTGTAGGAGCGGCGCAAGCCGCGACCGCGCCCCCTCGGCTTCGGCGCCAGCCCCGATGGACCGGCACGCGGCCAGAACCGAACTGCCCGCCGGACGGCGTGGCGGCGCGGTCGCGGCTTGCGCCGCTCCTACAGGGGGAGTGGTCGCAGCATCCGGGAGCCGAGCCGCGCCGGCCCTTCGGGTACAATGACGGGCCCTGCGTTGCACGGTTCTTCGGACATGATCGTCCTCGAGGGCCCCTCGGCCCTGTCTTCGTTCCGCCGCGAGCGGCTGCAAGCCCGCCTGTCCGCCCTCCATCCCGCCGTCCGCCTGCTCAATGCCTGGCCCGTGTACTGGGTCGAGCCCGAGCCCGGCCGCACGCCCGACGACGCCACCCTGCGCCGCATCCTGCAGGCCGAAGCCGGCGAGGCGCCGCGCGCGAGCGGGGCGGTGTCGCGCTATGCGACCCCGCGCCTGGGCACGCTGTCGCCGTGGGCCAGCAAGGCCACCGAGCTGCTGCGCGGCGCCGGCCAGCCGGTCAAGCGGGTCGAGCGCGGCCTGCGCTACGACCTCAGCGGCTGGCCCGACGATGCGCCGACCCAGGGCGCGCTGGCCAAGGTGCTGCACGACCCGATGACCCAGTCGCTGCTGGACACCCGCGACGACGCGGCCGCGCTGTTCGCGGTGCCCGCCCGCGGCGAACTCGAGCGCATCGCCCTGGACGATCTGGAAGCGGCCAACGCCCGCCTCGGCCTGGCCCTGGCCGAGGACGAGATCGCCTACCTGCGCGAACGCTACGCCGCGCTCGGCCGCGCGCCGGCCGACGTCGAACTGATGATGTTCGCCCAGGCCAACTCCGAGCACTGCCGGCACAAGATCTTCAACGCCTCCTGGACGCTCGACGGCCGCGACCAGCCGCAGTCGCTGTTCAAGATGATCAAGCACACCCACGCGCAGACGCCGGAGAACACGCTGTCGGCGTACAGCGACAACGCCGCGGTGGTGGAAGGCTATCCGGCGCGCCGGTTCCGCCCGCAGCCGGGCAGCCAGGCCTACGCGGCCGAGGCGCAGGTCGATTCGGCGTTCTGCATCAAGGTCGAAACCCACAACCACCCGACCGCAATTGCTCCCTTTCCAGGAGCAAGCACCGGCAACGGCGGCGAAATCCGCGACGAAGGCGCGACCGGCCGCGGCGGCCGTCCGAAGGCCGGTTTGTGCGGTTTCAGCGTTTCGCACCTGCGCATCCCGACCTTGCCGCAACCGTGGGAAGGCGAGCGCGCGCTCAATCCGCGCATGGCGCCGGCACTGGAGATCATGCTCGACGGCCCGATCGGCGCGGCGGCGTTCAACAACGAATTCGGCCGGCCCAACCTCAACGGCTACTTCCGCAGCTTCGAGCTCGACCAGGGCGCGATTACCCGCGCCTACGACAAGCCGATCATGCTCGCCGGCGGCCTCGGCGCGATCGACCGCGTGCAGGTGGCCAAGCTCGGCCTCAAGCCCGGCCATGCGGTGATCGTGCTCGGCGGCCCGGCGATGCTGATCGGCCTGGGCGGCGGCGCGGCCAGTTCGGTCGCGTCCGGCGACAGCGACGAATCGCTCGACTTCGCCAGCGTGCAGCGCGACAACCCGGAAATGGAGCGGCGCTGCCAGGAAGTCATCGACCGCTGCGTCGCGCTCGGCGCGGCCAATCCGATCGACAGCGCCCACGACGTCGGCGCCGGCGGCCTGTCCAACGCGATTCCCGAACTGCTGCACGACTCAGGTCTCGGCGGCGTGATCGATCTGGCGCGCGTGCCCAGCGACGATCCCTCGCTGTCGCCGATGCAGCTGTGGTGCAACGAATCGCAGGAACGCTACGTGCTCGGCCTGCCGGCCGACCGCGTCGCCGATTTCGCCGCGATCTGCGAACGCGAGCGTTGCCCGTTCGCGGTGGTCGGCTATGCCACCGCCGAGGAGCATCTGGTCGTCGGCTACGGCGCGACGGTCGAGAACGCGCGCGAAAGCGGCCGAGACTGGCCGATCGATCTGCCGATGGACGTGCTGTTCGGCAAGCCGCCGAAGATGCACCGCGACACCCGCCACCCCGCGCCCGCGCCGTGGCCGGAGCTGGACTGGAGCGGCCTGGACCTGCGCGACGCCGGCCTGCGCGTGCTCGCCCATCCGACCGTGGCGGCGAAGAACTTCCTCATCACCATCGGCGACCGCACCGTCGGCGGCCTGGTCGCGCGCGACCAAATGGTCGGCCCGTGGCAGCTGCCGGTGGCCGACTGCGCGATCACTTTCAGCGGCTTCGACGGCCATGTCGGCGAGGCGATGGCGATCGGCGAACGCACCCCGCTGGCCCTGCTCGACGCGGCCGCGGCCGCGCGCATGGCGGTCGGCGAGGCGATCACCAACCTGTGCGCGGCGCCGGTGGAATCGCTGAACCGGATCAAGCTGTCGGCGAACTGGATGGCGGCGGCCTCGCACCCGGGCGAAGACGCGTTGCTGTTCGACGCGGTCAAGGCCGTGGGCATGGAACTGTGCCCGGAACTCGAACTGAGCATCCCGGTCGGCAAGGATTCGCTGTCGATGCAGGCGCAGTGGGGCTCGGGCGACAGCGCCGGCAAGTCGGTGTCGCCGGTGTCGCTGATCGTCAGCGCGTTCGCGCCGGTGGTCGACGTGCGCCAGCAGCTCACCCCGCTGCTGTCGCGCGAAGCCGACACCGAGCTGTGGCTGATCGGCCTGGGCGCGGGCAAGCAGCGCCTGGGCGGTTCGGTGCTGGCGCAGGTGCATCCGCAGGCCGGCGCCGGCAACGCGTCGGACGGCAGCGGCCTGCCGGCGTTCGCCGGCGCGCCCGTCGACGGCGCCCGCCACAGCAGCGGCGTGCCCGACCTCGACAGCCCGCAGCGCCTGCGCGATTTCTTCGAACTGATCCGCGACGCGCGCGAAGCCGGCCTGCTGCTGGCCTACCACGACCGCAGCGACGGCGGCGCGTTCGCCGCGCTGGCGGAAATGGCGTTCTGCTCGCGCCTGGGCCTGGACATCAGCCTCGACGGCTGGGGCGAGGATCCGTTCCGCACCCTGTTCAACGAAGAGCTCGGCGCGATCGTGCAGATCCACGATGAAGACCGCGCGGTGTTCGCCGACCTGGTCGCGCGTCACGGTTTGATCGATTGCGCCCAGCGCATAGCCAAGCCGACCACGGCGCCGTCGGTGCGGGTCCGCGACGAAGGCAAGATCATCGTCGAATGGCGCTGGGACGAGCTGTTCGACGCGTGGTGGTCGACCAGCCACGCGCTGCAGAAGCTGCGCGACAACCCCGAGTGCGCCGACGAGGAGCGCGCGCTCGCGCGCGACTTCGCCGCGCCGGGGCTCAAGCCCAAGCTCGGCTTCGACCCGAACGAGGACATCGCCGCGCCGTTCGTCGGCACGGGCGCGCGGCCGAAGGTGGCGATCCTGCGCGAGCAGGGCGTCAACGGCCAGATCGAAATGGCCGCCGCGTTCGACCAGGCCGGCTTCGAAGCCTTCGACGTGCACATGAGCGACCTGATCTCGGGCCGCTTCGACCTCGCCGACTTCAAGGGCTTCGCCGCCTGCGGCGGCTTCAGCTACGGCGACGTGCTCGGCGCGGGCCGCGGCTGGGCCACCAGCATCCTGGAGCGCAGCGCGCTGCGCGAAGCCTTCGCCGCGTTCTTCGCGCGCGAGGACAGCTTCTCGCTGGGCGTGTGCAACGGCTGCCAGATGCTGGCCCAGCTCAAGCCGATCATCCCCGGCGCCGAGCACTGGCCGGTGTTCCTGCGCAACCGCAGCGAACAGTTCGAAGCGCGCCTGGGCCTGCTGGAAGTGGTCGAATCGCCGTCGCTGTTCCTGCGCGGCATGGCCGGCTCGCGCATCCCGGTCGCCATCGCCCACGGCGAAGGCCGCGCCAGCTTCGCCGACAACCTCGACCGCAGCGCGGCCGACATCGCGCTGCGCTACATCGACGGCGACGGCCGCGTGGCCGAGCGCTACCCGCTCAACCCCAACGGCTCGCCCGACGGCATCGCCGGCCTGAGCAGCCGCGACGGCCGCGCCACGATCATGATGCCGCACCCCGAACGCACCCTGCGCGCGGCCAACTTCAGCTGGGCGCCGAAGGACTGGGCGGGGGATTCGCCGTGGCTGCGGATGTTCCGCAATGCGCGGGTTTGGGTGGGGTGACGCGACGGCCGACGCGATAACCACGAACCGACGGGCGTCCGCGAGGGCGCCCGTTGTTTTTTGCTGAGGTTCGCCGGATGCGAAGCGGCGGGACCGGCCGCGATCGTTTTGGATTATTACGACGGTCCCTTGAAGGGATTCGCACAAGCGGCTTTCGGGGTCGATTGCTGTTACTTCGAGATCGTGGCCTGGACCCGATGGGACGATCGCCGCCTGTTTTCGGTGGTTCCCATCGAATCCGAAGCATTCGCCCGCATCGCCGATGCGCTGGCTATCGCCCGAGGCGGCGGTTCGCCCGTGCGCGGGCTGTCGCGATGGCGTTTCGCCGACCGGGCGACCGCGGCCGCGATGAACGCGCTGCTGCGCCGGTGCGCCGAGCAGGCCCGTGCGCCCGCGTTCGTATGCTTGACGACGGGCGCGCTCGCCGATTCCTCGATCCGCGTGGACACCGACGAGGCCCTGCGCGGACGCATCGGCGAAGCCCTGTCCAGCGGCCGGATATCCGACCTGCGCGGCTGGCGCGACCTCGTCGGTCCCCGGGACGCGCGATGAGCCGGCAACCGGCGCCGCCTCGGTGCGACGCCCAGGCAGCCACAACCGCTCATGGCCGGCAAGCCGTCGCCTGCTGCGACGACCGAAAGAAATGTGACCAGGGCTTTAAATCCGCCGCGGTGGTTTTCGTTCTCGCCTGCTGAAACGTGGATGGATTAACTTTTCGGTTTGTCCGGACGCGCTTGCGCCGGTCTTTTCGCGCTCTCGCCGGCACTGGCAAAGACCGCGATCGAAACTGCTAAAGTCAGGGCCCACTCGCGGGCTCGCGAGAATGTGATACGCAGGAGCGCGATGTGAATGCCGTAGCCCACAGTACCGATGCGCACGCCGGCCCCGAGGCGGGCACCGCCGACGACGGCCAGGCCGCCGTCGACGCGCGCATCGTCGACGCCCTGCTGGCCAAGGGCAGGCTCAAGGACGCCGACCTGATCCGCGCCCGGCGCCTGCAGGAGGAAACCGGCGGCAGCCTGCTGGCGCTGCTGGCCCGGCTCGGGCTGGTGTCCGAGCGCGACCACGCCGAGACCGTCGCGGCGGTGCTGGGGCTGCCCCTGGTCAGCGTCAAGGACGCGCCGGAGCTGCCGCCCGAGGGCGTCAGCCTGACCCCGAAGTTCATGAAGCAGTTCGCGCTGTGCCCGGTGGCCGAGAGCGAGACCCACGTCGATGTGCTGATGGCCGATCCGCAGGATGCCTACCAGCTCGACGCGCTGCGCCTGGCCAGCGGCGGCCGCCAGATCCGTCCGGCGGTGGCGCTGCGCGCCGAGGTCGGCGACCTGGTCGAGCGCTGGTTCGGCCAGGGCCGCAGCGCGATGGGCGCGATCGTGGAGACCGCCGAAGGCGACGGCAGCGGCGACCTCGACGACGTCGAGCACCTGCGCGACCTGGCCTCGGAAGCGCCGGTGATCCGGCTGGTGAACCTGGTGATCCAGCGCGCGGTCGAGCTGCGCGCCTCCGACATCCACATCGAGCCGTTCGAGAACCGGCTCAAGGTGCGCTACCGCATCGACGGCGTGCTGGCCGAGGGCGAGAGCCCGCCGGCCAACCTCACCGCCGCGGTGATCAGCCGCATCAAGATCATGGCCAAGCTCAACATCGCCGAGCGCCGCCTGCCGCAGGACGGCCGCATCATGCTGCGGGTGCAGGGCAAGGAGCTCGACCTGCGCGTGAGCACGGTGCCGACCGCGCACGGCGAGTCGGTGGTGATGCGATTGCTCGACCGCGAAACCGTGGTGTTCGATTTCTACAAGCTCGGCTTCACCGACGAGTTCCTGCCGCAGTTCCAGAAGGTGCTCGACCAGCCGCACGGGATCATGCTGGTGACCGGCCCGACCGGCTCGGGCAAGACCACCACGCTGTACACCGCGCTGAGCAAGCTCAACACCAGCGACGTCAAGATCATCACCGTCGAGGATCCGGTCGAGTACCAGATCGAGGGCATCAACCAGATCCAGGCCAAGCCGCAGATCGGCCTGGATTTCGCCCACGCCCTGCGCTCGATCGTGCGTCAGGACCCGGACATCATCATGATCGGCGAAATGCGCGATCTGGAGACGTGCAAGATCGCGATCCAGTCGGCGCTGACCGGCCACCTGGTGCTCAGCACGCTGCACACCAACAACGCCGCCGGCGGCATCACCCGCCTGCTCGACATGGGCGTGGAGGATTACCTGCTGACCTCGACCATCAACGGCATCCTGGCCCAGCGCCTGGTGCGCCGGCTGGAGCCGACCCACGCCGAGAAATACCTCGCTTCCCCCGAGGAAATCGAAAAATTCTCGCTGCGCCGCTACCAGCCCGAAGGCGATATCCACCTGTACCGCCCGCGCGGTTCGGCGGCCGCGCCCAGCGGCTACCACGGCCGCACCACGATCATGGAATTCCTGGTCATGAACGACGAACTGCGCCGCGCGGTGATGCGCCACGCCGGCATGGGCGAGATCGAGCAGATCGCGCGCGAGACCGCCGGCATGCGCACCATGTACGAGGACGGCATCGCCAAGGCGCTGGCCGGGCTGACCACGATCGAGGAAGTGCTGCGGGTGACCGAGGATGCTTGAGGTGGAGCGGGGGATCGAAAGCGGGATTGGGGGATGGGGAACCCTGATTGCGCCCCGAACTCGAACGGTTTCCAGTTCTGCGTCGTCCCTCGGTTCCCCAACCCCTGTCCCCTAATCCCGCTCCAGGCCCCATGCCCCTCTTCCACTACAAAGCCCTCAACGCCCGCGGCGAACTGCTCGACGGCCAGATGGAAGCCGCCAGCGGCGCCGAGGTCGTGCAGCGCCTGCAGGAGCAGGGGCATCTGCCGGTGGAGGCCAAGCTGGCCTCGGAGGCGGGCGCGGGTTCGAGCTGGCGCGGGCTGTTCAAGCCCAAGCCGTTCACCGGCGCGCGCCTGGTCCAGTTCACCCAGCAGTTGTCCACGCTGCTCGGCGCCGGCCAGCCGCTCGACCGCGCGCTGACCATCCTGCTCGACCTGCCCGAGGACGAAGCGGCCAAGAGCACCGTCGCCGACATCCGCGACGCGGTGCGCGGCGGCACCTCGCTGTCGGTGGCGCTGGAGCGCCAGCACGGCACGTTCTCGCGCCTGTACATCAACATGGTCCGCGCCGGCGAGGCCGGCGGCAATCTGCACGAAACCCTGGCGCGGCTCGACGATTACCTCGAACGCACCCGCCAGTTGCAGGGCCGGGTCATCAACGCGCTGATCTATCCGGCGATCCTGCTGCTGATGGTCGGCGGCAGCCTGCTGTTCCTGCTCGGCTACGTGGTGCCGCAGTTCGGCGCGATGTACGAAAGCCTCGACGCGCAGCTGCCGTTCTTCACCCAGATGGTGCTGTGGGCCGGCACCTTCGTGCGCGAGTGGTGGATCGTGCTGGTCGCGGTGCCGGCGCTGGCCGGGCTGTGGTTCGACCGCAAGCGCCGCGATCCGGCGTTCCGCGAAGCGCTGGACGAGTGGCTGCTCAAGCGCAAGTTCGTCGGCCCGCTGATCGGCAAGATCGAGACCGCGCGGCTGGCGCGCACGCTCGGCACCCTGGTGCGCAACGGCGTGCCGCTGATGACCGCGATCGGCATCGGCCGCAACGTGCTCAACAACCGCGTGCTCGCCGCCGATGTCGATGCCGCCGCCGAAGAGGTCAAGAACGGCGTGGCGCTGTCGACCGCGCTGGCCAAGGGCAAGCGGTTTCCGCGCCTGGCCCTGCAGATGATCCAGGTCGGCGAGGAGTCCGGCGCGCTCGACGCGATGCTGATGAAGACCGCCGAGACCTTCGAGCAGGACACCGGCATGGCCCTGGACCGCATGCTCGCCGCGCTGGTGCCGGTGGTGACCGTGGTCCTGGCCGGCATCGTCGGCACGGTGGTGATGGCGGTGCTGCTGCCGCTGTACGACCTCACCAACCAGATCGGCTGAGCATGGCCGCCCGCGCGTCGTCCGCCTTCGAGCTTGCGCCGCCCCGCGAACGCGGATTTGCCGCGCTGCATCACGTCTGCGCGCCTGTTCATGCGCGCGGCTTGAACGCAGCCTGTACCGCGGGCCGGACGCGGCGAACTTTGCAAATCGGCGCGGAACAGAATCCTTGCGACCCCGTCCGCGTTCGCGAGACGTTCACCCGCGAAGCCGGACGCGCCGCCCATCGCGGGCGGCCGTGCCGGCGCCGCAGTCTTTCCCTTTCCCTGCCACTGCAACCCAGGCAGTGCGCCACTGCCGCCAACAACGGATGACGACGACGATGCGCAACCTCCGCTCCATGACCCGCTCCCCGTCCCCGGCCCGCAAACAGCAGGGCATGAGCCTGATCGAGATCATCATCGTGATCGTGCTGATCGGCGCGGTGCTGGCCTTCGTCGGCAACCGCGTGCTCGGCGGCAAGGACCGCGGCGACTACAACCTCGCCAAGGGCCAGATCCAGACGCTGTCGGGCAAGATCGATTCGTTCCAGATGGACACCGGCCGCCTGCCCGGCACGCTGGAGGAACTGGTCAAGCAGCCGGCCGACGCCAGCGGCTGGCTCGGCCCGTACGCGAAGGAAGCCGAGCTGAAGGATCCGTGGGGCCACCCGATCGAGTACCGCCAGCCGGGCGAGAGCGGCCCCTACGACCTGGTCAGCTACGGCAAGGACGGCAAGCCGGGCGGCAGCAGCGTCGACGGCGACATCAAGAACAACAACTGAGCGCCGCGATAGATGCTCGCCGCGCGGCACAGTCCCTCCGCCCGCGGAGGGCGTCGGGGACCGGCCGCGAACGCGGTCGGCGCGCCCGCGCGCCGCACG
>NZ_LXSD01000358.1:7421-14534 GCF_017168095.1 Lysobacter enzymogenes | reverse complement strand
GTCGCGCTCGCGCGCGCCGGCGTGGGCCTCGTCGTCGCCGATCAGCAGGCCGGCCTGCAGCAGCGCCGCGCAGGCTTGCGGCGCCAGCGCTCGCACGTCGGCGGCCGCGGTCCAGGCGTGCGCGCCGACCGCGCCGAGCAGTTCGCGCTGGTCGGCGTCGATCTCCACCTCCGCGTCCAGGTGCGGCGCCAGCGCCAGCCAGCGGCGCTGGCTGTGCAGGCCGTTGCCGCCCTGCAGCAGCGAGTTCAGGTCGAACGACAGGGTTTCGCGCGGTTCGATGAATACGATGGAGCAGCGGCGGATGCGCATGGCGGCGGGCGGGTCTCGGGCGTGCGGAACGACGGGCGCGGCCCGGCGCGAGCGGCCGGCGCGGCGGCCGCGGCTAGAATAGGCGATGGATGCCGCGCCGGCTCGTCAGGGCCGCGCGGCGGCCCGGCGCCGGGCCGAACCGACTTTGCTGAACGACGCCGCTGACCTGTCGTTGCAGGTTGTCGCGTTGTCTCAGCTGGACCGGGGCGGCCGCATGCGACGCCGCTTTACGCCCGCAAGGGCAATCACGGGGGAACTGGGGAACTACCTATGGCTACGAAAAAACCGGGCGGCGGGCATACGCCGTTGGATCCGAAGGTCGCCGACAAGCTGCTGGAGCTGTTGAGCACCGACAACGACTTCCGCGCCAGCTTCGAGAAAGACCCGACCGCGGCGGTGCAGTCGCTGGGCCACACCGTGCCCGAGGGCGTGCAGCTGTCGTGCATGAGCACCCGCGACATGGCGAGCAAGGAAGAGATCGCCCAGGCGCGCGAGGCGATCAAGGATTTCCTGACCTCGGCGGCCGCTTACAACAATCCTCACTGCTTCGAGGCCGGCAACCTCGGCCCGGCGCTCGACGACAAGTAAGCCGGCGGCGCATTGGCGGCCCAGGCGTCGGAGTACGCCTGGGCTTCCTTGTCCGCTTCGGCGGTGCGGCCCAAGGCCTTCAGCGCCTGCGCCGCGCGCAGCCGCGCCACCCGGGTGTCGGCGACGTTGAGCGATTGCAGCGACTGCCCGCCGACCAGCTCGATGTAAGCCAGGCCGCGGTGCGCGGCCAGCCAGCGGGCCTGCTCCAGCGCCTTGTCGGCATCGCCGGCGGCCTCGAAGGCTTGCATCAACGCCGCCCGGGTCTGGAACAGTTCGTGGCCGCTGAGCAACGCGGCCAGCCGGCGCACCGCCGCCTCGGGCTTGCCGTCCAGGCGCTCCTGCCCGGCCAGGACGATCTCGCGCAGCTCCGCCAGCTTCGGCGTGGCCCACAGGCCCGGCCGGTCCTTGAGCGCGTCGAGCACGCTGCGGGCCAGCGTCGCATCGTCCTGGCGCTGGGCCAGATACGCGCTGGCCAGCGCCAGATAGACATAGTCGGCTTCGTCGTAACCGGCGCCCTTCGACGCGTCCAGCGCGTTGCGCGCGGCCGCGCCGAGCAGTTCGCGCGCCCGCGCGCGGTCGCCGTTGAGCACGACCACGCTGGCCTGGGTCACCGCCAGCACGTTCTTGAGCAGGTCGTTGCCTTCCACCGGCCGCTTGGCCGCGGCCTCGATGTAGCGCTCCGCATCGCGCCAGCGGCCCTGGTCGAGCAGCAGCGCGGTCTTGTCGAGATCGCGCACCGAGGCATAGCCCTTGCGCGCGCTGCCGCCGCCGTCGAGCCGGCGCGCGGCATCGTCGAGCGCGCCCTGGGCGGCGGAAACGTTGGCGCGGCGGCGCGCGGCGTCGGCGATGTCGAGCTTGAGCGCCTGGTCGAACGCGGCGCGCGCGGCGCCGTAGTTCTCCTGGCCCAGTTCGCTGCGGCCGAGGTGGTCGTAGCCGTGGCCGCGCAGCGGGTTTTGCGGCACGGTGATGCGCTGGGCGTAGGTCTTGGCTTCGCCGAAACGGCTTTCCTGCATCAGCGCAAAAGCGTAATTGGCGGCGCCGGCGAAGTAATCCGGGTACAGATCGGCCAGCAGTTTCCATTTGCCTGCGGCCTGATGGCCGCCGGCGAACTCGGCCGCCCAGGCGTCCAGGTACAGCGCATCGCGCGGCGGCAGCCGGTCGCGGTGTTCCTGGGCCTGGGCCAGGAACGGCTTGGCGTGGGTGGCGTCGACTCGCGACACCGCGGCGCGCACTCCGCCCAGATAAGCCAGGGCGAAACTCGGATCCAGCGAGGTCGCGCGCTGATAGAAATTGGCCGCGTCCTCGTAACGCCCGGCGCCGAAGGCCTTCTGGCCCAAGGCATAAGCGCGCAGCGCGTCGAGATTGCCGGTGGCGACCTTCGGCAGCGGCTCGGAATCGCGCTCGATCGACTTCATCGCCTCGCCGAGCTTCTCGCGCAGCGCCGCGGTGACGGTGTCGATCGAGGCCAGGGTGGATTCCTTGCCGGAGCCGTCGGCCGACTCGGCGTAGACCGTGGTCTGGGTGTGCGGGTCGACGACCTCGGCGCTCACCCGCACCCGTCCGCCGACTTCGGCCACGGTCGGCAGGATCACCGCGCGCGCGCCGTCGCGCAGGGCGATTTCCGAGGCGACGGCGCGGTCGAGCGCGGTGTCGCCCTTGCGCTGCATGCGCTCGAGCGTGTCGCGCGCCTTCAGGTCGCTGAGCACGTTGACGTAGCGCGACTGCTCCAGGCTGATGCGGAAGGCCTGCTCGAGCGAATCGTCGAGCACGCTCTGGCCGGTGAGGTTGCGCAGGTCGCCGATGACCACCCAGTCGCGCTGGCCGAACGCGATCGCCGGCTGCGGCCGGGTCGCGAACCAGACCCCGCCGCCGATCATCGCCAGCAGCGCGACCTCGGCCACCAGCGCCGCCGGCCGCCGCCACAGCGGAATGTCGCGCCAGGCCTTGGGCCCGTTCGGCGGCGCGCGCAGCGGGGCGATGCCGGGCTCGCCGACTTCGTAGATCTCCTGCGGCTCGGGCACGCCCTTGAAGCGCCAGCGCCCGTGCGATTTCCACAGCAGTTGCTGGCCGCGCTCGCCGAGCTCGCGCGCGGCGCGGTGCGCCAGCGGCTCGGCCACCGCCGACAGCAGGATCTGGCCCGGCCGCGCGGTCGCCATCAACCGGCCGGCCATCGGCTTGGCCAGGCCTTCGACTTCGACCGGCTTGGCGCCGACGCGCACCGCCTCGTCGCTGTTGCGCCAGGTCAGCACCTCGCCGACGTGCAGGCCGGCGCGGGCCTTGAGTTCGAACTTGCGCGCCGCGCCGATCTCGCGCAGGCCGCGGGCGTAGTCCAGGGCGAAGCCGAGGCCGTCGATCGGCCGCTCGAACAGCAGCAGCAGGCCGTCGGAGCGGTCGATCAAACGCCCGCGCCAGCGCTGCTGCAGCGCCAGCACCAGGCGGTCGTGTTCGCGGAACAGCTCCGCCGCCGGGCCGTCGCCGATGCGCTCGACCAGGGTGGTCGAATCGCACAGGTCGGTCAGCAGCAGGGTGCGCAGCTGCGGGCCGTCGGCGTCGGGGCGGTGGGCGTCGTTCATCGCGGCATCCTTGTCCACGGCGCTCAGACGGCGCTCAGTTCGGCGTCCTGCCAATGCACGCGGTTGCCGCCCAGGCGCTTGGCCTGATAGAGCGCGGCGTCGGCTTGCGCGTACCAGTCGTTCCAGTCGCGCTTGGCGCTGACCAGGCAGGCGCCGACGCTGACCGGGCAGATCGTCGGCGGCGATTGCGGAATCAGCAGCAGCCCGTGCACGGTGTGGACGATGAAGTCGGCGAAGCGCATCACGTCCTGGCGCGTGTGCGCGGCCACCAGCAGGCAGAACTCGTCGCCGCCCAGGCGGCAGGCGATGTCCTCGGTGCCGGCGACCGAGCGCAGGATGTTGGCCACGCTCTGCAGCACGCGGTCGCCGGCCAGGTGGCCGTGTTCGTCGTTGACCTGCTTGAAGCGGTCGCAATCCACCAGCACCAGGCCCAGGGTGTCGGCCATGCCGGCGGCGCGCGCTTCCTGCAGGTGCAGGGTCAGCCCGCGCCGGTTGTACAGGCCGGTGAGGTCGTCGGTGCGCACCAGCTCTTCGGTCTGGTTGAGCTGGTGGGTGGTGGCGTAGAGGCTGTCGAGCGCGGCTTCCAGGTCCTGATTGCGCCGGCGCAGGCGGCGGATGAGGCTTTGTTCGTTGAGCACCACGCGCATGATCGCGCGGCGCAGGAAGTAGGAAACCAGCGACGGGTCGCGATCGACCAGGCGCTGGAATTCCTCGTGGCGCAGTTCCACCAGCAGGCCGTCGGTGGCGGCGATGGCGTCGGCGCTGCGGGCGTGGTCGCCGATCAGCAGGCCGAGTTCGCCGAAGAATTCGCGCACGCCCAGGCGCTTGGTCACCAGGTCGTCGCCGAAGTCGAGCACGATCGCGCCGCGCGCGATCACGAACATGGTGGTGCCCAGTTCGCCGCGACGGAACAGCACCTGGCCGGCCTCGACCCGGCGCGGCCGGCCGATCTCGGCGAACAGTTCGAATTCGCCGGGCGTCAGCACCGCCATCGCCACGTCCGTCGGCGCCGCGGTCGCTGTCGAATTGTCGGTGTCGCGGCCCACCGAAGGCGCCGCCATATCGCGATTCATCCCGATCTCCCCGCGCCCACTTCCCCTGTGGAGCTTTGACGGCAGGATAGCACCTGAGTCTGAGCAGCTAACGCCGCCAGGGGGGAGGAACGGCCATGCCGCACGGCACCGTTCGCGCCTCTCCCCGGTACGGCCGCGAGTGTAATCCCGCCGTCCGCGCCGGCGCGGCGGGCCATCGTTGCAGGCCTGCAACAAACGCATGCCGCGACGCCGGACGCATTCATGCCCGCGCCGGCATGGCCTTCGGCACTGCATGGCCGGGGCCGATTGCTGTTCATACTCGGATCCGACCTGTCACGGAAACGGAGAACCGCCATGCCCGCTCGTCCGCACCGCCGACCCTCGCCTGCCGGTCTCGCCCTGGCCCTGCTCGCCGCCGTGGCCGCCGCGCCGGCGTCCGCCGCCGCCCCGGCGGCGAGCGAAGTCGAACTGATCCCGCGCTCGGCCCTGTTCGGCAACCCCGAGCGCAGCAACGCCCAGCTCAGCCCGGACGGACGCTACCTGAGCTGGCTGGCGCCGCTGCGCGGGGTCATGAACGTGTGGGTGGCGCCGGTAGGCGATCCGGCCCAGGCGCGCGCAGTCACCGACGACGCCGCGCGCGGCATCCGCAATTACGTCTGGAGCTATCGCAGCGGCACCCTGCTGTATCTGCGCGACAGCGGCGGCGACGAGAACTTCCATCTCTACGCGGTCGACGTCGCCCAACCCGGCGCGGCGCGCGACCTCACCGCCTATCCCAAGACCCGCGCCAATCTGGTCCGCCTCGCCCACCGCCATCCCGACCGCATGCTGGTCGGCATGAACGACCGCGACGCCAAGTGGCACGACCTGTACGAAGTCGACCTCGCCAGCGGCGCGCGCAAGCTCGTGCTGGAAAACAAGGACCGGCTGTCGGGCTACCTCGCCGACGGCGACCTCAAGCTCGGCCGCGCCACCCGCACGCGCGAGGACGGCAACGGCGAATTGCTCGCCGCCGACGGCCGCGGCGGCTGGACGGTGGTCGACACGATTCCCTTCGAGGACAGCCAGACCACCGAGTACGAAGGCTACAGCGACGACGGCCGCACCTTGTACCTGACCGACGCGCGCGGCCGCGACACCGCCGCGCTGTACGCCGTCGACGCCGACGGCAAGAAATCGCTGCTGCTGGAAGACGCCCGCGCCGACGTCGGCGCGCGCCTGAGCGATCCGGTCAGCGACAAGGTCCAGGCCGCCTCGGTCTATTACCTGCGCCAGCAGTGGAAAGCGCTGGATCCGGCGATCGGCCAGGACCTGCAGTGGCTGCAGAAGCAACTCGGCGACGGCGAAGTGGCGGTGGCCTCGCGCAGCCTCGACGACCGCGCCTGGGTGGTGAACTACAGCGCCGCCGAGCAGCCGGGCGCGACCTACCTGTTCCGTCGCGGCGGCAGCGAGCGCGCGCTGACCCGGCTGTTCTCCACCCGCCCGGCACTGGACGGCAAACCGCTGGTGCCGATGTGGCCGGTCGAGATTCCCGCGCGCGACGGCAAGACCCTGGTCAGCTACCTCACCCTGCCCAAGAGCGCCGACCCTGACGGCGACGGCAAGCCGGACCAGCCGGTGCCGCTGGTGCTGTTCGTGCACGGCGGGCCGTGGTCGCGCGACTACTACGGCTACCACCCGTATGCGCAGTGGCTGGCCAACCGCGGCTACGCCTCGCTGCGGGTCAACTACCGCGGTTCCACCGGCTTCGGCAAGGCCTTCGTCAACGCCGGCGACGGCGAATGGGCCGGCAAGATGCACGACGATCTGATCGACGCGGCCGGCTGGGCGGTGCAGCGCGGCGTCAGCCACAAGGAAGACGTGGCGATCATGGGCGGCAGCTACGGCGGCTACGCCACCCTGGTCGGCCTGACCTTCACCCCGCAGGCGTTCAAGTGCGGCGTCGACATCGTCGGCCCGTCCAACCTGGAAACCCTGCTCAAGACCATCCCGCCGTACTGGGCCAGCCTGTTCGAACAGTTCGCCCGGCGCATGGGCGATCCGCGCACCGAGGCCGGGCGCAAGCAACTGGCCGCGCGCTCGCCGATCACCCGCGTCGACCAGATCGACAAGCCGCTGCTGATCGGCCAGGGCGCCAACGACCCGCGCGTCAACCAGGCCGAGAGCGACCAGATCGTCGAGGCGATGCGCAAGAAGAACATCCCGGTCACCTACGTGCTGTTCCCCGACGAAGGCCACGGCTTCGCCCGGCCGGAGAACTCGATGGCGTTCAACGCGGTCGCCGAGGGCTTCCTCGCCCAATGCCTGGGCGGGCGCGCGCAACCGATCGGCGAGGACTTCAAAGGTTCGAGCATCTCGGTACCGGCCGGCGCGGACGGGGTGAAGGGCTTGAGCGAGGCGTTGAAGACGCACAAGCAGGAAGTGAAGAAGTAAGCGAGCGAGCGCGCCCAACACCCCTCATTCCGGCGACAGCCGGAGCCCCTTTCGACCTTGCTATTGCTATTGCCCTTGGCTCCCCCCGCCGCCCCGAACTCGCCACAGGCAATCAGAGACCCGAAGGGCGGCGCGCACGATGCGCGCCGTGCGCCACCCAGGCCATGGATGGCCTG
>NZ_LXSD01000358.1:0-7371 GCF_017168095.1 Lysobacter enzymogenes | reverse complement strand
GACCCGGCCGCTTGCGGACGGAAGCCTTTGATCTTGGCGGGTCGTCAGGCGAAACCAACGGGCGTAGGCGAGGTTTGTCGTAGGTGAGTTGGCGCGGTCGCGACTCGCGTCGCTCCTACAGTCGGAAACGCGGCCCTCCGCAGACCGCGCCCCACGTCGAAACCGCCACGCCAACCCCCAACAACGAAAAAGGCCCCCCACCGGGAGCCTTCTTCCTCGCAGCCGATACGCGGCGCAGCCTCGCGGCCGCACCGCGCACGCCGATCAAGCCGCCGCCTTCTTCGACTCGTGGAACTGCTCCTCCTCGGTCGACCCCTTCAGCGCCACGGTCGAGGACTGCCCGCCCTGGATGGTCTGGGTCACCGCATCGAAGTAACCGGTGCCGACCTCGCGCTGGTGCTTGACCGCGGTGAAGCCCTTCTCGGCCGCGGCGAACTCGGCCTCCTGCAACTCCACGAACGCGCTCATCTGCCGGCGCGCATAACCGTGGGCGAGGTTGAACATGCCGTAGTTCAGGCTGTGGAAACCGGCCAGGGTGATGAACTGGAACTTGTAGCCGTAGGACGCGATCTCCTTCTGGAACTTGGCGATGGTCGCGTCGTCCAGGTTCTTCTTCCAGTTGAAGCTCGGCGAACAGTTGTAAGCCAGCAGCTTGCCCGGGAACTTGGCGTGGATGGCCTCGGCGAACTTGCGCGCGAACTCCAGGTCCGGCTTGCCGGTCTCGCACCACACCAGATCGGCGTAAGGCGCATAGGCCAGGCCGCGGCTGATCGCCTGGTCGAGGCCGTTGCGGGTCTTGTAGAAGCCTTCGACGGTGCGCTCGCCGGTGGTGAAGGGCTGATCGTTCGGGTCGATGTCGGCGGTCAGCAGGTCGGCGGCTTCGGCATCGGTGCGCGCGACGATCAGGGTCGGCACGCCCATGACGTCGGCGGCCAGGCGCGCGGCGACGAGCTTTTCCACCGCCTCGCGGGTCGGCACCAGCACCTTGCCGCCCATGTGGCCGCACTTCTTCACCGAGGCCAGCTGGTCTTCGAAATGCACGCCCGAGGCGCCGGCCTCGATCATGCCCTTCATCAGTTCGAAGGCGTTGAGCACGCCGCCGAAACCGGCCTCGGCGTCGGCGACGATGGGCTGCAGGAAGTCGGTGTCGCCGGTGCCCTCGGCGCACTGGATCTGGTCGGCGCGCAGCAGGGTGTTGTTGATCCGGCGCACGACCTGCGGCACCGAATTGGCAGGGTACAGCGACTGGTCTGGGTACATCTCGCCGGCGATGTTGGCATCCGCCGCCACCTGCCAGCCCGACAGATAGATCGCCTTGAGCCCGGCCTTGACCTGCTGCATGGCCTGGTTGCCGGTCAGCGCGCCGAGCGCGTTGACGAAGTCCTCGGTGTGCAGCGACTTCCACAGCTTGTTGGCGCCGAGCTTGGCGATGGAATGTTCGACCGGCACGGTGCCGCGCAGGCGCACCACGTCCTCGGCGGAGTACGGGCGGTTGATGCCGCTCCAGCGCGGGTCGGTGGCCCATTCGTGGCGCAGTTGGTCGGCGGTCGGCAGCGGGTGGCTCATGACATCGATTCCTTGCGTGTGGGTCGTAGCGACGTGGGATGAATTTCGAAGAACCGCTTTACTCGTTCCTCGTTCCTCTTCACTCGTTTCTGATTTCAGCGGAGCCAGGAACGAGTGAAGAGGAACGAGGAACGAGTAAAGCGGGGAACGGCATGGCTCAATCGATGCGTTCGTAAGCGGGGAGCGTAAGGAACTCGGCCAGCGTCGGTGCGTGGGTGAGTTCGTCGAGCAGCGCGATGGCCTCGCCGAGCTTGCCGGCGCCCGGCAGCTTCGCCTCGCCCGCGAGCTTGCTCGGCAGGCCGATCAGCGCGCGTTCGAGCAGGGCGAAGTCGACCGGCGTGCCGTCGTCGAGGAACAGCGACGGCGCGTGCAGCCATTGCCACAACTGGGTGCGGGCGATCTCGGCGGTGGCGGCGTCTTCCATCAGCCAATGGATCGGCACGCAGCCGTTGCCGTCGAGCCAGGCGGCGAGGTAGCGCACGCAGACTTCGACGTTGCCCTCGAACCCGGCGCGGGTGATGGTGCCGAACGAGGGCTTGATCAGGTCTTCGGCGATGATCAGCACGTCCTCGCGCAGCACGTGCTGCTGGTGCGGGGTCGGCATGCGCTCGTCGAAGATGCGCATCGCCAGCGGGATCAGCGCCGGATGCGCGACCCAGGTGCCGTCGTGGCCGGCGGTGACTTCGCGCAGCTTGTCCGCGCGCACCTTGGCCAGCGCGGCTTCGTTGGCGGCTTCGTCGCCGTTGATCGGGATCTGCGCGGCCATGCCGCCCATCGCGTGCGCGCCGCGCTTGTGGCAGGTCTGGATCAGCAGTTCGGAATAGGCGCGCAGGAACGGCTGGGTCATCGTCACCTGGCCGCGCTCGGGCAGGATCTTGTCGCGGTGCGCGTGGAAGGTCTTGAGGTACGAGAACACGTAGTCCCAGCGGCCGCAGTTCAGGCCGGCGATGCGGCTGCGCAGCGCGTGCAGGATCTCGTCCATCTCGAACACCGCCGGCAAGGTCTCGATCAGCACGGTGACCTTGATCGAACCCGGCTCCAGCTCCAGCTCGCGCTCGATGTGCTCCAGCGCGTCGTTCCACAGCTGCGCCTCTTCCATCGACTGCAGCTTGGGCAGGTAGAAGTACGGGCCGCGGTCCTGGGCGGCGAGCGCGGCGGCGTTGTGGAAGGCGAACAGGCCCAGGTCGAACAGGCCGCCGGAGACCGGCGCGCCGTCGATGCGCAGGTGCTTCTCGTCCAGGTGCCAGCCGCGCGGGCGCACCATCAGCACCGCCTGCTGCTCGAACGGCTTGAGCACGTAGCGCTTGCCGGTGTCGGGCGCGACGAATTCGAGCGTGCCGGCGACCGCGGCGGCGAGCGCGCGCTGGCCGGCGATGAGGTTGGCCCAGGTCGGCGCGGTGCTGTCCTCGAAGTCGGCCATGTAGACCTTGGCCCCGGAGTTCAGCGCGTTGATGACCATCTTCGGGTCGACCGGGCCGGTGATCTCGACCCGGCGGTCGAGCAGCGCGGTCGGCAGCGGGGCGACGCGCCAGCGGCCGGCGCGAATCGCGGCGGTGTCGGCGCGGAAATCGGGCAGGCCGCCGGCGTCGAAGAAGGCCTGGCGCTCGCGGCGCGCGGCCAGCCGGGCCTGGCGGGCGGGTTCGAAACGGCGGTGCAGGTCGGCCAGGAACTCGAGGGCGGCCGGGGTCAGCACCTGCTCCTGGCCGGCGGCGCGGCCGCTGAGCTCGATGCCCTCGCCCGGCCCGCGTTGTCCGGGACGGGGGTCCTGCCACTGCGTCATGACTGCCGACATGTTGCGACTCCTGTGGGGGAGGACCGCTCCCAGCGAGCGCGTCCCTGGAGTCAGACCATGCGGCGGCGTGTTGTATTTGACAATCAAGTTTTTTCAATGCATATCATTTGCTTAGCTTATATATGGAATTCACGTGACTTCGACGCGTTCGCTAAGTCCGCGATTTGCCTACAAAAGCGACAAGCTCAAGCCGCTGCGCGCGTTCTGCCAGACTGCCCGCCTGGGCTCGGTCTCACGCGCGGCTGAGGCCCTGTACCTGAGTCAGCCGGCCGTGACCCTGCAGTTGCAGGCGCTGGAACGCGAAATGGGCGTGCGCCTGCTCGAGCGCAGCGGCCGCCGGCTGAGCCTGACCCGCGAGGGCGAGGCGCTGTACGAACTGGCGCGGCCGCTGGTCGAGGGCCTGGACGGGCTGGAGGGCGTGTTCCGCGAGCGCATCCGCGGCCTCGACGCCGGTGAGCTCAACGTCGCCGCCGGCAGCTCGACCATCCTCTACCTGCTGCCGAAGATCGTCGAAGCCTTCCGCGCCGCCCACCCCGAGGTGCGGCTGACCCTGCACAACGTCACCGGCGCCGGCGGCCTCGACCTGCTGCGCTCCGACGGCGTCGACCTGGCCGTGGGCTCGATGCTCGACGTGCCCGGCGACCTCAGCTACGCCCCGGTCTACCGCTTCGAGCCGATGCTGATCGCGCCGCGCGACCATCCGCTGGCCAAGCTCGACCCCCTGACCCTGCAGGACCTGAGCCCGTACGGCCTGATCCTGCCGCCGCAGCGCCTGACCACCTACCGCATGGTCGACCTGGTGTTCCAGCAAAACCGCGTGCCCTACACCGTGGCGCTGGAAGTCGGCGGCTGGGAAGTGATCAAGCAGTACGTGGCGATGGGCCTGGGCATCAGCATCGTCACCGCGATCTGCCTGACCGAAGCCGACCGCGCGCGGCTGTCGGCGCGTTCGCTGGCCGAGTACTTTCCTTCGCGCAGCTATGGCGTGGTGGTGCGCAAGGGCAAGTATCTGTCGCCGCAGGCGCGGGCGTTCACCGAGCTGATCCAGCCGGCGCTGTTCGAGCGGGGGGATTATTACGCGACGGGGCAGTCGGATCGTTGAGGGCGGCCCTCATCCGCCCCTTCGGGGCACCTTCTCCCGCGAGCGGGAGAAGGAACAGCAAAAAGCCCCTCTCCCGCTTGCGGGAGAGGGGTTGGGGTGAGGGCAAACCGCCCGCAAAGTCAGCTCAGTAGCGAGCGCTCACCTTGACGCCCGAGAACGCGCTCGCCGCATGCACGGCCACGTACACATACCCCGCCGGCGGATTGGCGATGGTCACCGATTCCGCATTGCCGGCCTGGGCCGAGCGGTACTGATACGAATCGCGCGACGGCCAGTTGCCGGCGCTCACGTACAGGTCCGCGTTGCCGCTGCCGCCGGCGGTGTCGATGCGCAGCTGGCTCACGCCGGCCGGCAGGTACAGGTAGAAATACGCGTAGTTGCCGGCGCTGGCCGCGGCGTTGCTGCGCGCGCAATTGCGCCCCAGCGTGCGCGCGTCGCCGCCGCTGCATTCGGGCAGGCCCGGCTCGCTGACGCTGATCGACCGCGTCGCCGTCGCGGTCGCGCCGCGGTCGTCGGTGACGGTCAGGGTGACGGTGTAGCTGCCGCCGGCGGCGTAGGTCTTGCTCGGGTTCGCCGCGGTCGAGCTGCTGCCGTCGCCGAAGCTCCAGCTGCGCGCGACGATGCGGCCGTCGCTGTCGCTGGAGGTGTCGGTGAAGCTCACGCTCAAGCCGCTCGCCGCGACGCTGAAGTTCGCCGTCGGCGGCTGGTTCGGCGTGCCGGTGCAGCCGCTGCCGCCCGGGTCGGCCACGCACGGCAGCCAGGCCTTGAACGCGGCGTCGTTGCTCTGGCCGATGCCGGCCATGTAGGTCGCATAGCCGCTGTAGTCGCCCGGACGGAACTTGGCCAGGATCGCGTTCACCTGCGCGCGGCGCTGCTCGAACATGAAGCGCACCGCCAGGTAGCCCCAGCGATAGACCCGGTTGGTGCCGCTGTCGTAGTCGTTGGCGTAGACCGTGCTGAGCGCGTAGGTGCCGCGCGCGGCCTCGGCGATGGCGCCGTCGTTGGCGAGGTTGCGGTACTGGTAGGACAGGTACTCGGCGAAGCCTTCGACCCACCACACGGTCTTTTGCTGCATCGCCGCCTGGAAGTCGCCCCACATGTCGAAGCGGCCGTCGAGGTAGTGCACGTATTCGTGGGTCAGGTTCCAGATCTCGAACGTCGGCCGCAGCCACTCGGCTTCATAGGCGATGAAGCGCGCCTGGTTGCCCGGCGCCGACGGATCGCCTTCCAGGTACATGCCGCCGTTGTTGGTGTCGATGCCGAAGATCGCGCCGGCGTAAATGCCGTAGTCGTCGCTGCTGTCGAACACCGCCATTTCCAGGCTGGCGTTGTTGTCGCCGGCCACCGGTACGCCGCCGGTGGCGAGCTCGCGGTGGAAATAAGCTTCCTGCCCGGCGACGGTGGCGCAAGCGCTGGCCAGTTCGTTCGCGCTCATCTGCTGCGCGCGCAAAGTCAGCGTGGCGCTGCAGGTGTGTCGGATCGGCAGCGCCGCCGCCTGCAGCCGCGATACGAAATCGCACTGGCCGTAGTACGCGCAATTGCCGGCGTCGTAGTACTGCGCCATTTCGCCGACGCCGACCCACAGCCGCGCGGTCGTGCCGGTGATCGCGCTGCGGTCGATCAGCGCCTTGGCGCGCGCACGCGCCAGGGTCTTGAGCGCGCCGTCGTATTGCAGGAAGCGCGCCATTTCGCGGCCGGCATTCGACACCAGATAGGCGCGGTCGGTGCCGAGCAGGGCGAAGTTGCGGTTGGCGAAGTTGTACAAGGTGTCGACGATCGAATTGTCCGACTGCACCAGGGTGCGGAACGCCGCGTCCTGGTGCCCGCGGAAGGTCACCGTGTAGGCGTTGTTGACCGCGACCTTCATCCAGTAATACGCGTCGAAGCGGCTGTCGTAGCTGTCGAGCAGGCGCTTGACCACGTACAGATAGCGCGCGTTCTCGGTAGCGCTGTCGATCAGGGTCACGTACTCGGCCAGGATCTCGCCGTGCACGTCGTCGATGCGGCCGAAGTTGGCGTTGGCGGCGAACGCGTCCAGCGCCGGCCGCACCGCGTTGCGCAGCGCCGCGCCGTAGCTGCCGACCGCGTTGTCGTAGTACTGCACGTAGTAACCCGCGCGCAGGAACAGCACCAGTTGCAAGGTGCCGCCGGCGTTGCTGCCGTCGTAGGCGCGCGCCGAGGCGGCCAGCGCATCGGCGACGCTGACCATCTGCGCCTCGCGGAAGGTGGCGTAGGCCTGGCTGCCGCTGAGGCCGAACAGTTCGTTGACGCAGTCCGGCGCGGCGGCGCGCACCGCCGCGGCCAGCGCGGTTCCGCTGAGCGCGCCGAAGGCGTTCGGATCGCAGGCCGCGGCCGCCTTGGCCGTGCGCGCGAACGACAGGCGCGAGGGACGCTTGAGCGGATCGCTGCGTAGGCTGGCGCCGTCGTAGGCGCTGTCGGCGCGGTCGGGCAACAGCGGTTGCTGCGGCGCGCGCTGGGTCGGCGCCAGCGCGCGCGGCTGGCGGTGTTCGCCGAACAGCTGGCGTTCGGTGGCCGGCTGTTTGCGCGCGGCGCCGACGGCGCTGCGCGAAGCGGCGAACGGTGCGGCGGCGGCGCGGTGGCCGGTGGCCGGCGCGGATGCAGCGGACGCGGCATCGCTGCCAACGGCAGCGGCCGAAGCCGCAGACGAAACCGCGGTCGCGGCCGGCTCGAACGCGGACGGCATGGCGAAACCGGCGAACACGGCTAACGCGGCGGCGCCGGTCAACAGGGCCCGCAACGGGCCCGGACGGAAAACGAAGAACATCGCGAATCTCCTTGATGGAAGGACGGCCGCGGCGGCCGCGCGGCGCGCGGCGGCGCCTGCGCGAACGGCGGCGGCCGGGACGAATCGGACGACGGTGGTGCGGCGCGCCTGCCGCGCGATGTGCGG
>NZ_LXSD01000357.1:17519-38959 GCF_017168095.1 Lysobacter enzymogenes | reverse complement strand
GGCCGCCCGCGCGCGCGACGCCAAGGCGCGGCGCGAGGCCCAGGCCAAGGCCCTGGCGCAGCGCAAGGCCGCCGCGGCCAGCGCCAAACCGCGCCCGCTGCCCGGCTTCAGCCCCAAGCCCGCCTACCCGCTGGACGCGCTGCGCCAGTCCGAAGGCGGCCTGGTGACCCTGCGCGTGCAAGTCTCCGCGCAAGGCCTGCCGACCAAGGTCGAAGTCAGCCGCCGCAGCGGCTATCGCGCGCTCGACCGCGCCGCGGTCAGCACCGTGCGGCGCTGGAAGTTCGCGCCGGCGATGCGCGAAGGCAAGCCGGTGGCGGCGGTGGTGATCGTGCCGGTGGAGTTCAAGCCGCGCGATTGATTGAGGACGCGCGGTTGAGGGCGCGCGATCGCGAATGCGCGATCGCCAGCGCGAGACCGGAACGCACGAGCGGGAACGCGCGACCGACCCAAGCGCGATCGAACCAGCGCACAGCCCACACGTGCGCCGCCGCACGCATCGACGCGAAGCCCCGCCACCGGCGGGGCTTCGCGCAAGCGCCGTCCGCAGCCGCAACCGACACGCGCATCGCGCCTTGTCCGCTGCGCGCATCGCGCCATAACCCACGCGATGCAGTGAGCGTAGGTGAGGGATGGATCGCCTGTGAGCGCAGTCACGACGACCGCGATATCGCCGGGCTACGTTGCGCAAGAACGCGTAGCCGCTCGTCAAGGGATCGATATGGCGCTCGTCCACTACCCGACTGCGCTCGCCTGCGACGAGCCGTTCGAGCCGTCGCCGGCGCACACCGCGGCCGCGCCGCCCGACCTCGCCGGCCTCGGCGCGGCGGTCGCGCGCTGGCTGCGCGCGCAATCGCTCGATGTCGGCCGGGTCGTGCGGATCGAACGCCTCGCCGGCGGCCTGTCGCACCTGACCTACCGGCTGCGCTGCGATCACGACGACCTGGTGCTGCGCCGCCCGCTGCACGCGCACGGCGGCGCGCAGCGGCTGCGGCGCGAATTCGCCCTGCAAGCCGCGCTTGCCCCGCACTACCCGGTGCCCGAGATGCTGCACCTGTGCGACGACCCGGGCATCGCCGGCGCGCCGTTCTACCTGATGCGCTACGTGCCCGGCATCGTCGCGCAACGGCGCGCGTTCGCGCACGCGACGCCGTCGCCCGAAGACGCTCAGCGGCTGTGCGCGAACCTCGTCGACACGCTGATCGCGCTGCACCGGATCGACCCGGGCGCGCTCGGCGGCGGCGACGCGCTGCCCGCCGATCATCATCCCGCTTACCTGCGCAAACGCCTGCAGCACTGGTCCAGCCGCTACCACCGGCTCAAGGCCTGGACCCTGCCGGACCTGCGCTGGCTGGCGCAATGGCTGATCGACCGCGTCCCCAGCCACGGCCCGGTGCGCGTGCTGCACAACGACTGGCGCCTGGCCAACCTGGTGTTCGACGCCGCCCAGCCCACCCGCATCCGCGCCGTGCTGGACTGGGAATTCGCCGCCCTCGGCGACCCGCTGATGGACCTGGGCATCGCCCTGTCGTACTGGGTCGAACCCGGCGACAACGCGCTGATGCGGCGCTACCAATGGCAGCCCTCGCACCTGCCCGGCATGTTCGCCCGCGAGCAGATCGCCGAGCGCTACTTCGCCGCCACCGGCCGCAGCCGCGAACACTGGCCGTTCTATCGCGTGTTCGGCCTGTTCCGCTACCTGATCAACCTGCAGGAGCTGCACCAGCGCCACGTCGTCGAAGGCGGCGAAGAAAAGGCCTTCCTCGCCCGGATCTGGGCGCTGGCGCATTACCTCAACTGGACCTGCCGCGGCTTGACCCTCGGCGCCTGAGTCCGCCATGCCCTTCTCGCGATTGCACGAGTGGATCCTCGGCGACCTGTCCGCCGCGCTGCAGCGCCTGGCGTTCCTGCCCGAAGCCTGGCGCTACCGCCTCGTGTCGGCGGCCGTGGGCCAGCAGAGCCGCTACTTCCGCACCCACCGCCTGCGCATCGTCCAGATCGCCCCGGGGCAGGTCTCGATCCGCGCCGGCAACCGCCGCGCGCTGCGCAACCGCGCCGGCGCGCTGCACGCGATGGCCGCCAGCGTCGCCGGCGAATACGCCGCCGCGCTGGTGGTCGCGCAGCACCTGCCGCGCGGCGCGCGCGTGCGGGTCAAAAGCGTGCACGCCGACTTCCGCAAACCGCTGCGCGGCGGCGTGCAGGCCCAGGCCAGCCTGGATCCGGCGCAGATCGGCGCGGCCGCCAACGCCGGCGGCGGCCGCCTGCGCGTGCCGATGAAAGTGATCGACGAAACCGGCGCGGCGCCGGTGCGCGGACACGTCGACGTGGTGTGGTCGTCGGCGCCGCGAACGCCGCGGGCGCCGGCGTGAGCGGCGAAGGCCGCGCGCCGGCTGCGGCGCAGACGTCGTCCCATCGCGACAACGCATCGGCGCAGCGCGCCGCACCGATGCAAGCCGCCGACGCCATGCAGGCGCGAACGGCGCGCGAATCCGCGCAAGCCGCAGACGCCCGCTCCCGAACGCCGCCCTCGCCCGGCCTCGTCCTCGCCGCCGCGTGCTTCGGCTTCATGATCGTTCAACTCGACGTCACCATCGTCAATCTCGCGCTGCCCACGCTGGCCATCGACCTGCGCTCCGAACTCGCCGGCCTGCAATGGGTGATGGACGCCTACACCCTGCTGTTCGCCTCGCTGCTGCTGTCGGCCGGCGCCCTGAGCGACCGCATCGGCGCGCGCCGCTGTTTCCTGATTGGGTTGAGCGGCTTTCTGCTCGCCTCCATCGCCTGCGGCCTCGCCGGCGACGTCGCGCAGTTGGTCGCCGCGCGCGCCGCGCAAGGCCTGTTCGCCGCGTTGCTGGTGCCGTCGTCGCTGGCCCTGCTCAATCACGCCTTCGCCGACGACCCGCCGCGCCGCGCGCGCGCCGTGGCGATCTGGACCGCTTCGGGCGCCGCCGCGGCCACGTTCGGCTCGGTCGCCGGCGGCGCGCTGCTGCAGACGCTGGGCTGGCGCAGCATCTTCCTGGTCAACCTGCCGATCTGCGCCGCAGGCCTCGCGCTGGCGTGGCGCCTGGCCGAAACGCCGCGCCGGCCCGAACGCGCGCTCGACCTCGCCGGACAACTGCTGGCCGTCGTCGGACTGGCCGCATTGATCGCCGCGATCATCGAAACCCCGCGCCTGGGCGCGCAGCATCCGGCGGTGTGGAGCGCGGCGGCAGTGGCCGCAACCTGCGCGCTCGCCTTCATCGCCGTGGAATCGCGCATCGCACAACCGCTGCTGCCGCCGCGCCTGCTCGCGCGGCCGCGCTTCAGCCTCGCCCTGCTGTCGGCGCTGGCGGTCAGCCTGGCCTACTACAGCCTACTGTTCGCCATGAGCCTGTACCTGCAACAGTTCGCCGGCTACACCGCGTTGCAGGCCGGCCTGGCCTACCTGCCGCTGGCCGCCGCGTTCATCGCCGCCAACCTGCTCAGCGCGCGCGTGCTGACCCGCCACGGCGTGCGCGCGGCGATCGCGCTGGGCTCGGCGGTCTGCGCCGCCGGCTTCGCCTGGCTGAGCCGGCTCGCGCCCGGCGACAGCTACCTGTGGATCCTGCCCGCCTTCCTCGCCATCCCCGCCGGCATGGGCCTGGCCATGCCCGCGGCCACTGGCCTGATCCTGGGCAGCGTCGAGCGCGAGCAATCCGGCACCGCGGCCGCCGCGATCAACGCGGTCCGGCAAACCGGCGCGGCGCTGGGTGTGGCATGGTGCGGCCTGTTGCTCGCCGGCGGCGGCGCGGGCGCGGGCCTGCGGACCGTCTGCCATGTCGCGATCGCGGCGCTGCTGATCTCCGCGGCGCTCGCGTGGGCCTGCCTGCGCGAAGCGCCGTCGCCGTAACGGCGGCGCCTGCGCATCGCGAGTCCGCCACCACAAGCCCACCCCATGAGGCGCCACATGACCACGCTCGCCCTGCTCGCATCGATGATGGTCGGCCCCGACGCCCACGCCGGCGACGCCGCCGCGCACCCGGCCATCGCCTACAAGATCCTGACCCGGCCGGAAAAGACCGCGCTCGAAACCAGCGGCCGCTTCGAAGGCTCGCCGCAGGACGCCGCCGACGGCTACATCCACCTGTCCACCGACGCCCAGCTCACCCGCACCGCCGACCGCCACTTCGCCGGCCAAACCGATTTGTTCATCGCCGCGGTGGATTTGAACACCGCAGGCGACGCGATCAAGTGGGAACGGTCGCCGCGCAGCGGCATGGAGTTTCCGCATCTGTACGATGTGTTGCAGCAGCGCCAGGTGCTGTGGATCGCGCCGCTGCGGCGCGACGAGCAAGGTCAGGTCGTCGTCCCCGTGGACAGCGTTCGGTAAGCCTTCCGAATTCGCGCCCTCACCGCACCCAAGGCAGCCACAGCCACAGCGCGACCAACGTCGCCAGCAACACCGGCGGGGTCAGCACCAAACCGACCTTCATGTACTCGCCCCAGCCGATCCGCTGCCCCTTGCCGGCCAGCACGTGCAGCCACAGCAGAGTGGCCAGCGAACCGATCGGGGTGAACTTCGGCCCCAGGTCGTTGCCGATCACGTTGGCGTAGAGCATCAACTCGCGCGTGTGCGCCGGCACCTGCGCCGCGTCGATGGCCAGCGCGCCCACCAGCGTCGCCGGCATGTTGTTCATCACCGACGCCAGCACCGCCACCGCGAAGCCGGTGCCGACCGTGGCCACGAACGTGCCCTGCGCGGCCAGCCACGTCAGCACCGCGCTGGCCTCGCGCGTCAGCCACGCATGGCCCAGGCCGTAGACGACTAGATACATGCCCAGCGAAAACAGCACGATCTGCCACGGCGCGCCGCGCAGCACCTTGCCCAGCTGCACCGTCGCACCGCGGCCGCCGCGGCCCCAGCGGCCGGCGACGGCCATCAGCGTCACCGCCGCCGCGCCCGTCACCGCCGCGATCGGCACGCCGAGCGGCCCGGTGACGAAGTACGCGAGCAACAGCAGCCCCAACAACGGAAACGCCGCGCGGAACACCGCCTCGTCGCGGATCGCATGGCGCGGCGGCTCCAGCGCCTCGACCGCGTAGCGCACGGCGATATCGCGCCGCAACCACGCCCACAGCACCAGCAACGTCATAGCGACCGAGACCAGGTTCACCGGTACCATCACCGCCGCATAGCGGCCGAACGGCACCGCGAAGAACTGCGCGCTGACGATGTTGACCAGGTTCGACACCACCAGCGGCAGGCTGGCGGTGTCGGCGATGAAGCCGCAGGCGATGGTGAACGCCATCGCGCAAGCCGGCGCGACATTGAGGCGCAGCAGGATCGCCAGCACGATCGGCGTCAGCAACAGCGCCGCGCCGTCGTTGGCGAACACCGCGGCGATGGCCGCGCCGAGCAAGACGATCAACGGAAACAGCCGGCGCCCGTCGCCGCCGCCCCAGCGCGCGACGTGCAGCGCCGCCCAGGCGAAGAAGCCCGCCTCGTCCAGGATCAGCGAAATCACGATCAAGGCGACGAAGGTGAAGGTCGCATCCCACACCAGCCCCCACACCGTGCCGACGTCGTGCCAGCCCACCACGCCCGTCGCCAGGGCGACGGCGGCGCCGGCCAAGGCCGACCAGCCGATGCCGAGCCCGCGCGGCTGCCAGATAACGAAAATCAGGGTGACGACAAAAATAGCGAGGGCAAGCATGCGGCGCTCGGGCAAGTGGCGAACGAAGATCGGGGCGACGCATCGGACGATGCGTCGGGCGGCGCCTCAGATGGCGCGTTGGTTCACGCGCCGGGACAGTTCTTCAGCGCTTTCCACGCGCTCGGAATAGCGGTCGGTGAGATACGCCGAACGCCCGCGCACCAGCCAGGTGAACTTGACCAGTTCCTCGCACACGTCCACCACGCGCTGGTAATACGACGAAGGCTTCATCCGCCCCGCCTCGTCGAACTCCTGGAACGCCTTGGCCACCGACGACTGGTTAGGAATCGTGACCATGCGCATCCAGCGGCCGAGCGTGCGCAGCTGGTTGACCGCGTTGAAACTCTGCGAACCGCCCGACACCTGCATCACCGCCAGCGTCTTGCCCTGGGTCGGCCGGCGCGAGCCGACCGTCAGCGGAATCCAGTCGATCTGCGCCTTCATGATCCCGGTCATCGCGCCGTGGCGCTCCGGGCTCACCCACACCATGCCTTCGGACCAATCGGCCAGCGCGCGCAGCTCCTGCACCTTGGGATGCTCCGGCTCGGCGCCGTCGGGCAGCGGCAGATCGCGCGGGTCGTAGATCCGCACCTCGCAGCCGAACCAGCGCAGCAGGCGCGCGGCCTCATGGGCGAGAAAGCGCGAATACGAGCGCTCGCGCAGCGAGCCATACAAAATCAGGATCCGCGGCGGATGGCCCGGATCGCCCGGCGCAGCGAGCGCGGCGGTGTCGATCGCGTGCAATTGCGCCGGGTCGATGTTCGGCAACTCCATCGGCGTCGCCCCGCTCATGCCGACGCCCCGGGCAGCGTCACCACTTCGCCGTCCTCCTTGACGAACGACGTCAGCGGATGCGCCAGCAACGCCAGCACCTTCTCCGACGGCCGGCACAGCGCCGCGCCCTTGTCCGACACCACGATCGGCCGGTTGATCAGGATCGGATGCGCCAGCATCGCGTCCAGCAAGGCCTCATCGCCCAGCGTCGGATCGGACAGCCCAAGCTCGGCATAAGGCGTGCGCTTCTCGCGCAACAGCTCGCGCGGCGCGATCCCCATCGCCGCGATCAAGCCCTGCAAGGTCTCGCGCGACGGCGGCGTTTTCAGGTATTCGATGACCAGCGGGTCTTCGCCCGACTGGCGGATCATCGCCAACGCGTTGCGCGAGGTGCCGCACTCGGGGTTGTGGTAGATCGTGATGCGCATGACGAAACCTCAGGTCGAGACGGGACAAGGCGCCGGCGCAGCCGGCACCCACTTCGCGAAACATCGGCGCGGCGACGGCGCCCCTCATCGGCCGCCGGCGCGGAAAACCAAAAGCGAAACCGCTAGCCGCCGCTCACGAACACGTCTTCGCGTCGCAAGCGGCGACGAAGTCGGTGAGCGGCGCGCAGATCTGCGGATTGCCGGAACAACAGTCCTCGGTGAGGAACGCCAGCAGCTCGCGCATATCGTCGTAACTGGCCGCATACAGGATGCGGCGCCCGTCGCGCCAGGAGCGCAGCAGCTTCGCCCGCTCCAATGCGGCCAGATGGAAGCTCATGCGGGTCGGCGCGATCGCCAGCGCCTCGGCGATCTCGCCCGAGGCCATACCCTCGGGTCCCGCCCGCACCAGCATGCGGAAGGCCGCCAGCCGGTCGGCGTGAGCGAGGGCGGAGAGCGCCTGGACGGCGGTGTCGTCGTTCATGGATGCAATACTACAAGAATCCTTGTAGCGTGCAAACGTGCATCGCGGGCCGCGGCCGGCCGCCTGTTTCCCAATGCCGCGGCCGGGAAACAAACGCCCCATCACCGTGAGCGGCCCGACTCGCACTGCGGCGCGCGCCGCCTCACCGGCTCAGCGGAATCTCCAGATAGCTGCCGCCATACCAGCGCACCCGCAGCGGTTCGCCGGCATCGGCGATGCTCTCGCCAGCGACCGGCTTGCCGCTGCCGTAGTTGATCTGCTGCTGCGGATTGCGCAGCACGCTCACCACCGCCAGCAAGCGGCTGCCGGCCTGCATGCGCTTGCTGGTGGCGCGCCCGGCTTCGAAGGCCAGCACGGTGCGGCGATCCGGCTCCAGCAGTTGCCGGCGACTGAGGTCGCCGACGTAGCTGGCGCGCGACTGATAGCGCGACAGCTCGAAGTAACGCCCGTCCGGCATCCACTCGTACAACGAGATGTTGAAGTCGAAATCGCGCTTGTTCGCGCTCGCCTCCAGCCGGCCCGAAAACAGGCCGCTGAACTCCTCGGCCGCGGCGAAAGGCGCGCTGACGAAGACCACGCTGCCGGCCGTGTCCAACTCGGTATCGACGATGCCGCCGCCGGGCGCGATGCGGTCGGCGTCGCTGCGGTCGCGCAGGTCGATGGTGTGCTCAGCAAAGGCGTCCGACGCAGCGGGCGTCGCCAGCAACCCATGCCGGCCGTCGCCGCCGGCGGCCGCGCCGAAGTAGAAACGTTGCCGCCGCTGCGCCATCGCCGCCAGCGACGGCGCGTGCTTCCATTCGTTCGCGCCCATCACTTGGTAATTGATCCGGTCGGCCAACAGCCCCGGCTTCGGCGCGCCCTTGAACACGTAATCGAACCACTGATAGCGCAACTCGCCCAGGTCGATCTGCGCCTGCGGATCGAGCGTATAGCCGCGCAAACGCGTGCCCGTGGCTACGGTGCCGCGCTGGCCGCTGATATGGTTGTACGGCCCGATCACCAGGTAATGCTCGGCGTTCGGGCGATAGCGGTAGTGCTCGCGCAGGTAATACAGCGCGCCGATCTGGGCGCCGTCGTAATAGCCGGTGGTGGTCAGCACCGGCAGGTCCAGCGCGGCGAACTCGTCGCGGTAAGGGATCATCGCCTGCCAATACCCGTCGTAATCCGGATGCGACAGCCAGCGCAGGTAGAACGGGTTCGGCGTGCCGTCGATCTGCGGCAGCTCGCGGTAAGCGCGCCCGCTGAGATACCACTGGCGATACAGGCGGTTCCAGCGCGCCTCGTCCTCCATCGCCGCGGTATCCACCTGACGGTTGTTGGTCACATAGAACGGCCAGTAGTACTGAAAGCCGTAGAAGATGCCGCCTTCCATCGGCACGTCGATGCCCGGCGCGCCGGTCACCGACGGCATCAGCGCCTTCAAGGCCTTGGGCCGGCGCTTGGCCGCGGCCCACTGGGTGAAGCCCTCGTAGCTGCCGCCGTACATGCCCACGCGCCCGTCGCTCCACGGCTGCGCGGCGATCCAGTCGATCAGCGCCGCGGCATCGTCGCCGTCGTGCTCGTACGGCACCGCGCGGTCCGCACTGCAGCCCTTGCCGCGGCTGGTGCCGGTGACGCCGACATAGCCGTTCGACGCCGACCGCCGCGCCTCGTTGAGCGTGGTGACCGGGTCGGCGTAGATGGTGAAGTTCAACAGCGTCGGTAGCCGCGCCGGCGCGCCGCGCGGGCGCACGACGGTGGCGCAGACGGTGGCGCCGTCGGGCGTGGCCACGGCTACGTCGCGCTCGATCAGATAACGCCGCCCATCGTCGGCCGCCACCAACGCCGGCAACCGCGCCGCCATCGCCGCACCGCTGCGCTCGGCCAGATAGCTGCGCACCAGCGCCAACGCCGCATCGCGATCCAGCGCCGGCCGCGCGCGCAACGGCGCCAGCGCCTCGGCCAGCGCCCGGCGCTGGCGCGGCGCGTCCGCCGCCTCGACGTTGAGCACGCGCATCGCCACGCCGGCGCGGCGGTCGTCCAGCGTCGCCACCGTCTCGGCGAACGCGCGCTCCAGGGCCGCGTCGAAGCCCAGCCCGTGGCGCGCCTGCAACGCCCTGGCGCGCGCATACAAACGGTACTGGGCGACGTTCGGCCGCACCGGCACCGGCCCTGGAGAAACCGTCGCCGCGAACGCGTCCAGGCTGAGCTCGGCCGCCGCGTAATCCCCGGCCGCCAGTTGCAGGCGCACACGCTGATTCCAATCGTCGCCGCGCGCCCCGTCGCGATCGTCGGCCAGCAAGCGCCGCGCCAGCGCCGGCATCGCCGCGTCCAGGCGCGCCGGGTCGTCGGCGACATCCGCGGGCAAGGCATACGACGCAGCCGGCGCGGCCAACGAAACCCCGCCAGTACAGAACAACCCCACGGCCACCAGCGCCGTCATCACGATGGATCGCAGCATTCGCCCTCCCAGGCGCAACGGCATCCTTCACCAGATGCCGCCACCGGCCGGATCGTCGCACGCCGCCGCGCGCGCGCCGCAAAAAGCGAAGGCCCCGCTCATCGCGGGGCCTTCGTGTGCCCAGCCTTCAGGCCTTGGCCGGCTCGCCCGGCGGCTCGGCGCGCTTGGCCGACGTGCGATTGAACCGCGCCGACAGCATCTGCCGCAGCGCCTCCAGGCCCTCGCCCTTGCCGGCGATCTTGAGGAAGGCATAGCCCTCCAGCCCGTTGGTCATCAGGTCGCTGCCCAGCGCCGTCTCGGTATCGCGCACACGCTCGTGCAGACGGGTCAGCCGCAGCGCGCGCGGGCGCAGCGTATCGAGCAAGGCCAGATCGCGGCGCAGGCCGTCGAGGTCGAAATTGCGCGGCAGGATGCCCGGGTTCTCGCCCATCACATGCAGCGCCTGGCGGCAGAAAGCTTCGGATTTGTCGCCCATCTTGGTCAGCTGGCGGCGCTGGTCCAGCGGCAGCGCCACTAGCCCGGCGAGGTGGGTTTCCAGCACGCCCAGCGCCTCATCGATGGCGGCGACGGACTCGGCGGACAGGGTCAGGTCGATCAGGTTCTGGCTCATGGCAGTCCTTGGCAATCGGGGGATTCAAGCCGGCCCCAACGGCCGGCCCGCGCAGCCTAGAACCGCGCGCGCGACCCGCCACGCCCCGCAAGCAAGCCGCGCCGCCCCAACCGCAAGCCGCTGCGCCTTGCGCGCACACCGCCAACACCCAAGCGCAAACCCGCGCGGGCCGCGCGCGACACGTCCGGCTTGCGCGCAAAGCGCCACGCGTTGCGCCCGCAAGCCACATCGGCTTGCGCGCAAGCCTTGCCGCAGCAAGCGCAAGCCGTTGCGCCCCGCGCGCAACCCGAACGGCTTGCGCACAAGCCCCGACGCATTGCGAACGCAAGGTGCGAAGCGTGGCGCGCAAGATTCGGCAGCCTGCGCGCAACACGCCGCGGCTGGCGGCCGGGATGCGCGGGGTTGCGGCCGGGGCGCCGCGGCTTGCGGGCGGCCCCGAACCGCCCGACGCCGGAGCGAACCGCCTTGCGCGCGGCCCGTTTCGGCTTGCGCGCAAAGCGTTTTGTGTTGCGACCGGAGCGATTCCGGCCAACGCCCGGCCCCTACGGCACGCAGCCGGGACGAGGCGGCTTGCGCGCACCCCGCCCCCACTCCAACCGGGCCGGCGCGGATCAGTGCAGGCGCTGCGGCGCCGCAGACCCGGCGCCGCCGTCGCCGGTGGGCGTCCACACACAGGCATCCATGACCGGATCCAGCCGGCGCGCCAGCGCCTGGAAGACCTCGCGCAACAACCGGTGATCCTGGCCGGGCGGATAACCGATCTCGATCAACACCTCCGGCTGCAAGGTCCGCACGATGCCGTGCAGTTCCTGCTGGAACGCGGAGAGGGCCTTGAACGCGTCAACGGGCATGACCACGCCTTCGGGCGGCGGCGTGTGGTCGGGGGTGCGGGGCATACGCGGTACTCCTGTCCTTGGGCAAGGAACCCGCGCGGCGCGGAATGCGACCGGCGGGGTGTCGGGAGGTTCGAAACCGCAAACAAACGGCGGGCGTATTCCCCTTTCGGGTCTTTTATTAGCCACCCTCCCGACGCAGGCGCAGCGTCGGTCATGCCCAAGCTTCAGACATGAAAAACCCACCAATTTTCGGAGGCGGGTACCGTTGTTTGAGGAGTTTCGACGCTCCGTGACTGTGACTTTGCAGAGCCAACTTACCGTTGTCAATCAGACTTGTCCGAGTTCGTCGCGCAATTACGTATCCACACGAAGGGCATTCCGACGTGACTGCCCGACGCAATAAATTTTCATTTCCGACCTCAAGGCAAACATTGCTAGCGAGCCAGCCTATCGCGCTTTGGTTTCACGCCTATTTGTAAGCCGTGCCCAGTCGCCATAAGATCGAACGTGAGGGGTACCACCGCGCGCCATAGGCTAGTTCGCGCAATCAGGCCTGGGGATCCCACAGTTAATAATTTGGATATCACCAGCCATATGGACATCGCATCCAAGCACGTCTATCAAGCGCTCGACGATAAAGGTGTACGTACATTGCATCATGCGAACAGCGTACTGACGGCCTGCCAGTTCCTGCGTTCAAAGTCCTTGATGTCCCGTGGCACCGTCGAACGACTGGGAATAAAACAAACTGAACAATCGTCAGACCGATTGGACAAGAGCTATGGCATCTGGTTTGACGTATTTGCGGACTCTGTTGACATTCACGCAAGGGCAAAGCGAGCCAATGCGTATGCCCCCGTTCTCTTTGAGTTCGATTCAAAGATCATTGAAAAAACTTATACAGGAAGAATCTGGGTAACGAAACTAAACCCTACAAAATGGGCCAACAAATCCGATAAGCAACGATGGTTTCAAGACAAAGATGATCTAGAACAGAATTTTGTTCGCGGCCAATTCGACCAGATGGTGGTTCTTAGGCATTGCGGAGGAGAGTTCCCCTTCAAGAGCTATCTAAACAAGATCGTGCTTGATGATCCTCAGCAACAAACGGCCGATAGGGTTGACTTGTATAGCTCTGCATATGGCGCCCTCTATCTGGCGATGTCAGATAGTGGTTTGGATGTACCAATCGAGAAACGCGTATGCACTGCGGCATGCCAATGCAAAGCCAACTACGGCGCTAATAGAGCTAGGTGTCGAGAGCTTTTCAGCACAAGGATCTAACAGTTCCATGCAAGTGAAGCAGCTTCGCGGCCCAGCTTAACCCCCTTCAGATTCGCTACCTTGAGGCACCGTTATGGCATCGGTTGCAGAACAGATTAGGAGCGCAAACGCGGCAATCTGCCAGAACATCGACGCCCTCAGCGAACACCGTCCACTGCTGTCCCAGAACATGCTCGCTCAACTTCGCAACTTGGTCGAGGGCGTTCCACTCCATCCAACCAGATCCGCTTTACGACCAAGCCTTGTTGAGACATTTTTCACCACTTGCTTCTGGCAGACAGCGAATTCAGCGTAGACAAGATGCTTCCAAATGCGCCAAGGATGGGTTGCCGGCAAAGTATTGACTGCAACCTTGGTCAGTTACAAACACCCATAATCAGAAAACTACAGCGCATTTTCACATAGTATCAATCGACACCAAAATCCATGCCGCGGCCTAAACCACCAACACAATCGCTTTATATGCATCAGGAAGGCCAGGCAATCGCACCGCAGATCCTCACCAGGAAGTTCAACCAGCAGGGGAGCATATGACTTACAGCGTTGAGGGGTCTTTTGCTGCATTCTACGAGAAGATAAATCTTAGTGGCGACCACCGAGCCACTGCGAACACACGCAAAGACGACATCGTTAAGAAGTTAAGTAAAGACTTTACGATATTAGATGCATTTGCTTCTGGATCTATACCAAAATTTACAGCCCTATCTGGCAAAGCAGATCTGGATATTATCGTGGCGCTTCACTATGGCAAACATATCGAGGGAAAAACGCCAACCCAACTCTTGCACAGCGTTCGAAGCTCCTTGGCTGAATACAAAACTGGAGTTCGCCGCAATGGCCAAGCCGTCACATTGAGCTATAAGACATGGCCTAGTGTTGACATTGTGCCGGTAGCACGCGCTCTAAATTCGGATGGAACGGTGGATTACTACAATGTACCGAACTCAAATAATGACACTTGGATCAAATCCAGGCCAAAAAAACTTTCCAATGAAATTGAAAACAGGTCATCCTCTAGTGGCGCAAATTTTAGAAAAATAATTAAGTACATAAAGCACTGGAACTCAACACATAGCAGCTATTTATCAAGCTACCATATTGAGATAATGGCACTTTCCGCACTACATGGAAATTTAGATGACACGGCATGGAATGTTCGCGCTTTTTTCGAAAAAGCAATGGAGGCGATTAAGCATCCAATGTGGTATGAACTTGGTTTTGCCGACGACTACCTGACTGCAGTGGATCGAGAAGAAGCAAGGAAGCGTCTTTCAACTGCTTACGACAAAAGCCTCAGCGCATGGCACCATGGTTTTCAGGGCCGAGACCAGAAAGCAATCGAAGCATGGAAGCAAGTTTTTGGCGATAAATTCCCAGACTACGGTTGAAACATGCCCAAACTAGATCCCATTCGAGACAACTATTATCGCCAAGTTGAACTAGCTGACAAATCGTCAGACTGGTTATTTTATCTTGGCGCCACTCTTTCACTACTATCTCTTTTCATCGACCAGACCACCTCCCCAAGACTAAGCAACGCTGCATTGACATTATTTTGTCTTGACGTAGTTGCACTCCTGTGTCTTAGCACAGCATCTCGCTTATATTTAACCCCTAGAGCAGAAGACAGAAGAAGACAGGACTTTCTCAGTAACGCGTTCGGGGTCAGCCTCACCCATGTGAGAACCGAGGGCTATTACAACAACGATCAGACATTACCTATTCGACGCCTAGCGGCACAAACTCTGGAAAACAGCCTATTTAGCAAAACAATTGCTTTGCGGATGGCGAGACGTGAACGCACAAAAATTGCAATATATGCAACAATCTGGATACTTGTTGCGATTAATCGACAAGTAAGCGTTGGCGTCATACTAGCCATTTCACAAGTAATATTTAGCGAGCAGATCCTGGCGAAATTCCTCCGCTTAGAATGGCTAAGAAACCGCTTCGAACACGTCTACGAAAATACCTACAGGTTGTTCCAAACAACCCCGCGATCAGGCGACTTCAATGCTTGCGCACTCGAGTTACTGACAATGTATGAGACAACTAAAGCCACTGCATCCATAACGCTAGATTCTCGTGACTTTTCCAAAATAAACGAAGAAACCTCAGCAGAATGGGAGTCAATAAAAACCACTCTTCATATTTGACTACAACAAGCTCACCTCAGACTCTGAGTACTGTTCCAATATTTTTAGACCCACCATTTCGACTATCGATACGGCCACGATAAAATCTACAGTATCGAAGCCGGTAATCGCACGCCCTGTTTTCTGTGGCTTGATCCACCGCACCATGCGCGCTGCTTTGCGCCTTGACGGATACAAAAAAAGAGGACAGATCTTGCGAAAACAAGGGACGACTCGAGATTTTCATTGTCGCCCCGGGTTTTCATTGAGCACGCGATTGCGTCCTTGCGTCGCTTAGGCGATGTCACACAAGATCCGCCTTCCGCCGCGCCCTACCCCGCCTGTCAACGTGCCGGTTTACGAAGGATCTCGACCACGGCCTCCGGCACCTGCTTCGCAGAAAGATAGTTCTGCCCAGTCACCAGCCTCCCATCGACCACCACATACCCCTTATCCCGCGCTGAAGTCAGGAACGTACCGCCCCGCGACTCCAGCGTCTGCCGGATCAGGAACGGAAACTCTTTGAAATAAGCGGCGTCCTGCCGTTCGAATTCCTCGGGATAGCCGCTGACGCGCTTGCCGCCGATCAGGTATTTGCCGTCGGACAGTCTGAGGTTCACCAGCCCCGCCGTGCCGTGGCACACGGCCGACACCACGCCGCCGTTGCGCTCGTAGACGTGCATGGCGATGTTTTGCAGTTGGGTATTTTCCGGCACGCCGTAGATGGCGTTGCTGCCGCCGACGAAGTACACGGCGCGGTAGCGCGCCGGGTCGATCTGCGCGGGCGTGTAGGTGTGTCCCAGCGCGTACATCAGGTCCGCGTCGTAGAGCCGGCTGCGGAACTCGCCCGCTTCGGTCACGTTGATCGGCGCGGCGTTGCCTCGGGGGTGACGAAATCCACAGTCAGGCCTTCGGCCTAGAACGCATCCCAGGCCTCCACTACCTCCCCGAAAACTCACGCCCGCCAGTAGCTGGAGGCCGGTGGAGCTGGACATGAGCGGTTTAAACCCTCCGGCCACCCATCACATCCACCCACCGGGCCGGTCACACGCACCGCCCTACCAGAGTCTTGACTCTCACCTCACCAGCGCCTTCGCCACAGGGACTTGCATGCCGTCTGTAAAACTCCGCGTCACCGCACTCATCGCCGCGGTGCTGATGTCGTTGCCGTGTCTCGCCCTCGCCGCCACCTCGTTGCGCGAGGCCAACGAACGCACCCGCCGCTTCGTGCAGCAAACCATGACGGAGCAGCGCATCCCCGGCCTGCAAGTGGCCGTCATCAAGGACGGCCGGGTCGTGCTGTCCGAGCGCTACGGCTACGCCAACGTCGAGAACAAGGTGCCGGTGACGGCCACGACGCGCTTCCCCATCAACTCCGCCACCAAGGCGTTCACCGGCGTGGCGATGATGCAGCTCGCGCAGGCCGGGCGGGTGGATCTCGATGCGCCGGTTTCGCGTTATCTGGACGATTTGCCCGCGGCGTGGCGGGCGATCCGCGTGCGTCAGTTGCTCGGTCATACCTCGGGGCTGCCCGATATCGTCGATCAGAACGGCTCGATCGGCGCCGGCCCGGAGGCGGCGGCGTGGCAGGCGGTCAAGGCGCGGCCGCTGGAGGCGCCCATCGGCGAGCGCTTCGCCTACAACCAGACCAACTACGGCCTGTTGGCGCAGATCATCGTCAAGCAGACGCAGATGCCCTACGAGCAGTATCTGGCGCAGCGCCAGTTCGCCGTGGTCGGCATGCCGCTGACCACCTTCGGCGACAGCTACGACCTGGTGGCCAACGCGGCGACGATCTACAGCCACTCGCCACGCGGCACGCTGGCGAAGGACGATGCCCACCGTATGTCGCGCTGGGTCTACGACATTCCCTACAGCCTGTGGGCCGGCGGCGGCATCCAGACCACGGCGGACGAGTTGTCGCGTTGGCTCATCGCGTTGTCGAACGGCCGGCTGATCGACCAGGACCATCTGCAGCGCATGTGGACGCCGGAGAAAGTCAACAGCGGCGCCGACGGCGCCTGGGGCGCGGGTTGGCCGGTGCTGCGCGCCGCGCCGCCGCGGCAGGTGGCCGGCATCGGCGGTGCGCGTGCGGCGTTCGTGGTGTATCCGGACGAGGGGTTGGCGGTGGTGGTGTTGACCAATCTGGCGGGGGCGAATCCGCAGCGGTTCGTTGGGAAGATCGCGGAGTTCTATGCGCCGTTGAAGCCGGCCGCTTCGCGCTGATGGGGTTGGCTGCACGTGGGGCGTGCCGCATCTTCAGTTCGTGCAGCCCACAGGCACAATTGAGCGGCACACATACAAAGCCCGTTTGCAAAAAACGGGCGGGCCGCTGAGATCGTGGTCATATCCTGACGTCATCGGCGCCTGCGCTGCTTGACCCTCGACGGGGGCTCTTCCACGATGAGCCGCGAGTGCACTGCCCATTCGGCCCCGAGCCGAAGCGCATATGGAGATGTGAATGCCCATGCTCCCCTCCCGCTGCTTGACGACGAAACGGCCGCTTGTGGCCTGTGTGCTCGCTGCCTGCGCATGCACCACGACGGCCGCAAGACCGATGTTGAGAGCGTCCAGCCCACATCAGGACGGCAGCGGCTCATGAACCTGCATCGCTGGCCGCACATCGGTTTATTCGCTTGTCTCGCACTCGCAGGATGCGCAGGCCCTGACGACGCCCCTGCTGAGCTGAAAAAGGAAGTCCCCGTGGCCGAAGCTCAATCTTCCTCCGGTGAAATCGCCGCGCGGCACGTCGCGGAACAACTGGACCGCATCGCCGATGGGGCGAAAAACCCATCTCACGCGGCCCCTGTTGACGCTCCCGTCGCGCCGCCGTCGCCCGGGCCGCTCCTGGCTTCCAGCGACCTGATCGAGCGCACTACCCGCTTGATCGCCAGTTTGAAATCCAGCCACGACCTGACGCCCGAGCGGGTGGCGGCGGTGACCGGCCTTCCCCTCGGCAAGAGCGCCGAACACCCGGACGGCCGAGGTTGGGCCGTGCGAGGGCGCTTGTCTGACGGCGGCGAGTACACCGTGGCGGTGGATGCGCTGTACCGCGACAACCGCAACGACTGGACCATATCGATTACTGGCTTTAAAGAAGCCGGCGGCGGTTCGCAGACCTCAGTGGAGTCGCCGCCCAGGTGTTCGTTCTTGCAGGAAACCCTCAAACGCCACCTCACTGCGCTGGGCTATTCGGCGAACGAGGGATGGCTGGACCGAGCGGGGCGTGAGCGATCGACCTACATCAAGCGCACCCCAGGCCTCTCCTTCTCGGTGACCGCTCTTGTCTATCGGGTCGGCGCGTCGGAGCAGGATCCGGGCCACGCTTGCGTCGGCAATCTGCGCATCGAAGCCGACGCCAAGGAGCGTCGAGGTGGCTGAGGTTCGGCCCGACATCAGGCCGCTCATCGACGAGTTGTCTCGCCAAAAAAGCCTCCCGCCTTCGGCAGTGGCGGACATCGAAGCCACCATCGCCAGTTCGCCTTACCTGGCCAACGTCATGGGTGCGGCCATCGCCAATGGCAGCCTCAAACGTCTGGGCATGACGGACGAGCCTCATCAATCGGGGCACTACGATCCAGACACCGGCACGGTCCATCTCAACCGCAGCAACTTCGATTCGGCACGCTTCGACAAAGCGGAGGTTCGCCACAGCAACCTGGCGGTGGTGATCGGCCATGAAACGGGTCACGCGCTGCTGGCGGAGGCCGGACGGCTTGAGCGCTATCAGCTCTTATTCGACGCGACCCATGCCATCCGAGACGCGTCCAGGAACTTCGAGTCCGCCGACCTCACCGCTCCCGTCCAACGTTACGTCGCGTTCGAGCGGCGCAACGAGGCCATGGCGGAACTGATTGGAATGAATGCCCTGGCCAGTCGAGCCACTCACGGCGGGCAGGAGCCGTTCAACCGCGACGCGTTCGCCAAGCTCGCGGCTCCTTCAACCGCGTGCGTAGATGACGACAACACGCTCTACGAAGGGCTCAAGCTGTCTCCCGACGGCATTCAGCGCATCGGCGAGTTCCAACCCAGCCCTGCGCTGGAAGCGATGGCCCAGTGCTACACGGACACCGCTTCTACTCTTGGCCCTCAAGGAAAATCCAGCTATCGCGACCAGGCCGGGGCCTATGCGATGAGTACCGTGTCCCAAGCGCTGGCCGATTACGCCAAGAACACGACGATGCATGTCCCGCAGGTCGAGCTGGACATGGCGGCACTCAAACTGGACCCACGCCGGATCGAACGGTTCGGCGTCGACCTCGGCGGCGCCGGGCGCCAACTGCATTACGTCGATACCAGCGGCGGCAAGCACGAGCAAGAAAGCATCTCGCACACTCGATCCATCAGCGGTCGCGTCTCGCACCGGCAGGACGTCCCTGCTATCGAGGCAACGACAACGTCATTGCTGCGGGCCGACCGGCCGGGACATCCCGACCATCCCGCCTTCGATAGGTTCCACCGCGCCGCGCTGGCCGACGGCCGCTGGAGCCACGCCGAGGCCCACAACCTCGCCGCAGCGGGCTTGGCGGCGGTGAAGGCAGACCCGATCGTAGGGGCGAACCTCACCGGCGTCGTGATCGGCCAAACGGCGGATGGGGGCACGAGCCTGATCGGGTATGCGTCCCCGCACGGGCCGGCCGGTCCGCACCATCACCTCGCCATCGACGCCGGCAACGCGGCCCAGGTGCCTGCGCAGAAGAGCCTGGAACAGGTGGAACAGCTCAACCAGCAACAGGCCCAACAGCAAGCCCAGGCGCAAACACTGGGTATGGATGGGCCGTCCCAAGGCGGCGCGACGCTGACTCGCTGAGCCATCAGAGCTTGATCGCCGGTTGTGATCGGCGCTGCGCGCCGCGCCGCCGCGGTCTGAGCCGCCGCCCGGTGCGATCGCATACGATATGCCAACCCGACGATTCCCCGGCTCGGCCCATGCTCGTTCGCGACTACAACGCAGACGGCGACTGGAGCGCAGCGGCGGTGCAGTCGCGCTATCTGGCGCACTGCGCCCGTTTGAAAGTGCCCTCGCCCCTCCCGCTCCAGCCCAGGACGCATCGCAACGCCAGCGGCGTCTGGACGGATCCGATCATGGAGGCCGTCATCGACGGCATCAAAGCCGGCGATGCGGCCTGCGTGGCGCTCGGCGTGGAGTTCATCGAGCAGGACCGCAAGTTTCCGTTCGGCCGCATCCTCAAGAGCAATACGGCGCGGGCGCTGCGCAGCGCCGAGTTGCCGGAGGCGCTGAAGCAGCGTATCCGGCATCGGGTGGCGAACATGCTGGCGGCCGGGCAAACGCCGCACGAGTACAAGGAGTACGCGCGTTTGCTGCGCAAGGTGGGGTTCGATGAAGTGTGGCCGCGGATGGCCGCGTCGCCGCCGCTGGCGAACAAGTATGCGATGCGCCACTTCGCGTATTTCCGCGCGGTGCAGGAGCGGGCGCCGGGGTTCTTTGCGCGCGGGCGTTGAGCGTTTGCGCGCGTCGGGCGTCTTTGGCGTGCGATGCACTGCGTCCGGCGCGAGCTGGAAGGTTCGCGGTCGCGGCTTGCGCCGCGCCTACCTGTGGGGCGGCGCGGCGTTGTGCGTGCGGCGGGAGGCCATTCTTCGGCCTGGCCATCGCAAGGGGATCGGTCTTCTTGCCGCCCGGTGCAGCCATCGCTTTCCGGCCTGCGACGCAGACGAGGTCGCGAAAGTTTCCAGATCCGCAAGCGCAGGCCGCGTTTTTTCGATCCGGTCAACGCCTCTGCGCGTCCCATCACGCGCGATCTGAGCAATCGCCAGGGCGGCTTGCCGCTGCGGCGGCGGCGCCGTTGAATCCGACCATGCCGCGCGGCGACTCCTCGCCCGAGCGCGGCATCGCGACGCGGGACGCTCTCCCCGCTTCCGCGGTCGCGCCCTGCGAACCCTATGGAAAGGAAACCCTCATGAGCCACTCGAACGTGAGCGCGGGCCAGCGCGAATCGCCCTGCACCGTCTTGTTCTACAACCCCGCGAATGGCGCGGGCGCGCCGGGTCGGGTGAACTGATCGCCGCGTGTCTATGGACATCCATTACTTTCAGGAGAAGATCGCCATGAAGCTCTTGCTCGCCGCATCGGTCGCCGTCTGCGCTGTAGTTTTCTCGTTCGCACCGGCTCATGCCGGCTTCAAGCAGTATGTTCCCATCAACGTGGGCATCAACTACGCCGAAGGCACGGTCGGCTCCGCCCGCAACAGCACCGATGCGCGACAGACCATCGGTTGCGGGATCTATGCGACCTCGGGCGTGGCGGCGTTGTCGGCCATGTGTTCGGCGGTGGATGCCGCCGGCACGCGCGTTACCTGCACCACCAACGAGGCGCCGCTGGTGTCGGCGGCGCAGTCGGTCAAGGGCGATTCGTATATCCATTTCATGTTCGATGCGGCCAAGAAGTGCACGGAAATCTGGGTCGATAACGACTCCAGTTACGAGCCGAAGAAGCCTTGAGGCGTGCGGCAGCGGTCGCTCCGCTGCGCAGATTGCGGTCTTGAGCGCTGTGCGAATGCGACGGTCGGCCGGGCCGTCGTGTTCTTGTTGCGCCGCGCAGGCATGCCCTCGCTTGCGCGGCCGCGTCGCCGCGCATCCCGGCTTGCGGCGCGAGCGGGCAACCCCGCGGTCGCGACTTGCGTCGCTCCTACAGGGCTAGCCCGATGATTGCGCAAATCGGGAAACTACCTGTAGGAGCGGCGCGAGCCGCGACCGCGAATTCTGGCTTGCGACGCGAGCGGGCGGCCCCGCGGTCGCGACTTGCGTCGCTCCTACAGGGCTAGC
>NZ_LXSD01000357.1:0-17469 GCF_017168095.1 Lysobacter enzymogenes | reverse complement strand
CTTGCGACGCGAGCGGGCGGCCCCGCGGTCGCGACTTGCGTCGCTCCTACAGGGCTAGCCCGACGATTGCGTAGATCGGGGAACTACCTGTAGGAGCGGCGCGAGCCGCGACCGCAAATCCTGGCTTACGACGCAAGCGGGCGACCCCGCGGTCGCGACTCGCGTCGCTCCTACAGGGGCCCAGGGTGGCGCGCGGAGGGCTCAGCGATTCAGGGATTCGGGGTGGCGGACTTGTCCTTCGCCGCGCACAACGAAGCGTTCGATGGTCAGCGATTCCACGCCCATCGGGCCGTAGGCGTGCAGGCGGGTGGTGGAGATGCCGATCTCGGCGCCGAGGCCGAGTTGGCCGCCGTCGTTGAAGCGCGAGGAGGCGTTGACCATCACCGCCGAGCTGCGGGTGCGGCGGACGAAGGCGTCGGCGGCCGCGGGGTCTTCGCTGGCGATCACTTCGGTGTGGTCGGAGCCGTACTGGGCGATGTGCGAGAGCGCTTGGTCGAGGTCGTCGACAACGCGCGCGGCGATGATGAGGTCGAGGTATTCGGCGGCGTAGTCGCTGTCGTCGGCAGCGGCTACGTCGATGCCGCTGTCACCCGCCAATGCGCGGATGCGTTCGCAGCCGCGCACTTGCACGCCGCGGCCTGACAGCGCCGCGAGCGCGCACGGCACGAAGGCGGGTGCGATGTCCTGGTGCACCAGCACGGTTTCCAGCGCGTTGCACACGCCCGGGCGCGAGGCCTTGCCGTCCACCAGCAGGTTCAATGCGAGGTCGAGGTCGGCGGCGCGGTCCACGTAGAGATGGCACACGCCCTTGTAGTGCTTGATCACCGGCACGCGTGCGTGTTCGGCGACGAAGCGGATCAGGCTTTCGCCGCCGCGCGGGATGGCGAGGTCGATCAGGTCAGACAGTTGCAGCAGTTCCAGCACGTGTTCGCGCGCGGTGTCTTCGATCAGCGACACCGCCGCGATGGGCAGGCCGCGTTCGCGCAATGCAGCGTGTAGCGCGGCGGCGATGGCGGCGTTGCTGGCGCGCGCTTCCGAGCCGCCGCGCAGCAGTACGGCGTTGCCGGCCTTCAGGCACAGCGCGGCGGCGTCGGCGGTCACGTTGGGGCGCGATTCGTAGATCATCGCGATCAGGCCCAGCGGCACGCGCTGGCGTTCGATGGTCAGGCCGTTGGGCCGGGTTTCGCTGCGGACGACGCCGTCGAGCGGGTCGGGTTGTGCGGCCACTTCGCGCAGGGCGGCGGCGATGGCGGCCAGGCGCGGCGGATCCAGGCGCAGGCGGTCGAGCATCGCGGCGCTGAGGCCGGCGGCTTCGCCACGGGCGATGTCGTCGGCGTTGGCGGCGAGGATGGCCTCGCGTTGCGCGTCGAGCTGGCCGGCCATCGCCGCAATCAGCGCGGCGCGTTCGGCGCCGTCGAGCGCGGCCAGGGTCAGCGAGGCCGCGCGCGCGCGTTCGGCGAGAATGCGTACGTAACCGCTCATTGCGCTGCCTCCTGGCTGTTCGATTCGAAACTCGCGGATTCCACGATGGCCGCCGGCGCCGACGCGGCCGCCTTGTCGCCGATCATGACCAGATCGTCGCGATGCACCACCGATTCGCCGTAACCGAAGCCGAGCACGGCCTCGATGTCGCGGCTGTGGCGGCCCTTGATGCGCACCAGTTCGCCGGCGCTGTACTGCACCAGCCCGCGTCCCACCGCGTCGTCGCCTTCGGCCACGCGCAGCTCGACCACGTCGCCGCGGCGGAATTCGCCCTGCACCGCGACCACGCCGCCGGGCAGCAGCGAGGCGCCGCGCACGCGCAGGGCGTTGGCGGCGCCGGCGTCGATCAGCAGGCTGCCGCTGGCCGGTGCGTGGCGCAGCCATTGCTTGCGCGCGCGCAGGCGGTCGCTCTGCGCGGCCACCAGGGTGCCGTGCAGGCGGCCCTGCGCCAGCGCATCCACCACTTCGCTGTCGCGGCCGCAGAACAAGGCGGTGGCGACGCCGGCGGTGGCGGCCTTGGCTGCGGCTTCGAGCTTGGTGCGCATGCCGCCGGTGCCGAGTGCGCCGGCGCCGCCGCTGGCGGCGAGCAATAGCTCGGGCGTGACCGCGGCGACGCGCTCGATCGGCCGCGCGTTCGGGTCGCGCTGCGGGTGGCCGCTGTAGAGCCCGCCGATGTCGGTGGCGATCAGCAGCAGGTCGGCATCGACCAGCGAGGCCACCGCGGCGGCGAGGTTGTCGTTGTCGCCGAGCTTGAGCTCGTCGACCGCGACGGTGTCGTTTTCGTTGATGACCGGCAGCGCGCCCAGCCGCAGCAGTTCGCGCAGCGAGGCGCGGGCGTTGAGGTAGCGGCGGCGATTGCGCAAGTCGTCGTGGGTCAGCAGCACCTGCGCGACCGGCACGCTGGACAGCTGCTGCCAGAACGCGATCAGCGAGGCCTGGCCGAGCGAGGCCAGCGCCTGCCGCAGCACCAGTCCGTCGCCGCCGGCCTGGATGCGGCTGCGCCCCGCGGCGACCGCGCCGGACGACACCAGCACCACTTCGCGCTGCTGTTCGCGCGCGCTTTCGATGAAGCGCGCCAGGCCCGCGGCGTAGCGCGGATCGAGTCCGCCGCCGTCGAAGCCGGCCAGCAGGCTGCTGCCGACCTTGAGCACGGCGCGGCGCCAGGACGGCAAAGGCTGCGCGGCGAAGTCCTTTGCCGTCGCGCTCATGTGAGTTCCTTCAGGCGCGCTTGCAGCACCTCCAGGCGCAGGTCGGCGGCGGCGCCGGGCGAGACGCGCGCGGCGAGGCTGGCTTCGGGATCGCCCTGCGCCCAGCGCGCCGGGTCGGCCGCTTGCTTGTAGGCGTCGCGGAACGGCAAGCCCTGGCGGGCGAGATCGACGGCGAGATCGGTGGCGTACATCGACGGGTCGAGCGCGGCGCGCATCGCCTGCGGCTTCCATTCCAGGTTGCGCAGCAGGTCGGGCAGCAGTTCCAGCGCGCCGAGGCCGCGGCCGAACGCGTGGAAGATCGCGCCCTTGGAGAATTGCAGGTCGCGGTGGTAGCCCGAGGGCAGCGACAGCAGGTGTTCGATCTCGGTGCGCGCGGCGGCGACGGCGGAGTAGCTGGCGCGCATGAGTTCGATCACGTCGGGGTTGCGCTTGTTCGGCATGATCGAACTGCCGGTGGTGTACTCGGCCGGCAGCGCGACGAAGCCGAATTCGGCGCTGGTGAACAGGCTCAGGTCCCAGGCCAGCCGGCGCAGGTCGAGCAAGGCGGTGGACAGCGCGTCGATCGCGCCGAGTTCGAACTTGCCGCGCGAAAGCTGCGCATACGCGGCCGCGACCTGCATGCGGCCAAAGCCGAGCGCGGCGGTGGTGTGGTCGCGCGCCAGCGGCAGGTTGACGCCGTAGCCGGCGGCGCTGCCGAGCGGGTTGGCGTCGACCCAGTCCAACGTCTGCTTCGCGCGCACCGCGTTGTCGATAAAACCTTCTGCCCAGGCCGCCCACCACATGCCGGCGCTGGAAACCACGGCGCGCTGCAGGTGGGTGTAGCCCGGCAGCGGCAAGTCGCGCTCGGCCGCGGCGCGCGCCAGCGCGACCTCGGCGGTCTCCACGCACAGCGCGTGCACGCGCGCCAGGCGGTCCTTCAGCCACAGGCGGGTGGCGACCAGGATCTGGTCGTTGCGGCTGCGGCCGGTGTGGATCTTGCGGCCGGCGTCGCCGAGGCGTTCGATCAGCCGGCCTTCGATGGCCGAATGGCCGTCTTCGAAGCGCTCGTCGAGGACGAAGCGGCCGGCGCGGAAGTCCTCGGCCAGCACGTCGAGTTCGCGCGACAGGCCGTCGAGCTCCTCGGCGCTGAGGATGCCGATCTGCTGCAGCCCCTGCGCATGCGCGCGGCTGGCCTGGATGTCGAACACGAAGAATTCGCGATCCAGGATCACGTCCTCGCCGGCGAGGAAGTTCTGGATGCGCGCGTCGACTTTGACGCCGGGTTTTTGCCAGAGGAGATCGGACATGGGGGGAGGCTCGGAGGGATCGTGTGGGAGGGCTAGGAGATAGCGGTTAGAAGTTAGGAGATAGCAAGAGCGGCAATGCCGCTTTTCGCTATCTCCTATCTCCTATCGGCTATCTCCTATGAATTTGACAGCGTCGCGCGGCGCCAAGGTCACGCGCTCGCCCGTCGCGCGCCGCTTGAGCTCCACCGTGCCCTCGCCCAGGCCGCGGCGGCCAAGGATGATCTGCCACGGCAGGCCGAGCAAATCCATGCGCGCGAACTTCACTCCGGCGCGCTCGTCGGTGTCGTCGTGCAGCGCGTCCAGGCCGAGGGCTGCGAGCGCGTTCTGGATGCCGGCGCAGACTTCGCCGACCTGCGCGTCGCCGGGGTCGAGATCGACGAGGCCGACGTTGAACGGCGCCACCGCGTCGGGCCAGACGATGCCGGCGTCGTCGTGACCGGCTTCGATGATCGCGCCGAGCAGGCGCGACACGCCGATGCCGTAGGAGCCGCCGTGGATGGGCTTGTCGCCGCCGTCGGGGCCGGTCACCAGCGCCTTCATCGGCGCCGAATACTTGGTGCCGAAGTAGAACACCTGGCCGACCTCGATGCCGCGCGTCTGCAGGCGGCGCTCGGCCGGCACTTCGCGTTCGAAGCGCTCGAAGTCGTGCACGTCCTCGGTCGCGGCGTAGGGCGCGGTCCATTGCTTGACGATGGAATCCAGGTCGCCGTCGTAGTCGACGCCGGCGCCGGGGATCGGCAGGTCGAGCACGGCCTTGTCGCAGTAAACCGCCGACTCGCCGGTCTGCGCCAGCACCAGGAACTCGTGCGAGAGGTCGCCGCCGATCGGGCCGGTTTCCGCGCGCATCGGGATCGCGCGGATGCCCATGTGGGCGAAGGTGCGCAGGTAGGCGACGAACATGCGCTGGTAGGAGCGGCGCGCGGACGCTTCGTCGAGGTCGAACGAGTACGCATCCTTCATCAGGAACTCGCGGCCGCGCATCACGCCGAAGCGCGGGCGCTGCTCGTCGCGGAACTTCCACTGCACGTGGTAGAGGTTCAGCGGCAGCGCGCGATAGCTCTTGACGTTGGCGCGGAAGATCGCGGTGACCATGTCCTCGTTGGTGGGCCCGTACAGCAGCTCGCGCTCGTGGCGGTCGCGGATGCGCAGCATCTCCGGGCCATAGGCGTCGTAGCGGCCGCTTTCGCGCCACAGGTCGGCCAGCTGCAGGGTCGGCATCAGCAGTTCGAGCGCGCCGGCGCGGTTCATTTCCTCGCGCACGATGGCTTCGATCTTGCGCAGCGTGCGCAGGCCGGCCGGCAGCCAGGAATAGATGCCGGCGGCTTCCTGCCGGATCAGGCCGGCGCGCAGCATCAGGCGGTGCGAGGCGATCTGCGCCTCGGCGGGGTTTTCCTTCAGGGTGGGCAGCAGATAACGCGACAGACGCATGGCTTTACTCCGAACGCTGGGCCCGGACGCGGGCCGACGGTCTTACCGGGTGTCCCTTGCAGGCAAGGGCGCCTGGGGGACTCGGCCGGCCGCGCGCAGCGCTTGCAGCGGCCGGGCGAGTGCCCTGCCCCTTTGCGCGCAAAGGGGCAGCGCAAGCGTCACGGTCGCGGTCGCGGGTGGGCGTCGATGCCGCTCAGTTCGTCGTAGCCGAAGGCCAGGTTGAGGTTCTGCAGCGCCTGCGTCGCCGCGCCCTTGAGCAGGTTGTCGAGGGTCGACACCACGACCACGCGGCGGCCGTCTTCCGACAGCGCGAAGCCGCCGACCTCGACGTGGTGCCGGCCGGCGATGGCGCTGACCCACGGCGCGTCTTCGGTCACACGCACCAGCGGCTCGCCGTCGTAATGGCGGTGGTAGTGCTCGACCAGTTCCTCGCGGTCGAAGCGGCGTTCCAGATGCAGGTTGGAAGTGACGGTGAGGCCGCGGAAATGCGGCGCCACGTGCGGCATGAACTCGACCGGATGGCCGAGGTGACGGGTCACTTCGCGCTCGTGCAGGTGGCCGGTCAACGCGTACGGCATCAGGTTGTCGCGCAGTTTGTCGGGGTCGTTCTTGTCCGAAGGCGTGGTGCCCGCGCCGGAATAGCCGGACACGCCGAAGCATTGCACCGGCCCTTCCAGCACGTTGAGCAGCGGCGCGATCGCCAGCTGCATGGCGCTGGCATAGCAGCCGGGGTTGCTGATGCGGCGCTGGCCGTGGTAGCCCGCGCGGGTCAGTTCCGGCAGGCCGTAGTACCAGCGGTCGTCGAAGCGGTAGTCGGCCGACAGATCGACGACGACCGGGTCGACGCCGGCCGCGTCGAACGCGGCCACGCAATCGGCGGCCTTGCCGTTGGGCAGCGCCAGCACCACCGCGTCGGCGCCCAGGCCGGGCAGTTCTTCGTGGCTGGGCGAGCTGTAGCGCAGCTCAGGGTTCTTGGCCGCGTATTCGGGAATGTGGTCGGCGAGCCTCTGCCCGGCCAGCTCGCGCGATGACACGAAAGCCAGCTCGAACTGCGGATGCGCGGCGATCAGGCGGACCAGATCGGCGCCGACGTGTCCGCGCGCGCCGACGATGCCGATGGACTTAGTCATGCGCGCCACCCGCGGCGTGTCGGTCGAGTTTGTATTGCAGGTTGTGCTTCACCGCCGGCCACTCCGTATCGATGATCGAGAACGCGACCGTGTCGCGTGGGCTGCCGTCGGCATGGCGGCGATGGTTGCGCAGCACGCCGTCCTGCTTGGCGCCCAGGCGCGCGATCGCGGTGCGCGAGGCCAGGTTGAACCAGCTGGTTTCGAAGCCTACCGCAATGCAGCCCAGGGTTTCGAACGCGTGTCCCAGCAACAGCAGTTTGGCCTGCGTGTTCAGGCCGGTGCGCTGCACGCGCGGGGCGTAGAAGGTGTAGCCGATCTGGACGCGCGGGACCGCGGCGTCCATGTCGTAGTAGCGGGTGCTGCCGACCACCTCGCCGCGCGCGTCGAGCACCGCGAACGGCCAGGCCACGCCCTTGTCGCTCATCGCCAGGGCCGCGGCGATGTAGCCGTCCACGCCTTCGGGCGCCGGCACGTTGGTGTACCAGGCCTTGGCCAGCTCGCCGCCAGCCAGGGCCGCGCGCAGGCCGTCGGCGTGGGCGTGGCTCAGCGGCTCCAGCGCGACGTGCTCGCCGCTCAGGCGCGGTTGCGCGGTCCAGGCTGCGTTGCCCATCTCAGTCCTCCAGGGTCGGCGTGCGCCGGCCGGCGTAGTCGACGCAGGCGGCGATCTCGTCGAAGCCGTCCATGCCGTACCAGAACACCTTCCACTTCTCCTGTTTCAGGCAGCCGTCGGATTCGGAGTAATAGAACGGATTGACCGGGTTGCCGTGGCGCGAGCGCCAGAACACGCTCGGATTCTGCTCGCGCATCACCTGCCAGACCGCGCGGCCGAGGCCTTCGCCCTGGGCGTCGTCCAAGACGGCGAACTTGTCCAGGTAGGTGCGGCCGTCGTCGGCTTCGATCAGCACGATCGCGGCGCGGTAGTTCTCGCTGACGTAAGCCTGCTTGAGCCTGGTGTCGTCGAAATAGCCGTCGACCAGCTTGCGGCCGAACGCCGAGTCGATCAGCCCGCGCAGGCGCGTCAGGTCCAGCTCGTCCCAGCGCGACGCCTGCAGCACGCGCTCGCCGCGCCGCACCAGGGTGCCCGAGCCCTTGTGGGTGAACAGTTCCTTGGCCAGTTCCGACGGCTTGGTGATCGACACCGACGAGGTCAGCGGCAGCTTGTCCAGCAGGTCCTTGATCTGTTCGATCTTGACCTTCATGCCGCCGTTGATCCACGGCTGCTGGATCAGGTGTTCGTACTCGGTCGACAGGTTGATCGAATCGATCACCCGGCCGTTGTCGTCGAGCAGGCCGCCGGTGCCGGTCAGGAACACGATCTTGTACGGCTGCAGCACCTGCACCAGTTCGTTGGCGGCGAAGTCGGCATTGACGTTGAGGATCTGGCCGCCGGCGGTTTCGCCGAGGCTGGCGATGACCGGGATCGAACCGGCCTGCAGGCTGGCTTCGATCGGCGCGAGGTTGACCCGCTTCACTTCGCCGACCAGGCCGTAGGTGTCGCGGTCGAGATAGTCGGCTTCGAACACGCCGGAAATGATGGAAGTGGCGCGGCCGTCGCCGGATTGCAGCGCCTCGACCAGCTTGAGGTTCTGCGACTGGAACACCCGGCGCACGATCGCCAGCGCTTCGGGCGAGGTCACGCGCAGGCCGCCGACGGTCTGCTTGACGATGCCGGCGGCCGACAGCTCTTCGTCGAGCTGCGGGCCGGCGCCGTGGATGACGATGGGCGTCAGGCCGACATCCTGCAGGAACGCCAACGACGAGGTCAGCGCGGCGAGGTCGTCGCGCAGCACCGCGCCGCCGACCTTGACCACGGCGAAGCGCTTGGAATCGAGCTGCGAAAAGCGCTTGAGGTACTGCGAGATTTCCTTGGCCGAGGCCATGCTCGACAGCAGCCGCACGATGGTCTGGCGGGTCTGCAGGTGATTGTCCATGGCAACGCTCATTGCGCCTTGCTCCCGATGATGCGCGCCACGCTGCGGGCGTAGCGTTCGAGTTGTTCCAGCGCGACCCATTCGTCGGCGGTATGGGCCTGGGCGATGTCGCCGGGGCCGTAGACGATGGCGGTCAGGCCGGCGGCCGAGAACAGCGAGGCTTCGGTCCAGAAGTCCACCGCGTTGCCGATCGGCAGGTTGAGCGCGTCGGCGAGGTCGCGCGCTTCCAGGCGCCGGTTCTCGGCGTCGGCGACGTCGCCGGCCGGCAGCGGCGGGCCGCGGAAGGTTTCCTCGTAGCGCTCGATCGCGCCGGCATCGGTCAGCGTGCCGAAGGTTTCGTGCAGGCCGTCGATGGATTGCGACGGCAGCGGACGGAAGCCGAAGCGCAGCTCGGCGCTCGACGCGATCATGTTGGCCTTGATCCCGCCTTCGATGCGGCCGATGTTGAAGCGCAGCCCGGTCAGGCCGCCGAAGCGCTGGTGCGACTGCGCTTCGACGTGGTCCAGCGCCTTGCCGCCCCAGCGCACCGCCTGGTGCAGCGCGCTGGCCTGCAGGGCGTTGGCGCCGGAGGCATGCCCGGCGACGCCGCGGAAGCGCAGCAGCACCGAGCTGATGCCGCGATGCGCCAGCACCGCCTCGCACATCGTCGGCTCGGCGACGATGGCTTCGGTGAAGCCGTGGTTGCTGGCGAGGAAGCCGGCGATGCAGCGCGCGTCGTTGGCTTCCTCGTCGGTGGAGAACAGGAACGCGGCATCGCCGTCGGTGACGGCCGCCGCGGCCAGCAGGCCCGCGGCCGCGCCCTTGATGTCGCAGGCGCCCAGGCCGACGGCGCGGTCCGCGCCGACGCGCAAGGTATGCGGGTCCGCGCTCCAGGCTTCCGACGAGGGCACCGTGTCCAGGTGCACGTTGAACAGCCGGCGCGGATTGCCGCGCACGGCCAGCATCGACACCGCGCCGGCGCCGAAGTCGGTCACCTCGATGCGGAAGCCGGGCAGCTGGCTGCGCAGGTAATCGAAAATGCCGCCTGTGCCGATGTCGCGCGGCGGGTTGCGGGTGTCGTGGGAGACCAGGGCTTGGAGATGTTTGAGGACTTCGGAGAGCATGGTCGGGTTCGAGTCTTTCGCTTGAATGCGCAAGAGGAGATAGCGGATAGGAGTTAGGAGATAGCAGGAGCAGGAGCAGGAGCCGCTTTTCGCTATCTCCTAACTCCTATCCGCCATCTCCTAAGCATTCATCCCTTGCGATTGATCTCCGCCCACAACGTGCTGCTCATTCCGAACAGCTTGATGAAGCCCTCGGCCTCGGCCACGCCCCAGTCGGCGGCTTGCGCGTAGGTCGCGCCCTTGGCGTTGAGGATGTGCTTGGACTCGATGGCCACCGCGTTGACGGTGCCGCCGTTGGTTTCCAGCACCACCTCGCCGTTGACCGTGCCCTGCGAGCTGGCCAGGAACGCTTCCAGGTCGGCCTTGAGCGGGTCGTGGTAGAAGCCTTCGTACACCAGCTCGACCCATTTGCGCGCCACGTCGGGCTTGAAGCGGTTCTGCTGCTTGCTCAGCACCGCCTCTTCCAGCGCGCGGTGCGCGGTCAGCAGCGCGATCAGGCCCGGCGCTTCGAAGATGATGCGGCCCTTCAGGCCGATGGTGGTGTCGCCGGTGTACAGGCCACGGCCCACGCCGTATTGCGCGAACAGCGCGTTGAGCTTGGCCAGCAGCGTGTGGCCGGCGATCTTTTCGCCGTCCAGCGCCACCGCTTCGCCGTTTTCGAACGTCAGCTTGACCCGCAACGCCTGCTGCGGCCACTGCGCGCGCGGCTTGCACCAGCCCACCGCGCCCTCGCCCGGCGCCTGCCAGCGGTCGATCTCGCCGCCGGACATGGTCAGGCCGAGCAGGTTCTCGTTGATGGTGTAGGCCTTCTGCTTGGCGCGCACGCCGAAGCCGCGCTCTTCCAGGTACTTCTGCTCGTAGGCGCGGACTTCGGTGTGTTCCTTCTGGATTTCGCGGATCGGCGCGACGATTTCGTAATCGCCCAGCGCCTTCACCGCCAGGTCGAAGCGGACCTGGTCGTTGCCCATGCCGGTGCAGCCGTGGGCGATGGCCCGGGTGCCCAGTTCGGCGGCGCGCGCGAGCGCGGCTTCGACGATCAGGTAACGGTCGGACACCAGCAGCGGGTACTGGCCCTGGTAGCCCTCGCCGGCCCACACGAACGGCTTGACGAAGCCCGACCAGATCGCCGGGCCGCCGTCGACGGTGACGTGGCTGGCCACGCCGAGTTCGGCGGCGCGCTGCTCGATGAAGGCGCGCTCCTCGTCGTCGACGCCGCCGGTGTCGGCGAACACGGTGTGCACGGCCCAGCCGCGTTCTTGCAGGTAGGGCACGCAGAAGCTGGTGTCGAGGCCGCCGGAGAAGGCGAGGACGATGGCGCGGTCGGTCATGGGAATCTCGGGAAGAAGGTAGCGGATAGAAGGTAGGAGATAGCGAAAGCGGGAGCGCGGAGGGGTGGGGAGATCGGCGAAACGCTTTTCGCTATCTCCTAACTCCCATCCGCTATCTCCTAGATCAAAGCGGCCATAACCGCCTTCTGCACATGCAAGCGGTTCTCGGCTTCCTCGATCGCGATGCAGTTCGGCGAATCCATCACCGCGTCGGTCGCCTTGACGTTGCGGCGCAGCGGCAGGCAATGGCTGAAGACGCCGTCGTTGGTCAGCGCCATCTTGGCTTCGTCGACGATGAAGTGCTTGTACTGGTCGCGGATGGGCTTTTCCGGGCCCCAGTTGCCGAAGTACGGCAGCGCGCCCCAGCTCTTGGCGTAGACGACATCGGCGCCGGCGTAGGCGCTTTCGATGTCGTGGCTCACCCGCAGCGAGCCGCCGCTCTCGGCGACGTTCTGCTCGGCCCAGCCCATGTAGCGCTCGTCGAGCACGTACTCGGGGGTCGGGCACAGCAGGGTCACGTCCATCCCCAGGCGCGTGGCGATGGTCAGCGCCGAGTTCGCCACCGCGGTGTTGAGCGGCTTGGGGTGGTAGGTCCAGGTCAGCACGTACTTCTTGCCGCGCAGGTCGGTGGTGCCGAAGCGCTCCTGCAGGGCCAGCGCGTGGGCCAGCTCCTGGCAGGGATGGGTGATGGTCTCCATGTTGATGACCGGCACCGGCGAATACTGGGCGAAGGCCTTGAGCACCACGTCCTGGCGGTCGTAGGCCCAGTCGACGAACTTCGGGAACGCGCGCACGCCGATCAGGTCGACGTAGCGGCCCAGCACCCGCGCCACTTCGGCGATGTGCTCCTCGGTGTCGCCGTCCATCACCGTGCCCAGGTCGAACTCGATCGGCCACGCGTCCTTGCCCGGCTGCAGCACGACGGCGTGCGCGCCGAGCTGGAACGCGCCGAGTTCGAAACTGGTGCGGGTGCGCATGGACGGGTTGAAGAACACCAGGGCGATCGACTTGCCCTTGAGCTGGTCGCCGAGCTTGTTGCGCTTGAACGCGGCCGCCTGCGCCAGCAGCGCGTCGAGGTCGGTACGCGACCAGTCCTGGGTGTTGAGGAAGTGCTTCGTCATTCGGCGGTCTCGAGGTGAGGCGGGTTATGAAGCGGGGGCATGCAGCGGGGTTGTAAAGCGGGGTTAGGGAACTGGGGATGTGAAGCGATCCGGACCTTGAGGAAGTTGCGCAAATACAGGTGCTTCGCCGCTCCAGTTCCCCCACCCCCAACCCCGCTCTGCGTTTCAACCGCCCAAAACAAAAAAGCCCAGCGCTAGGCTGGGCTTTTCGTGTGTGCGGCTTGTTACACGAACGACGGCGCGATCCGTCACCCAGCGGATTGGCAGGGCAACGGTCGGCGCGCGCGCGAGGTCATGCCCGCCGCCATGTAGGCGGAGGTCAGAACGTCGGCGTCGGCGTAGTTCGGGTTCATGAGGCCGCGAATGCTGCCATGCGGCGGGCGCGGGCGCAAGCCGCCCGGGCTGGCCGAGCTGGGAACCGGGAGGGTATCGGCGCCCGCGGGCGCCCGGAAAGGCATCGGCCGGCGGCCGTGGCGGGGCCGTGCGCTCAGCGCGCGGTGCTGATCGGCGCCACTACCGGGGTCACCGCGACCCGGACCTTGAGCTTGTTGCCGGGGTCTTCGGGCAGGCGCGAGCGGAACCGGTTGCCCTTGTAGACGTAGTCCACGTCGTAGGCGATCGGCCGGCGGAACTCGCGCTCCACCGGCACCGGGCGGCAGTTCTCGCCGGTGCTGGGCTTGGGGTCGCGCTCGCGGCCCAGGGCCTCGCGCACCGTGCCCAGCACCCGCTGCAGGCGCGAATCGGCCTTGCCGTCCTCCGGGTCGCACTGCTGCTCGACCGTGGTCGCGCGCAGGGTCTGGTAGACCGGGGTGACCCGCAATACCTGGGCGTAATCGAAGCGGACGTTCTCGGCCTGCAGCACGGTGGTGTGCTGCTGGGCCGGCGCGGGCGCCGTCCACAGGACCGCCACGGCGCCGGACAGCGCCAGGATCGGGACCTGTAGAAGAAGTCGGTTCATCGGGCTCGCGGCGCTGGATTCGTGAATAAAGTGTAAGAGCAGTCTGCCGGGACGGCCTGAATCCCGCCTTTAGGCCCCGTGCCGCCGGCGCTCGCGCGGGTCCGCCGCGGCCCGGCCGACGGCGCCGGATCGGCCGAAGTTCGACCGATTCGCCGGATCCGGCCGGGAATTAGTGGCCCGCCCGACACACTCGGCCGCTAGAATGAACCCGAACCCAAGCCCTGCGTCCATGAGCCTGCATCTCTACAACAGCCTGTCGCGACAGGTCGAAGCCTTCGCCCCGCTGGATCCGGCCCGCCCGACGATGTACGTCTGCGGCCCCACGGTCTACAACTACGCCCATATCGGCAACGCCCGCGGCCCGGTCGTGTTCGACGTGCTGGCCGGGCTGCTGCGCCGCCGCTACGGCGCGCTGGCCTATGCGCGCAACATCACCGACGTGGACGACAAGATCAACGCCGCGGCGGCCGAGCAGAAGGTGCCGATCTCGGCCATCACCGAGCGCTTCGCCGCGATCTACCGCCAGGACATGGGCGCGCTGGGCGTGCGCCTGCCGGACATCGAGCCGGCGGCGACCGCGCACATCGGCGAAATCGTGACCATGATCGAGGGCCTGGTCGCCAGCGGCCACGCCTACGAGGCCGAAGGCCACGTGCTGTTCTCGATCGAGAGCTACCCCGATTACGGCAAGCTCTCGCGCCGCGACATCGACGACATGCGCGCCGGGGCGCGCATCGAGGTCGCGCCGTACAAGCGCGACGCCGGCGATTTCGTGCTGTGGAAGCCCTCCACCGGCGACCTGCCCGGCTGGGATTCGCCCTGGGGCCGCGGCCGCCCGGGCTGGCACATCGAATGCTCGGCGATGGCCGCTGCCCACCTGGGCGCGACCATCGACATCCACGCCGGCGGCAACGACCTGATGTTCCCGCACCACGAGAACGAGATCGCGCAGAGCGAATGCGCGCACGGCGGCAAGGTGTTCGCGCGGTTCTGGCTGCACAACGGCATGCTGACCTTCGACGGCGAGAAGATGGCCAAGTCGCGGGGCAACATCGAGACCGTGCACGACCTGCTGCGCAAGCATCCGGCCGAAGCGCTGCGCTACGCGCTGCTGTCGGCGCACTACCGGCAGCCGCTGGACTGGTCGCCGGAGCTGATCGAACGCTGCGCGCGCACGCTCGACCGGCTGTACGGCACCTTGCGCGACCTGGCCGGCGTCGATGCCGGCGATGTCGCCATTCCGGCCGAGATCGAGGCGGCATTGAACGACGACCTCGGCACGCCGCAGGCGCTGGCCGAGATCGCGCGCATCGCCTCGGAGGCGCGCAAGGCCACCGACCCGACCGAACAGGCGCGGCTCAAGCGCGAACTGCTCGGCGCCGGCCTGGCCCTGGGCCTGCTGCAGCAGGATCCGGCCGCATGGTTCGCCGGCGCCGCCGGCGATCAGGACGACGAACGCATCCAGGCCTTGGTCGACGAACGCAACGCGGCCAAGAAGGCGCGCGACTTCGCCCGCGCCGATGCCATCCGCCAGCAGCTCGCCGAGGAAAACATCCTGCTCGAGGACACGCCGCAGGGCGTGCGCTGGGTGCGCAAGCGCCCCGAGCCCCAGAAGACCGAAACGGCCGGTTCGTGATTTGCGTCCGCCCGGACCTTGTCCGGGCGGGCCCGCGCCGCCACTTAGCGATCCGATGAACGCCCCCGCCCTCCCCGCCTCGCCCTTCCCGCTCGAACCCACCGCCGCCGACGCCCAAGCCGCGATCCGCGACGAATTCGCCTTCTTCGGCGACTGGTCCGAGCGCTACCAATATCTGATCGATCTCGGCCGCAAGCTGCCGGACCTGCCGGAGGCCTGCAAGACCGAGGAGCACCGGCTGCTCGGCTGCCAGTCGATGGTCTGGATCGTGGTCGAGGGCGATGCCGACAGGCTCGTCTTCCACGCGATCAGCGATTCGGCCATCGTCTCGGGCCTGATCTACCTGGCGCTGCGCGTCTACAGCGGCCGCAGCGCCACCGAGATCGCCGCCACCTCGGCCGACTACATCGCCGACATCGGCCTGGCCAAGCATCTCTCGCCGACCCGCAGCAACGGCCTGGCGGCGCTGCTGGCCTACATCCGCGAACAAGCGCAACGGCGGCTGTGAGCGAGGCCGCCGCCCGCGCCGACGATCCGCAGGACCCCGACGCAGGCGGCCCGATCAGCGCCTCGCAGTTGCTGCGCAACCCCGGCTTCGCCGGCCTGCTGATCTATCGCCTGCTGGCGATGCTGTCGTACCAGATCGTCGCGGTGACGGTCGGCTGGCACGTCTACGAACTCACCCGCGATCCGCTCGCGCTTGGCATGATCGGCCTCACCGAGGTCGTGCCCTACTTCTGTTTCGCCCTGTTCGCCGGCTACGCGGTCGATCACCTGCCGCGGCGCAAGCTCGGCATGTTCGCCTGCCTGGGTTTGCTGCTGACCACGCTGATGCTGGCCGGCGTCGCCAGCGGCAGCTTGCCGGCCGGCGCGTTCGGCATCGGCACCTTCACCATCTTCGCCGCCATCGCCATCAACGGCGTGGTCCGCGCGTTCCTGTCGCCGGTGTACATGTCGCTGTTCGCGCGCGTACTCAAGCGCGAGCACTTCGCCCGCGGCGCGGGGGTGAGCAGCGTGGTGATGCAGACCGGGCTGGTGCTGGGCCCGGCCCTGGGCGGCGTGCTGGTGGCCTGGGGCGGCAAGACTTCGGCTTACTTGGTCGCGGCGGCCTTCGCCCTGGCCGGCGCGATCGCCATCATCACCCTGCGCGTGACCGAACCGCCGCCGCCGGCCGAACGCGCGCCGGTGTTCCGCAGCATCGGCGAAGGCCTGCGCTTCGTGTTCAACAACCAGGTCGTGCTCGGCGCGCAGGCGCTGGACATGTTCTCGGTGCTGTTCGGCGGCGCGGTCGCGCTGCTGCCGGCCTTCATCCACGACGTGCTGCATTACGGCCCCGAAGCGCTGGGCGTGCTGCGCGCGGCGCCGGCCGCCGGCGCGGTGATGATGGGGCTGTGGCTGGCGCGGCATCCGCCGCAGAAGCATGCCGGGCGCCTGCTGCTGTGGGCGGTGGCCGGCTTCGGCCTGTGCATCATCGGCTTCGCCCTGTCGCGCGAGTTCTGGCTGTCGGCGCTGATGCTGATGCTGTCGGGCATGTGCGACGGCGTGTCGGTGGTGCTGCGCTCGACCATCCTGCAGTTGTCGACGCCCGACGAAATGCGCGGGCGGGTGTCGTCGATCAACGGCATCTTCATCGGCTCGTCGAACGAACTGGGCGCGTTCGAATCGGGCCTGGCGGCCAAGCTGATGGGCCTGGTGCCGTCGGTGATCTTCGGCGGCTGCATGACTCTGGCCGTGGTCGGCGCCACCGCCAAGCTGGCGCCGAAGCTGCGCCGGCTGGATTTGCGCGATCTGCAGTGAGGCCGCTCAGCGCGGCCGGTCGCGGGTGCGGCCGCGTTCGTCCTTCGCGGCCGGCGGCTTGCGCAGCGCTACCGCGATCGCGCCCACCAGCGCGACCAGGCCATTGAACAAGCCCAGGCCGATGGCGAGGAACGCGTCGCCGTAAGCGGCCGCATAACTGGTGTGGACGTCGTGGCTGGCCAGGTTCCAGGCCAGCACGCCGAACACGGGCGATCCCAGCAGCAGGTTGAGCGCGAACATCGCCACCGCGGCGTAGCGCAGGTAGCCGCGCGACCAGCGCCACAACAGGCCGTTCCAGCCCAGCACCAGCACGGGGCCGAGGATCAGCACGAGGTCTTCCATGTCCGGATTCTCCTGGCCCCGAATTCTCCTGGCGAAGCCGGCATCCTAGCCGCATTCGCCGCGCGCGGCGGCGTCAGCCGCGCTGCGCCCATTGCGCGTACAGGCCGGCCTCGTCGTGCGGCCGCAGTTGCCGCAACGGCAGGATCTGCTGCGCCGGCGGCAGCGCCATCTGCGCATAGACCGCGGCGGTGGACAGGCCGAACGCTTCGCCGTCTTCGTTCGAATAGGCGTAGTACGCGGCCTCGACGCCGGCCAGGTGCATCGCCGCCAGACACATCGGACAGGGATGGCCGCTGGCATAGATCGTGCAGCCCGTCAGCCGGGTCAGGCCCAACGCGTGCGCGGCCATGCGGATCGCCAGCAGTTCGGCGTGCGCGGTCGGATCGCCGGTTTCGACGATGCGGTTGGCGGCGCGCGCGATCGCCTGCCCGTCGCGCACCAGCACCGCGCCGAACGGGCGGCCGCCGGCGGCGGCGTTGGCGCGCGCCAGGGCGATGGCTTCGCGCATGAAGTCGAGGTGGCGCGGGTCGGCGGGACGGTCGGTCATGGCGGGCTCCGGCGGCGGCGAGGAGGACAGCGTGCCTGCGCGGGGCGCGCGCGGCGTGGATCGATCTTGGCGGTTCGCGGCCACGGCTGTCGCCGTAGCCGTAGCCGTAGCCGTCGCTGTCGCTGTCGCTGCGGCGCGGTGCGGCGCGGCGCGGTGCGGTGCGGCGGGCGCG
>NZ_LXSD01000356.1:6672-24329 GCF_017168095.1 Lysobacter enzymogenes | reverse complement strand
GCCAGCTCGCGCGGCGCCGGCGCGTAGCCGGCCAGCTTGGGCGCCTGCGCCAGCGCGGCGCGCGCGGTCGCGGCCGACGGCCACGCCGGCAGCAGCTCGTGTTCTTCGCCGTCGAACAAGGTCAGCAGGTACTCGCCCGACTCGGCCACCCAGAAGCGGCCGCTGTCGGCGACCGCGGCGAGGAAGGCGGCGTAGCGTTCGGCGGCGGACAGGCCCTGGTCGTCGAGCAGTTCCTGCTCCAGCTCGGCGTGCTGGCTGTGCGGATCGGACATGGCGGTTTCCTCAGCTGCCGGCCGGCATCAGCAGCAACAGCGCGATGCCGAACACGACGCGGTAGATCGCGAACGCGGTGAAGCGGTGGCTCTGGATGTAGCGCAGCAGCCATTTCACCGCGATGAAGGCGGTCACCGCCGAGGCGGCGAAGGCCACGCCCAGCGCGCTCCAGTCCTCCTGCGCCGCGGCCGGAGTGCCGATCACGCCGAGCAGCTCGTAGCCGCTGGCGGCGAACATGGTCGGGATGCCGACCAGGAACGCGAACTCGGTCGCCGCCGCGCGCGAGGTGGTGCCGGCCAGCAGCGCGACGAAGATCGTCGCCGCCGAGCGCGAGGTGCCCGGGAACACGCCGGCCACGACCTGGGCGATGCCGACCAGCGCCGCCACCGTCCAGGTGATGTCGCTGCGCTCGCCGAGCGCGGCCGCGCGCTTGGCGGCGAAATGCTCGGCCGCGACCATCCACACGCCGCCCAGCACCAGCGCCCAGGCGATCGGGGTGACGTGGTCGGGCAGGGTGAAGCCGGCCTTCTTGACGAGGATGCCGAGCACCGCGGTGATGCCGAAGGCCGCGCCGAGCTTGAGCAGGTAGTCGAGGTTGTCGCGCTGGGTGAAGCCGACGGCCAGGCCCCACAGGCGCTTCCAGTAGATCGCCACCACCGCCAGGATCGCGCCGGCCTGGATCGAGATGTTGAACAGGTCCGAGCGCGCGCCGAGCCAGTGCTGGGCGATCAGCAAGTGGCCGGTGCTGGAGATCGGGAGGAATTCGGTGATGCCTTCGATGATGCCGAGGAGCAGGGCGGCTAGGAGGTCGGTCATTGGGGCCGGGAATCGAGAATCGGGAAGGGGGAATCGGAACAAGCGGCGCGTCGCGGTCGGGGGAAGCGCGGCCGGCGGGTCAGGATAGCGGAAAGGGGCTTTTCCCAAATTGGTGCGAAGCCGGTTGGTGCTGCACTTTATTGGTGCAAAAGCCGGGAGTGCTTAGCCGATCATCCTTTCGAATCAATCGCTTGGATCGCCATAAAACTTGGCACACGACTTGCTTTAATCCCTGGCAGGCGCATCACGCCCCCGCGTTGCCCGATTCTCCATTCCCCACCTCTTCCCGGATCCAGCCATGTCCCTCGAACACGTCGAAAAGCTCATCAAGGACCACAAGGTCGAATTCGTCGATCTGCGCTTCACCGACATGCGTGGCGTGCAGCACCACGTGACCTTCCCCAAGTCGATCGTCGAGCCGGCGCTGTTCGAGGACGGCAAGATGTTCGACGGTTCCTCGATCAGCGGCTGGAAGGGCATCAACGAGTCGGACATGATCCTGCTGCCCGATTCGACCACCGCGTTCCTGGATCCGTTCACCGCCGATCCGACCCTGGTGCTGACCTGCGACATCCTCGACCCGGCCACCATGCAGGCCTACTCGCGCGACCCGCGCGGCGTGGCCAAGCGCGCCGAGGCCTACCTCAAAGCCAGCGGCGTCGCCGACCAGGCCTTCTTCGGCCCCGAGCCCGAGTTCTTCATCTTCGACTCGGTGCGCTACGCCAATGAGATGGGCCACACCTTCTTCCACATCGATTCGGAAGAAGCCGCGTGGAACTCGGGCAAGGAATACGAAGGCGGCAACAGCGGCTACCGTCCGGGCGTGAAGGGCGGCTACTTCCCGGTCGCGCCGCTCGACTCGCTGCACGACATCCGCGCCGAGATGTGCAAGACGCTGGAACAGGTCGGCATCGAGGTGGAAGTGCACCACCACGAAGTCGCCAACGCCGGCCAGTGCGAGATCGGCACCAAGTTCAACTCGCTGGTCGCCAAGGCCGACGAGCTGCTGACGATGAAGTACATCATCAAGAACGTCGCCCACCGCAACGGCAAGACCGCGACCTTCATGCCCAAGCCGATCGTCGGCGACAACGGCAGCGGCATGCATGTGCACCAGTCCTTCGCCAAGGGCGGCGTCAACCTGTTCTCCGGCGACGGCTACGGCGGCCTGTCGCAGCTGGCGCTGTGGTACATCGGCGGCGTGTTCAAGCACGCGCGCGCGATCAACGCCTTCACCAACTCGGGCACCAACAGCTACAAGCGCCTGGTGCCGGGCTTCGAGGCGCCGGTGATGCTGGCCTACTCGGCGCGCAACCGCTCGGCGAGCTGCCGCATTCCGTACGTGGCCAACCCGAAGGCGCGCCGCATCGAGATGCGCTTCCCCGACCCGATCCAGTCGGGTTACCTGACCTTCGCCGCGCTGATGATGGCCGGCCTGGACGGCATCAAGAACCAGATCGATCCGGGCGCGCCGAGCGACAAGGATCTCTACGACCTGCCGCCGGAAGAGGAGAAGGGCATCCCGACCGTGTGCCACTCGCTCGACCAGGCCCTGGAAGCGCTGGACAAGGACCGCGACTTCCTCAAGGCCGGCGGCGTGTTCACCGACGACTTCATCGACGGCTACATCGCGCTGAAGATGCAGGAAGTGACCAAGTTCCGCGCGGCGACCCATCCGCTGGAATACCAGATGTACTACGCCGTCTAAGCGACGGTGCGCGCGGTGCGGCCGTCCGCGGCCGCACCGCTGTGCGACACGCACGACCAACGACGATCGTATCCCCAGGGCGGCGGCCTCGCGCCGGCGCCTTCGGACCTTGCCTTGCGTTTTTCGACCCAGGAGCGCAGCGACCGATGCAGATCCGCGCCGGCCAACTCGACCGTCCCGAGGTGATCGCCTTGTTGCGCGAACACCTGCAAGGCATGGCCGAGCTGTCGCCGCCGGAAAGCTGCCACGCGCTCGACTTGGACGGACTGCGGCATCCGGACGTCAGCTTCTGGAGCGCGTGGGACGGCGACGCGCTGCTCGGCTGCGGCGCGCTCAAGCGGCTCGATGCGCAGCACGGCGAAATCAAGTCGATGCGCACCGCCGACGCGCACCAGCGCCGCGGCGTGGCCGCGGCCTTGCTCGAGCACATCCTCGATGAGGCTGCACGGCGCGGGTACCGGCGCCTGAGCCTGGAAACCGGCTCGATGGCGGGATTCGAGCCGGCGCGCCGGTTATACGCGCGATACGGTTTCGAGCCCTGCGGGCCCTTCGCCTGCTACCGCGACGATCCCAACTGCGTGTTCATGAGCAAGCTCTTGTAACCCAGGCGGCCCGAAGCGAGCGCTTCGGGCCGTTTTCGTTTTCACCCAACCAGGAGGACGCGCACGACGGGCCGGGCCCGCCGCGGGGCGGCGTGTACCCGAAAAAATGCAGGAGCGACGATGAAGCGCTCCGCGACGTAACGAGCACGAAGCAATGACCGGGGAGGGGCCACCGCTTATGAGGAGCCTGCGTCATGTCGTCTCACACCAGCGAAAACATCACCGATGCCGTCGCCACCACGGCGTCCCGCGTCAGGACGACGCTCGCACACGCTCCGATCCGCTCGCAGGCGCTGCCGCGCGCCGCGCTCGCGGCCGCGCTCGCCTGCGCGGCGCTGCCGGCCGTTGCCGCCACGTCGGGCTCGGTCGCGCTGACCACGGACTATCTGTTCCGCGGCGTCTCGCAGACCAACCAGAAACCGGCGCTGCAGGCCGGCATCGAGTACGCGCACGACAGCGGTTTCTATGTCGGCGCCTGGGGCAGCAACGTCAGCTGGCTGTCGGATACGGTCGTCGTCGGCGACGACATCTCCAACAGCCTCGAACTCGACGGGTACCTGGGCTATCGCGGCAAGGCCGGGGAGATCTTCTCCTACGACGTCGGCGTGCTGACCTACTACTACCCGGGCAGCTATCCGTCCGGCTTCAACAGCCCCGACACCACCGAGGTGTACCTGGGCGGCACGCTTGCGCCGAGCGAGACGGTGTCGATCGGGCTCAAGTACTCCTACGCCGTCACCGATTTGTTCGGCTATGCCGACTCCGACGGCTCCGGGTACCTGGACGCCAACCTCAACTGGACCTTCCAGCCGGGCTGGACCTTGAACCTGCACGGCGGCAAGCAGTGGATCGAGAGCAACAAGGCCTTCGAGTACACCGACTGGAAGCTTGGGGTGACCAAGAGCTTCGACAACGGTTTCTCGGTCGCGGCGGCCTACAGCGACACCGACGCTTCAACGCCGCTCTACACCAACGCCCACAACAACTTCCTGGCCGACAGCGCCTTCACCCTCACGGTGAGCAAGGCGTTCTGACGCCGCGCCCACCCCGCACCCCTGGAGCTGCGAGATGAAACTGATCATCGCGATCATCCGCCCGTTCAAGCTCGACGAAGTGCGCGAAGCGCTGACCGAAGTCGGCGTGTCGGGCATCACCGTCACCGAAGTCAAAGGCTTCGGCCGGCAGAAGGGCCACACCGAGCTGTACCGCGGCGCCGAGTACGTCGTGGATTTCCTGCCCAAGCTCAAGATCGAATGCGCCGTGCCAGACGGCCTGCTGGACGCGGCGCTGGAGGCGATCCAGAACGCCGCGCGCACCGGCAAGGTCGGCGACGGAAAAATCATCGTCCTGCCGGTGGAGAACACGGTGCGCATCCGCACCGGCGAACTCGACGACGACGCCCTCTGACTCCCGCCTGCGAGAAGACGACATGAAGTACGCGACGACTTTCGATGCCCGCTCGCGCGAGCGGATGTGCAAGACCCTGCTGTGGACCGCGCTGCCGGCGGCGATGTTGCTGGCGTTCGCGCCGGCGCATGCGCAGGACGCGGCGGCCGCGGCGCAAGCCGCCAAGCCCGTGGTCGACAAGGGCGACGTGGCCTGGATGCTGACCTCGACCCTGCTGGTGCTGTTGATGACCGTGCCCGGCCTGGCGCTGTTCTACGGCGGCCTGGTGCGCTCCAAGAACGTGCTGTCGGTACTGATGCAGGTGCTGGCGGTGTTCTCGCTGATCGTGCTGCTGTGGGTGACCTACGGCTACTCGCTGGCCTTCGCCGGCGGCAACGCCTTCATCGGCACCTTCGACAAGCTGTTCCTCAAGGGCGTGGACAAGGACTCGCTGGCGGCGACGTTCACCGCCGGCGTATCGCTGCCCGAGTACGTGTTCGTGGCGTTCCAGTCGACCTTCGCCGGCATCACCGGCGCGCTGATCGTCGGCGCGTTCGCCGAGCGCATCAAGTTCGCCGCGGTGCTGCTGTTCGCGGCGATCTGGTTCACCTTCGCCTACCTGCCGATCGCGCACATGGTCTGGTACGGGCCGGACGGCTATCTGTTCGCCAAGGGCGCGATCGACTTCGCCGGCGGCACGGTGGTGCACATCAACGCCGGCATCGCCGGCCTGGTCGGCGCCTACTTCGTCGGCAAGCGCGTGGGCTACGGACGCGAGGCGCTCAAGCCGCACAACGTCACCTTCACCATGATCGGCGCGTCGCTGCTGTGGGTGGGCTGGTTCGGCTTCAACGCCGGCTCCAACCTGGAAGCCACCGCCGGCGCGGCGCTGGCCTTCCTCAACACCTTGCTCGCCACCGCCGCGGCGGCGCTGGCGTGGAGCCTGGTGGAGAAGATCGTCAAGGGCAAGTCGTCGATGCTCGGCGGCGCGTCGGGCGTGGTCGCCGGCCTGGTGGCGATCACTCCGGCCTGCGGCACGGTCGGTCCGTTCGGCGCGATCGCCATCGGCGCGATCGCCGGCGCGGCCTGCGTGTGGGGCGTGCACGGGCTCAAGCGCCTGCTGCGCGCCGACGACGCGCTCGACGTGTTCGGCGTGCACGGCCTGGGCGGCATCATCGGCGCGATCCTCACCGGTGTGTTCAGCGCGCCGGCGTTGGGCGGCTTCGGCCTCGGCGCGGGCAACGAGACCATCGCCGCGCAGGTCGGCGTGCAGGCGCTGGGCGTGGCGATCACCGTGGTGTGGTCGGGCGTGGTGTCGGTGATCGCGTTCGTGATCGTCAAGGCGGTGGTCGGCTTGCGCGTGGCCGAAGAGGCCGAACGCGAGGGCCTGGACATCACCACGCATGGCGAATCGGCTTACGAGAGCTGAGCGGGGCGCCTCTCTCCTGCATGCGGGAGAGAGGCGCGTTGCATTGAGTGGCGACGCGATCCGATGGTGCGCGGTCGCAGCTCGCGCAGCTCCTACAGGTAGCCCATGTAGGAGCTGCGCGAGCTGCGGCCGCGACAATGGAACTGCGACGCCATCCGCATCGCCTGTTTTCATCGTCGTTCCCGCACGTACGTTCGCGCGTCGCCGCACGCCGCGCCACTCGCAGTTGCGTAATCGCTTTCCGCAATCGCAGCGCGCGCTCGCGCTTTCACAACGCGCATCGCAGTCGTTCATCGCGTTGCCGAAACCGCAACGCGCACTAATGCAAGCGCCGGCGATAGCGATGCGCAATCCATGATGTCGTCGGCGAAGACGATGTGACCGCAAGAGGTTTAGCGGTTGTCGAATAAATATTCCTCCCTAGGCTGCGTTGCGCGGGCATAGCGCTGCCCGCAGACCACGTCCGGACGCGCTCGCGCAAGCCAACGTCGCACGCCCCCACTGCTGGACACGCGAGAGGGACCAGGACGGTTCCGCCGCATACCGCGGCTCATCGAAACCTCACGGGAGTTTCGCTCATGTCTTCGCCTTCCATGCTTCGCCTCCGCCGGCACGCGCTGGCGGCCGCCGTTCTCTGCCTCATCGCCGCGCCGGCCTTCGCCGACGAGCGCGTCGACCTCAGCGGCCTGAAGGCCGACGCGCCGGTCGACGGCTTCCTGGTCAGCTACGCCGCGGACGCGCCCAAGGCCGCCGCGTTCCAGCGCGATCTCGACATCGCGCTGAGCTCGCTCGGCCGCAAGGATCTGAAGATCCAGCACACCCGCACCATCTCCACCGGCGCGGAACTGATCGAAGTCAACCGCGCGCTCGACGTGGTGGAAGCGGCGACGCTGATGAAGAGCATCGCCGCCGATCCGCGGGTGAAGTTCGTCGAACCCAACGCGCGCTTCCAGGCGCTGCTGACGCCGAACGATCCGCTGTACCTGCAGCAGTGGGGCCTCAGCGGCACCTACGGCATCCGCGCCAACACCGCCTGGGACAACGGCTACCAGGGCCAGGGCAAGATCATCGCGGTGGTCGACACCGGCATCACCGACCATCCCGACCTGCTCGCCAACCGCACCTCGCCGCTGGGCTACGATTTCATCAGCAACGCCGCCACCGCCAACGACGGCAACGGCCGCGACTCGGATCCGCACGATCCGGGCGACTGGACCACCGCCGGCCAGTGCGGCCTGGGCCAGCCGGCGCGCAACTCGAGCTGGCACGGCACCCACGTCAGCGGCATCGCCGCCGGCGTGACCAACAACGCGACCGGCATCGCCGGCACCGCGTTCCAGGCCAAGATCCTCAGCGCGCGCGTACTCGGCCGCTGCGGCGGCACCCTGGCCGACATCGCCGATGCGATCACCTGGGCCTCGGGCGGCACCGTCTCGGGCGTGCCCGCGGTCGGCGCCAACAAGGCCACGGTGATCAACATGAGCCTGGGCGGCGGCGGCGCGTGTTCGTCCAGCTCGGCGATGCAGGTGGCGATCACCGGCGCGGTCTCGCGCGGGGTGACCGTGGTGGTGGCGGCCGGCAACAGCAACGCCGACGCCTCGGGCTTCCAGCCGGCCAGCTGCGCCAACGTCATCAACGTCGGCGCCACCACCTCGGCCGGCGTGCGCGCCAGCTTCTCCAACTACGGCTCGCTGGTCGACGTGGCCGCGCCGGGCCAGACCATCCTGTCCACGCTCAACGCCGGCACCACCACGCCGGGCGCGTTCAACTACGTCAACTACAACGGCACCTCGATGGCGGCGCCGTTCGTGGCCGGCGTGGTCGCGCTGATGCAGTCCAAGCCGGGCACCGACCTGACCCCGGCGCAGGTGGAGGCGACGATCAAGAACACCGCCTCGCCGTTCGCCTCGCCGCAGAGCCCGAGCCTGGGCACCGGCATCGTCAACGCCGACGCGGCGACCGACGCCACGCCGTAACCTGCGGCGACCGCCGCATCGCAAGACACGATCGCGAGTCGCGATCCGCGGACTCCGGCTTCGGCCGGGGTCCGCTTTCGTTTGCGCGCCCGCGCCGGGCGAACGTGCGCGCCGTTGCCGCCGCGGCCGTCGCCGCCGCTGCGGGCGCCGCGCAGCGGGCGTGATGCGCTGCGCAATCGATTGCCGTATACGCCGGCCGCGCATGCGCGCGGCCGCGCTCCGCCCGAGCCCGGTTACGGCCCGCGGCAGCGACACGTATGTCGCGATGAAAACGCTTTCGCCCGCGTCCAAGCGCGATTCGCGTGATCCGCATCACGCAAGCGCCGCACACTCGTCCTGTCCCGCGCGGCTGATCGATTCGCGCGCAAATCATGCTGCAACGCCGCATCGTGTCCGCTTTGTTGACAGCGCTGTCATAGGCGGGCTACAAGCTCCCGCACCGTTTCGGCCGGCTCCGCTCAGGGGGCGTCCGCGCGGCGCCCGCCACAACACCACGACCGGCTTCGTCGCCGGCCCCGGGGAGGGGAGGTTTCCGATGATCGTGCGCCATCGTTGTTCGCATCTGAGCCTGGCCGTCGTCGCCACGCTGCTGGCCGGCCACGCCGCCGCGCAGGACGCGCCGACGCCCGCGCCGTCGTCGCCGCGCGAGGCCGAGCAGCGCGCGACCGATCTGGATTCGGTCATCGTCACCGTCGAGCGCCGCGCGCAGAGCCTGCAGAAGTACGCCGGCACCGCGCAGGCGCTGTCGCAGGACGACCTGCGCGGCCTGGGCATCAACAACGAACTGCGGCAGATGCAGGTGGCCGTGCCCGGCATGAGCATCGCCAACCAGGAAGGCGCCACCGAAATCTTCATCCGCGGCGTGGGTTCGTCCAACAACACCGAGCTCGGCGATCCCGGCGCGGCGCCGCACATCAACGGCGCCTACATCCCGCGTCCGCGCGGCCTGGGCGGGATGTTCTTCGACCTGGAGCGGGTCGAGATCAACAAGGGCCCGCAAGGCACGCTGCGCGGCCGCAACGCACTGGCCGGCACGCTCAACATCGTCACCAAGAAGCCCGAGCTGGGCGGCGAGTTCAGCGGCTATGTGCAGGGCGAGGTCGGCAACCGCGACCAAAAGGGCTACGAAACCGCATTGAACTTCCCGCTCGGCCCTTACGCCGCATTGCGTTTTTCCGGCTACCACATCGAGAAGGAAGCCGGCTTCAGGAACGCCGGGCTGTGGCGGCACCTGCAGCCGGCCGGCATCCAGGACGACAGCGCCGGCCGCCTGTCGTTCCTGTACGAGCCCGACGACACGCTGTCGGTGTTCGCGATGCTCGACGTCGGCCGCGAGCTCGGCACCGGCTATCCGGGCGCGGGCGTGTTCGATGCGGCGCGCGCGGGCTTCAAGCCCGCCGACATCGACATGCGCAAGGTGGTCTATCGCGGCGTGCAGGGCAAAGTCGACAACAAGCTGTGGGGTTTCCAGGGCACGGTGCGCTACGACTTCGGCGCGGTGAACCTGGAGTACAACGGCAGCTATCGCGACGTCGATTACTTCCAGATCAACGCCGCCGCCGAAGGCAATGTCTGGCCCGGCCGCGACATCCGCGAGCGCCCGGCGGGCGAGCCGGCGAGCTGGGGCGGGATCGACTACGACAACTTCGGCACCAACTACCTGCAGGCGCGTTCGCAGGCGCAGACCCACGAACTGCGGCTGTCGTCGGACGACGACGCGCGCTTGCGCTGGACCACCGGCGGCTTCTATTTCCACGAGAAGCAGCAGGTCGGCTTCATGGCCCTGGCCGACAAGGGCTCGTTCTATTCGGGCACCGAGTTCACCATGCCCGATGTCGACGGCCGGTCCTGGGCGGTGTTCGGCGACGGTACCTTCGACATCGACGAGCGGCTGCGGGTCAAGGGCGGCCTGCGCTACACCGAGGAGCGCAAGTCGCGCGACGGCATCGGCGGCAACTGGACCGTCGGCCTCGGCGGCGACGGCGGCGTGTTCCAAAGCCGCCTGGGCACCGAACGCTTCAAGCCGACCCTGCTCGACCGGCCGAACTTCGCCACCACCGGGCTGGTCACCGACGCGGACAAGGCGCTGTTCCTGCTCCAGGGCATCCTGCGCGCCGGCGAGCGCGACACCTTGCAGCAGCAGTTGCAGGGCATCGTCGACGGCAGCCGCCCGAACGGCACCTGCATCGACCGCCCCGACATCGGCGGCAACACGGTGAACTGCCCGGCCAACGGCCAGCACAGCTTCATCGTCCTGGGCATTCCGTCCGAGCAGCACGGCTCCAGCGCGTTCGAGTTCCTCGACTGGCGCCTGGGCGTCGAATACGACCTGAGCGCGCGAAACCTGCTGTACGCCACCGTCTCCACCGGGCACAAGGCCGGCGGCTTCAACGACAGCTTCGACGTCAACGTCATCCCGGAAACCTACAAGCCGGAAAAACTGACCGCGCTGGAAATCGGTTCGAAGAACTCGTTCGAGTTCCTCGGCCGCACCTCGACCTTCAACGTCAGCGGTTTCTACTACGACTATCAGGACCAGGTGTTCCAGGACCTGACCACGATCGCGTTCGACCCCAACGGCCGCCCGAACGGCTTCGCCCTGGTCAACCGCAACGTCGGCAAGTCCGAGCTGTACGGCGCCGAAGCCGAGGGCCGCTTACGCTTCGGCGCGGGCTTTACGCTCGATCTCAACGCGCTGTACCTGCACACCAAGATCAAGCGCGGCGTGGTCGCCGACGTGCGCAGCCAGGACTTCGGCAACGGCGGCATCACTTCGCAGATCGACCTGGCCGGCAACGAACTGCCGCTGTCGTCCAAGTTCACCTTCAACGCGCGTTTGCAGCAGGCGTTCGACCTGCTCGGCGGCACGTTCGACTGGCAGATTTTGGCCGCGTACCGCTCCTCGTTCTTCCTGACCCAGTACAACAACCGCCCGGTGACCTTCCTGCGCGACACCGCGGGCACCGTCGACCGGATCGAAGACGCGGCCACGGCGGGCTTTCCCGACCGCCAGGACGGCTTCACCCAGATCAACGCCGGCGTCGGCTACGGCACCCTCGACGGCGCCTGGCGGGTCGAACTGTGGGGCGCGAACCTGACCAACAAGGACGTCTCGCAGAAAGCGCTGGTGGGTTCGGGCGTGAACACGCGATTCCTCAACGACGCGCGCAGCTACGGCGTGCGCGTGCGTTGGAACTTCTGATGCCGCAGCCGCAGGCCGCGACATCCCGGCGTCCCTGCCTCGCCGCTCCGTCCCGCGCGCGTCCCCTCGGCGCGCGGGCGGAACGGCGGGGTGTCGTCGCGGCGGTGTTTCCTGCTCGTCATTTCCGCGTAGGCGGGAATCCAGAGACTTCAGCCTCATCCCTCACTCGTCATTCCCGCGAACGCGGGAATCCAGAGACTTCAGCGCCATCTCACCCCCGTCATTCCCGCGAAAGCGGGAATCCAGAGACTTCAGAGTCATGCTTCGGTGGAGCCCTGGATTCCCGCCTTCGCGGGAATGACGGCAGGTGGGTGGCGCCACGAACCACCCGCCCATCGCCTCGCCACCCCGCCCGCGACGCCGCTGCAATCGAATTCTTGCCCCAAACCGCCGCCCGGCCGTGGCCAGCTTCGGCCGCGGCGGGTAGAACGGACGCACCCGCGCCATCCCGTCACGGAGCCGCATGAAACTTTCCCTGCTCGATACCGCCATCGTCCTGGCCTACCTGGCCGGCGTGTTCGTCCTCGCCCAGTGGGTCTCGCGCGAGAAGGGCGGCCACGAGAAGACCGCCAAGGATTACTTCCTCGCCAGCAAGGCGCTGCCGTGGTGGGCGATCGGCGCGTCGCTGATCGCGGCCAATATCTCCGCCGAACAGATCATCGGCATGTCCGGCTCGGGCTACGCGCTGGGCCTGGCCATCGCGTCTTACGAGTGGATGGCGGCGGCGACGCTGCTGGTGGTCGGCAAGTTCTTCCTGCCGGTGTTCCTGCGCAACGGCATCTACACCATGCCGCAGTTCCTGGAGGAGCGTTACGGCAACCGCATCCGCACGCTCATGGCCGTGTTCTGGCTCGGGCTGTACGTGTTCGTCAACCTGACCTCGATCGTGTGGCTGGGTTCGATCGCGGTGGCGCAGGTCACCGGCATGGACCAGATGCTGGCGCTGACCTTGCTCGGCCTGTTCGCGCTGGCGTACCAGCTGTACGGCGGGCTCAAGGCGGTGGCGCTGACCGACATCGTGCAGGTGACCTTGCTGGTGCTCGGCGGGTTGTTGGTGGCGGGATTGACGCTGAGCAAGATCGGCGACGGCGCGGGCATCCTCGCCGGCTGGAACAAGCTCATGACCGCGCATCCGGATCACTTCCATATGATCCTCTCGCCCGACAATCCTCATTACAAGGATCTGCCGGGTATCGGCGTGCTGCTCGGCGGTCTGTGGGTCGCGCACCTGAGCTATTGGGGGTTCAACCAGTACATCATCCAGCGCGCGCTGGCCGCCAAGGACTTGAAAGAGGCGCAGAAAGGCATTGTCTTCGCCGCCGCGCTGAAGATCGTGCTGCCGGTGATTGTGGTGCTGCCGGGTATCGCCGCGGTGATGCTGGCGCCGGATCTGAAGCGTTCCGACGATGCCTATCCGGCGATGATGGCGCTGCTGCCGCCGGGCGTGCTCGGCCTGGTGTTCGCGGCGCTGGTCGCGGCGATCGTGGCCTCGCTGGCTTCGAAGATCAATTCGGTGGCGACCATCTTCACCCTGGATTTCTACGCCAAGCGGCGCGTGGATGCGAGCGAGCGGCAACTGGTGCGGGTCGGCCGCATCGCCGCGGCGGTGTCGATTCTCATCGCCATCGCCACCGCGCGTCCGCTGCTGGGCGGCTTCGACCAGGGCTTCCAGTACATCCAGGAATACACCGGCTTCTTCACTCCGGGCATCGTGGTGATCTTCCTGTTCGGCCTGTTCTGGAAGCGCGCCAACGAAGCCGGCGCATTGGCCTCAGCAGGCGGATCGATCGGGTTCTCGCTGCTGTTCAAGTACGTGGTGTTGACCGACATGTCGTTCGTCAACCGCATCGGACTGGCGTTCTTGCTGTCGGCGGCGCTGATGGCGGCGGTCTCGCTCGCCACCGCCCCGCCCGCCGCGCGCGACCGCATCCGCCACGACGGCGTCAGCTACGCCACCGCGCCGGCCTGGAACATCGCCGCGCTGGCGGTGCTGGCGATCCTGATCGCGCTGTACGCCGCGTTCTGGTGACGGCGCCGGCGCGAGCGCAGCGCGCCGTCCGCGCCGCCGCGCGCGGCTCAGCGCTTGCGCGCGCGCGGCTTGCCGACCGCGCCGGTGGACTTGCGCAGCTGCAGTTCGTACGGCGCCAGGATCAGCTGGCCGGCGTCGGGCGCCTTGATCCGCTTGAACAGCTCGTGGGTGGCCAGGCGGCCCATCTCGCGGGTCGGCTGGCGCACCGTGGTCAGCGGCGGATAGATCTGCCGCGACAGCGGCGTGTCGTCGAAGCCGCACACCGACACGTCGCCGGGAATCGACAGGCCCATTTCGCTGGCGGTGCGGATGGTGCCGGCGGCCATGTCGTCGTTGGCGGCGAAGATCGCGGTCGGCGGATCGTCCATCAGCAGCAGGCGCTGGGCGCAGATCGCGCCGGTGTCGTAGTGGAAATCGCCTTCGGCCACCAGCTGCGGATCGAACTCGATGCCGGCCGCGGCCAGGCCGTCGCGGTAGCCGTTCAAGCGCCACTGGCTGGCGCCGTGCTCGGGATGGCCCTTGATGTGGGCGATGCGGCGGTGGCCGAGCGAGACCAGATGCGCCATCAGCTCGCGCACCGCGCGTTCCTCGTCGAGCACCACGCCGATGCGCTCGCCGCGCAGCTTGGGCGAGATGTTGGCGTAGGGAATGCGCAGCTGGCCGAGCCGCTTCATCAGGCCCGGATGGTCGGTCAGCGGCGGCGTCAGCACCAGGCCGTCGGCGCGCGAGCGCTGCACGATCTCGTCCACGTGCGCCACCAGCTTCTTGTCGGTGTAGGTCACCGGCGCCAGCATCAGGTTGTAGTGCTGGCTGTTGCAGGCGTCGAGCATGCCGGCCTGCACTTCCATCAGATAATTGCTGGACGGGTTGTCGTACAGCAGCGCCACCAGGAACGAACGTTGCCCGGCCAGGCTGCGCGCCGACGGGTTCGGCCGGTATTGCAGCTTGCGCGCGGCGGCTTCCACGCGCTTGCGGGTTTCCTCGCTGACGTTGGGTTCCTGGTTGAGCACGCGCGAGACGGTCTTCATCGACACGCCCGCGACCTCCGCCACATCTTCGATGCGCACCCGCATGACCGGTCTGTTTCCTTGTCGCGTGTAGGCCGCATTCTGCCAGATCGCACGGGCGGAACTCATCTGTTTTCGCGGCGTTTCGGCCGATCCGGCCGATCCGGCGCCGTCCTTTTCCTCGCTTTCAGGAGCCACCCATGAACGCCACCGCACCCGCGCCCCGGCGCGCCCCCGCTGTCTCGATCCAGACCGCCGCGCCGCGACCGCGGCGGCTGGCCTGGGCGCTGTTGCTGGCGCTGGCGCCGGCGCTGCCGGGCGCGGCGCAGGAGCCGCCGGCGAGCGTGCATCCGGCGCAATGGCCGGCGCTGAAGCCGCCGATCCCGCGCGACGCCCGGCTCGAGGCGCGGATCCAGGCGCTGCTGGCGAAGATGAGCGTGGAGGAGAAGGTCGGCCAGATCGTCCAGGCCGACATCAACAGCGCCACGCCCGAGGACGTGCGCAAGTACCACATCGGTTCGGTGCTGGCCGGCGGCAATTCCGAGCCCGGCGGCATCTCCGAGCCGGGCGGCAACTACGCCGCGCCGCCGCAGGAATGGCTGGACATCGCCGACAAGTTCTACAAGGCCTCGATGGACGACAGCGACGGCAAGGTCGCGATTCCGATCATTTTCGGCATCGACGCCGTGCACGGGCACAACAACCTGATCGGCGCGACCTTGTTCCCGCACAACGTCGGCCTGGGCGCGATGCGCAATCCGGCGCTGATCCGCCGCATCGGCGAGGCCACCGCGGCCGAAGTGCGCAGCACCGGCATGGAATGGACCTTCGCCCCGACCCTGACCGTGCCGCGCGACGACCGCTGGGGCCGCACGTATGAAGGTTACTCGGAAGACCCGCGGCTGGTGGCCAGCTACGCCGCCGCGGCGATCGAAGGCCTGCAGGGCAAGCTCGGCAGCAAGCAGTTCCTCGACGGCGCGCACGTGATCGCCTCGGCCAAGCACTTCCTCGCCGACGGCGGCACCTTCGAAGGCCGCGACCAGGGCGACGCGAAGATCAGCGAGAAGCAACTGCGCGAGATCCACGGCGCCGGCTATCCGCCGGCGCTCAAGGCCGGCGCGCAGACCGTGATGGCCTCGTTCTCCAGTTGGAACGGCGCCAAGATGCACGGCAACCACGCGCTGCTGACCGACGTGCTCAAGGGCCGCATGGGCTTCGACGGCTTCGTGGTCGGCGACTGGAACGCGCACGGCCAGCTGACCGGTTGCAGCAACGAGAACTGCGCGGCCGCGTTCAACGCCGGCGTGGACATGCTGATGGCGCCCGACAGCTGGCGCGGCTATTACGACAACGCGCTCAAGCAGGTCAACAGCGGCGAGATCAGCATGGCCCGGCTCGACGATGCGGTAACCCGGATCCTGCGGGTCAAGCTGCGGCTGGGCCTGTTCGAAGCCGGCGCGCCTTCGCAACGGCCGCTCGGCGGCAAGTTCGAGGTGCTCGGCAGCGCCGAGCATCGCGCGATCGCGCGGCAGGCGGTGCGCGAGTCGCTGGTGCTGCTCAAGAACGACGCCGGCGTGCTGCCGATCGCGCCCAGGTCGCGGGTGCTGGTGCTCGGCGACGGCGCCGACAACGTCGCCAAGCAGTCCGGCGGCTGGACCTTGAACTGGCAGGGCACCGGGCTCAAGCCGTCCGACTTCCCGCATGCGCAATCGATCTGGGCCGGCCTGCGCGAGCAGATCGAAGCCGCCGGCGGCCACGCCGAGCTGGCCAGGGACGGCAAGTACGCGGACAAGCCCGACGTCGCGATCTTCGTCTACGGCGAAGATCCCTACGCCGAATTCCAGGGCGACCTGCGCATCGCCACCTTCCGCGGCTCGCGCAATCCCGAGCTGGAAACGCTCAAGCGGCTCAAGGCCGACGGCGTGCCGGTGGTCAGCGTGTTCCTGTCGGGCCGGCCGCTGTGGACCAATCGCGAGATCAACGCATCCGACGCGTTCGTGGCCGCGTGGCTGCCGGGCTCGGAAGGCGGCGGCATCGCCGACGTGCTGTTGCGCAAGGCCGACGGCAAGGTGCAGCACGACTTCAAGGGCAAGCTGTCGTACTCGTGGCCGCGCACCGCGGTGCAGGTGGCGAACGTCGGCGACGCCGATTATTCGCCGCAGTTCGCGTTCGGGTATGGCTTGAGCTACGCCAAGGGCGGCAAGGTCGGCGCGCTGTCGGAAGATCCCGGCACGCCGGACCTCGACCAGCGTTCGATGAGCTTCCTCGCCCGCGGCGCGCTGCCGCGCGGCTGGCTGTTGCGGGTGGAATCGCAAGGCAAGCGCAGCGACGCGGCCAAGCCGCCGCTGGCCAGCGCCGACGGCGCGCTGGCGGTGACCGCGGTGGACTACAAGGCGCAGGAAGACGCGTGGCGCGCGGAATGGAAGGGCCAGGCGCGGCTGGACCTGGTCGCCGACGCGCCGGTGGAACTGGTGCGCGAGACCAACGGCGACGTGCAGTTGCTGATCTCGCTCAAGGCCGACGCCGTCGGCGCGGGCGAGGCTTACCTGACCGCGCAATGCGGATCCAAGTGCGAGGCGAAGCTGCCGTTCGGCGAGATCCTGCGCGGCTTGCCGCGCGGCCAATGGCAACGCATCGGCGTACCGCTCAAATGCGTGCGCACCGCCGGCGGCGACATGGGCAAGCTGGAATCCCCGTTCGGCCTGCAGGCGCCGAAGGGAACGGTGCTGGTGCTGCACGAAGTCGCTTACGGCACCGATGCGGACAAGGTGGTGGAGTGCAAGCGGCAGTGAGGGCGATGCATTCGCGGGGATGACGGCGGGGCGATATGCGGCGAAAAACAGCCGCACCGCTCGCGACGCAACCCACCAACCGTCATGCCTGCGAAGCCGGGCATCCAGGGCTTTATCGCGGCACGGTTCTGAAGTCTCTGGATCCCCGCCTTCGCGGGGATGACGATCTGGGAGAGGCGCGGCGAAACCCATCGCCGGCATACCGCGACACTCACCCACCGTCATGCCCACGAAGGCGGGCATCCAGGGCTTTATCGCGACATGACTCTGAAGTCTCTGGATCCCCGCTCTCGCGGGGATGACGATCTGGGAGAGGCGAGACGAAAGTCATCGCCGCCATGCCGCGAAACTTACCTGCCGTCATGCCCGCGAACGCGGGCATCCAGGGCTTTATCGCGACATGACTCTGAAGTCTCTGGATCCCCGCCTTCGCGGGG
>NZ_LXSD01000356.1:0-6622 GCF_017168095.1 Lysobacter enzymogenes | reverse complement strand
CTGGATCCCCGCCTTCGCGGGGATGACGATCTGGGAGAGGCGAGGCGAAAGCCATCGCCGCCATACCGCGAAACTTACCCACCGTCATGCCCGCGAAGGCGGGCATCCAGGGCTTCACCGCGACATGGCTCCGAGGTCTCCCGCCCCAACCACACCCTTGGACACTTTGTCCTGTGGCAGTTTGCCGCACGCCCGCCGCGCGGGCCCCGGCGTAGGATGCCGCGCATGAACGCAACCACGCCCCCTCGTGCCGTTGTGAACGGCCCCCTCGGCCCGGGCCTGATCGTCGACGACGACGACACCTATGCCGCCACCCTGCAACGCAGCCTCGCCCGTCGCGGCATCCAGGCGCGCACCGCCGGCAGCGTGCGCCAGGCGCTGGACCTGGCGTTGCAGCAATCGCCGGCGTTCGCCCTGGTCGATCTGAAGCTCGGCGTGGAGTCGGGTCTGCAACTGATCCGGCCGCTGCGCGAGCTGCGCGCCGACATGCGCATCGTCCTGGTCACCGGCTACGCCAGCGTCGCCACCGCGGTGGACGCGATCAAGCGCGGCGCCGACGACTATCTGCCCAAGCCGGCCAGCGTCGGCGCGATCCTGGCCGCGCTCGGCATCGATTCGCCCGACACCGCGCCGCTGCCGACGCAGGCGCCGGACACGATGATGCCGCTGCGGCGGCTGGAGTGGGAGCACATCCAGCAGGCGCTCAACGACACCGGCGGCAATATCTCGGCGACCGCGCGCCTGCTCGGCATGCACCGGCGCTCGCTGCAGCGCAAGCTCGGCAAGCGGCCGGGGCCGGAGCGCAGCGTCGTCGGGCTGTAGCGCCAGCCCCTGCAGGAGCGGCGCGAGCCGCGACCGCGACAACCCAACTGCGCCGAAACTTCCGCAATGGTTGCGTCGTCGCGGTCGCGGCTCGCGCCGCTCCTACAGGGGGATCACGAGGCCGGCGTCGCGAGCGGGCGGACTTCGGCTTGCACTTCCTGCTCGCTGCGCTTGCCGGCCGCGTCTTCGAAGATCAGGGTCAGCGCGACCTGCTGCCCCGCGCGCAGCGGCTGCTTCAGGCCGATCAGCATCAGGTGATAGCCGCCCGGCGCCAGCGCGACCGCGCGGCCTTTCGGCAGCGCCAGCGCGGCGATCTGGCGCATGCGCATGGTCTGGCCCTGCATCGCCATCTCGTGCACTTCCACCTGTTCCGCGGCGGCCGAGCGCGCGCCGACCAGGCGCAGGTCGCGCGGCGCGGTCAGCCGCATGAAGGCGCCGGTGGCCGGTTGCTGCGCGACCGTCGCGCGCACCCACGGCGCGTCCACGGCCACTTGCGCCCAGGCGGCGGGCGCCGCGCACGACAGCGCGGCGGCGAACAGCAGGCAACGCAAACGATCGCTACGCATGTCGAGCCTCACAGGATCTGGCGGATGTCGTCGACGCACTCGGCCGCGCTCTGCTCGTGGCGCAGCGCCATGCGCAGGCGGCCGTGGGCGTCGTAGACGTAGCTGAGCGCGGAGTGGTCGATGGTGTAGGTCGCGCCGGTCGGCACCTTCGCGTAGACCACGCGGAACGCCTTGGCGGTCTCGGCGATGCGCTGCTCGCTGCCGCTCAGGCCGATGAAGCTCGGGTCGAAGGCCTGGGTGTAGGCCTGCAGCACCGGCGGCGTGTCGCGCGCGGGGTCGAGGGTCACGAACAGCACCTGCAGGCGCGCGCCGTCGGCGCCGAGCAATTTGCGGATCTGCACCGCGCGGGTCAGCGCGGTCGGGCATACGTCGGGGCACAGGGTGAAGCCGAAGAACAGCAGCACCGGCCGGCCGTAGAAATCGGCGAGAGTGCGTTCGCGGCCTTGCGGGTCGAGCAGGCGGAAGTCGCCGCCGAAGCCGGGGCGCAGGCTCAGGTCGATGCCGTGCAGTTGCAGCTTGGGTTCGGCGCGGCCGCAGGCGCTCAGCAGCGCGGCCGCGCCGGCCGCGGCGAGCAGGCGGCGACGCGAGGGCGAAGGCGGAGCGGGCAGGTCGCGCATGCGGGCGGCTTCGGTGCGAAGAGGCCTGCATTGCAGCACCGGCGCTGCGCGCAAGGATGTGGCTCAGTGTCGCAGCGGCGTTTTTGCGTGGGCCCTCACCCCAACCCCACCCCGGCCCGAACGCAGAGCGTTCGCGCGTTCGGTGCTGCGCGAGCCGATGGCTCGCAAGCGCAGCCCCTCACCCCGCGAGCGGGAGAGGGGCTTGCGACGCCGCCTCGTAAAGTTCGCGCTCGATCCCGCCATAGCGAAACAAAGCCCCTCTCCCGCTCGCGGGAGAGGGGTTGGGGTGAGGGCCGCTCAAAGATCGCGAACCACCCACCCGCTCGGCAACGGCGCCTCCGCCACATCCAGCACCGCCTGCGCGACCTCTTCCGGCGAGCGCCCCGCGCGCCAGGCATCGGCCAGCGCGCGCAGACGCTCGCGGGTGGCGCGGGTGTAGGCGCCTTCCATCTCGTTCTGCGCATCCGCGGCGAGCTTCTGCGGATACAGCGTGCGCGCGTCCTCGCTGCGGTTGAGCAGGGCGATCAGCCGCGCCAGCGCGGTGCGGAAGGTCTGCGCGCCCAGCGCGGTGCGCTGGGTGCGCTGCAGATGCCACACGGTCAGGTATTCCACCGGCCCCAGCTGGCGCCGCGGCGTCGCGCCGAAGAAATGGCTCGACAGCGCGCTGACCGCGACCGGCCCGGTCGCATCCGGCAACCGGGTCGCGCCCCAGGAGCTGAGCGCGCCGCCGGGCAGGTCCATGCGCCGCAGCGCGGTGCCGAAGGTGTCGGCGAGCAGTTGCTGGGCGCGCGCGTCGTCGCTCTCGGCGACCACGCCGAGCAGGCGGATGAACAAGGGGTAGCGGTCCTCGCCCAGGCGCCGGACTACGCGCTTGAGCACGCTGAGCCGGTACTCCGGGTCGCTGTGCGCGGCCAGCGCGGACACCAGCCGGTCGGCGGCGGCGCGCAGGGCTTCGGGCGAGGGGACGGAGTCGGTCACGGCGGGCGCTGCAGGGCGAAGGGCGCTAGTAGCCTAGCCGAGCGGGCCGGCGATGCGGCGGCCGGGCCGGTCTGCGGATCGATCCGGAGCCTGGGCGGCCGCGGTTCAGGCGGTCAGCGAATCCAGCACCGCCTCGGCGCCGCGGTCGGCGGCGGCGGACAGGTCGAGCTGGCCCAGCTCGTGCTCCAGGCGGGTGTCGCCGGGCAACTGGCGCTCGCCGGCGGGCACGCCGTGCCAGGCGGCGGCGTTGAGGGTCTCCTCGCCGGGGTCGACCGCGGGCGGGGCATAGGCGGGGACGGCCTCGGCGAGCGCGCCCGGCGCCTGCGCCGCCGGCTCGCGAACGCGCAACGCTTCCAGCGTCTGGCTGTCCAGGCCAGTGCGGTCGATGCGCGAATCGGGGCCGATGGTGCTCATGCGGGCGGTGGGGGCGGTCGCGGTTTGGGGGATGGGCGCAATGTAGCCCCGGGGCGCGGAAACGGCCAACTCGGGGCGACCCTAGGTGCGGTGGGCGTGCCCATCGCGCGTTCAGGCGCCGACCGCCGCGGCCTGTCGCAGGCCCGGCGGCGATTGCTGACAGCCGCCACTTCCGCACTGTGGCCTGCGTGCTAGCCTCGGTGCCCTTCCCGCAGCAGGGCCGCGCATGGCGAAGGACCAGGGCGCCGACAAGACCGAGCCGCCGACCCAGAAAAAGATCCGCGACGCGCGCAAGGAAGGCAATGTCGCCAAGAGCAAGGAGCTCACCAGCACCGTGCTGGTGCTGGGCTGGGTGGTGTGCGGCTGGCTGATGATGGACTTCATGCGGCTCAAGCTGATCCGCCTGTTCGAGACCAGCCTCAGGGCGGTCAACCAGCCCTTCGGCGACGCCCTGCGCGAGGTCGGCGGTTCGGCCTTCGAAACCCTGCTGTGGCTGACCCTGCCGCTGCTGGCGATGGCGGTGTTCCTCGGCGCGATCGTCGAATTCCTGCAGGTCGGCCCGATCCTGGCGCTGGGCAAGCTCAAGCCGGCGATGGACAAGATGAACCCGGCCGAGGGCGTCAAGAAGATGTTCTCGCTCGACAACGTGGTCGAGCTGGTCAAGTCGGTGATCAAGAGCGCGGCGCTGATCGGCATCGGCGTGTTCGTGATCTACAAGATGCTCGGCCAGCTGATGCTGCTGCCCTACGCGCCGCCCGAAGCGATGGGCTCGGGCATCTGGCACGGCCTGGTGCGGATCGTGGTGTGGACGATCTTCGTGTTCTTCTTCGTCTCCGCCATCGACGTGTGGTACCAGAAGTTCTCCTACCTCAAGCAGTTGCGCATGAGCCGGCGCGACATCCAGCAGGAGGTCAAGGAGAACGAGGGCGACCCGCACGTGAAGAGCCGGCGCCGGCAGTTGCATCAGGAATGGTCGCAGCAGAACATGCTCAACGCCGTCCGCCAATCCAACGTCGTCGTGACCAACCCCACCCACATCGCCATCGCCCTGCAGTACGAGCACGGCATCACCGACCTGCCGGTGGTGGTGGCCAAGGGCGAGGGCTACATGGCCGAGGCGATCAAGCGCGCCGCGGTCGAGGCCGGCGTGCCGATCCTGCAGAACATCGAGCTGGCGCGCGGCCTGCACGAGCGGGTCGAGCTGGACGAGTACATCGGCAACGAATTCTTCGAGGCCGTGGCCGAAGTGCTGCACTGGGCCGAGACCATGCGCCGCCTGCGCGACGGCGACGACAGCGCGCCGGAACTGCCGCCGCCGCTGGACGAGCCGCGCTGACGCAAGCCGTGTAGCTTTCCGTGCGCTCTACTCCTGCACGTTTCTCCCTGTAGGAGCGGCGCGAGCCGCGACCGCGACAACGCAACTGCGTCGCAACTTCCGTCGTGGTTGTGTTGTCGCGGTCGCGGCTCGCGCCGCTCCTACAAAAAGCGGCAACGCGATTACGCCGCGCCGAAGGCCTTGTTCAAGGCTTCGATCAAGCCGCGATTGCCGGAGATGCGCTCCAGCACGATCTCCACGTACACCCCCAGCATCAGCAGCACGATCCAGGTCGCCAGCCAGGCCTTGATCGGCATGGTGATGGTGAACACGTTGAGCTGCGGGGCGAAGCGGTTGACCAGGCCGAACGACAGGTCGATCAGCAGCAGCACCACCATCGCCGGCGCCGCCAGCACCAGCAGCGCGCTCATCAGGTAACTGAACTGGCCGACGAACAGCTCCATGCCGGCCGCGTGCAAGGTCGGGAAGAACGACACCACCGGCCACATCGCATAGCTGGCCATCAGCAGGTCGAGGAACACCAGGAACGCGCCGCTGGCCATGAACAGCCAGGTCGCGAACTGCGACAGGAAACTGCCGTGCAGCGAGGCCTGGTGGCCCTGGATCGGGTCGAACACCTGCGCCAGGGTCATGCCGACCTGGGTGTCGATGACGTTGCCGGCGGCGCTGATCGCCCAGAACACCATGCCGAACACGAAGCCGATCGACACGCCGATGAACAGTTCCTTGAGGATGATCGGCGCGAACTGCAGCGCGTTGAGCTGGCTCAGCGGCACGCCGTTCATCGCCACCGGGATGGCGATGATCGCCAGCGAGACCATGAAGCTGTTGCGCACCAGCGGCGGCATGTTCTCCGAGGTCAGCAGCGGCAGCATCATGAACGCGCCGAGCACGCGCGGCAGCACCAGCCCCAGCGCGAGCAGCAGGTTGCCGCCGTTTTCGACGTCCAGGATCATCGCGTCGGCGCCGCGCGCATCAGTGCCGGATCATGCCGGGGAAGTCGAGGAAGATGCGGTCGGCGAAGGTGTACAGGGTGCCGCCGATCATCGACGCGGTGACGAACAAGGTCACCACGATCACGGTGAACTTGATCGCGTAGGCGAAGGTTTGCTCCTGCAATTGCGTGGCGGCCTGGATGAAGGCCACCACCAGCCCGACCACGGCCGCGGCCACCACCGGCGGACCCGACAGCAGCAGGGTCAGCCACAGGGCCTGTTTGGTCATTTCGAGCATGTCGCCCATGCGAGAGATCCGTTAGTGCGGGAGGCGGCGCGTGCGGAGCGGGGTTGGGGACGGCAAGAGCGGAGTCAGGAAACTGCGGTTTCGTGGATGCCGTGAGCTCGCGCGCCATCGAAATCGCCGCGCCGCCCCAGTTCCTCAACCACCGCCTTACCCGCCATACGTCAACACCAAGCCATGCACCAGCTTCGCCCAGCCGCCGATCAACACGAACAGCAGCAGCTTGAACGGCAGCGACACGGTGGTGGGCGAGAGCATCATCATGCCCAGCGAGAGCAGGATGTTCGACACCACCAGGTCGATGATCAGGAACGGCAGGAAGATCAGGAAGCCGATCTGGAACGCGGCGGTGAGTTCGCTGACGGTGAAGGCCGGGATCACCACGATGAAGTCGTTGACGCTGATGTCGGCGCGCGCGTTCGGCGGCAGCAGGCGCTGGGCGCTGCGCAGGAAGAACGCGCGCTCGGCGTCGCTGGAGTGCTTGATCAGGAACTTGCGCAGCGGCTCCTTGCCGGCGTCCATCAGCTGCAGCAGGCGCGCGGCGTCCATCTTGCCGCCGAGCACGGCCGAGGGCGCCGGCGTCGGGCGTTTGGCGGCGGGCGCCGTTGCGGCCGATGCAGGCGCGGCAGCGTTGGCGGTTGCGGGCGCTG
>NZ_LXSD01000355.1:255-22175 GCF_017168095.1 Lysobacter enzymogenes | reverse complement strand
GGGCGCGGCGCTCACGGCAACCGCCGCTCCGAGGGATACGGCGCCACGTCGTTGATCCGGCCGGCCGCCAGTCCGGCCTGCACCTGCCGCCACCAATCGACCTGGAAAATCTCGCCGTGCGCGTGCATCAACGCGCCCAGCAACGGCGGCGCCAGGCCGAGGAAACGCGGGAACTGCTCGGGAAACACGTCGTTGCCGTGGGCGTAGAACCACGCGCCGGATTCCATCTCTTCCTCGTGGTTGCGCGGCGCCGGCACTTCGCGGAAGCGGCAGTCGCTGACCAGGCACAGCTCGTCGTAGTCGTAGAAGATCGCCCGCCCGTGGCGCGACACGCCGAAGTTCTTCAGCAGCAGGTCGCCGGGGAAAATGTTGCTCAGGGCCAGGTCGCGAATCGCCTGGCCGTAGTCGATCACCGCCGCGCGCGCGGCCTCCGGCGTCTGCTCGCGCACGTACAGGTTGAGCGGGCGCAGGCGGCGCTCGACGTAGCACAGGTGCAGCACCAGGTCGTCGCCGTCGAGGGTGATGCTGCCGGCGCAGGTGTCCAGCAGTTCCTCGAGCAGGTCCGGATCGAAGCGCGCGCGCGGAAAGCGCAGGAAGCGGAACGGCTGCGCATCGACCAGCCGGCCGACGCGGTCGTGGTGGAACACCAGCGAGTACTTGGCTTCCACCTCCTCGCGCGCGACTTCCTTCGGATAGGCGAAGCGGTCGCGGATCAGCTTGAACACCAGCGGATAGCTGGGCAGGGTGAACACCGCCATGACCATGCCGCGCTCGCCCTCGGCGCGGATCAGGCGCTCGCCCGGCTGCGCGGCGAACTGGCGGAAGAAGGTGCGGTAACGCTCGGTCTTGCCCTGCTTGGCGCGGCCGAGCACGGTGTAGAGCTCGTCGATCGGCTTGCCCGGCAGCAGCGTGCGCAGGAACACCACCGCGTCGCCGACCGTGGGCAGGTCGGCGTGGAAATAGCTGCGCGAGTAGCTGAACAGCTGCACCACCTCGGCGCGCAGGGTCAGCACCGCATCGACCCGCAGCGCGCCGTCCTCGTTGACCAGCGCGATCACGCACGGCGAGAAACTGCGCTCGCCGAACACCCGGCCGACCAGATAGGCGCGGCGCTCGCGATAGAACACCGTGTCCAGCAGCTCCACCGCGCGCACCGGCTGCGGGCCCCAGTGCTGCAGATCCTCCTGCAGCCGCACCGCGATCCCGGCCGCGCAGCGGGTGCGGTGGGCGTAGGGCACGGCGAAGGGGTAGTCGTCGAGGACGCGCATGAAGGTCTCGACCAGGCGGTCGCCGGACACCGCATAGCTGTGCCGCGCCACCGGATGGGTGATCGCGTCGGTCGGCTCGATGTCCAGCGCCACGAACTCCAGCGCCGGGTCCACCCCGCGGGTCTTGAAGAAGCGCCGGGTCAGGGTGTTGAAGAAGGTCTTGTACAGCTCGCCGTCGAGCAGCGGCGCGACGATGCCGGCATAGGCCTCGCGCACCCGCGCCCACAGCGCGCGTTCGCGCGCGCGCGCGCCCAGCCGCGCCTCCAGCGCCTGCCCCGCCTCGCCGACGCAGCGGTCGTACAGGGCGATGCGCTCGACCGCGTCCTCGCGCGCGCCGTTCCAGTCGCAGCGCTCGAACCGGCCTTGCGCGCGCCGGGTGATCGCGGCGAAACGCGCGTGGTAATCGGCGAACGCATCGCGGATCTGGCCGGCGACGGCGACCGCTTCGGCAAGGGTGTCGGGGGCGGCGGGCATGGCCGCAGTGTACGGCGGCGCGCGCGGCGGTGGCCTGCCCGTGGCCGACGAACCCGAAGCCCTCTGTAGGAGCGGCGCAAGCCGCGACCGCGCCAACACGAACACCGGCGCGACCTGCCGAAGGTGACGGAAGCCGCCCACGCGAACCGGACGGCGCCGGCGCATGCGGTGTCGCGGTCGCGGCTCGCGCCGCTCCTGCGGGCGGCCAGCGAATCGTTTCGGCACACCCCGCCACCCGAACAGTTCCTACTGTCATTAGCGGCAAAACCTGATGCATTTCTCGAAAACATCGGAGTACCATCCGCCGCGACGGTGCAGGGATGCCTATACGCGCCGATCGGACCGGCCCGATGGGGGACCGTCCGGAGCGGCGCGCCGCCCCGAACGCATCGCCGGAACCGTTCGCCGCTCGCGTCTGTGCGCTCGAACCGGGGCTCGCACGCCCCGCGCCTTTCCTGACGAGAGCGACACACAATGGTTCAGAAGATCATCATCGGCGTGCTGGCCGCGGCCTTGATCGCGGTCTGTTCGGTCTGGGGCTACAGCGCCTGGCAGAAGCAGCAGGCCGCCGCGCCCGCGCCGGCCCCCGCCGCCGCGCTGCCGGCGCCCAAGCCGGCCGAAACCGCCGCGCCGGCCGAGATCGCGCCGGTGGCCGCCGAAGCGCCGCAGGAAGAGAAGGCCGACGGCACCCACTTCACCTACAAGTACGTATCGCCGCGCAATCCCGAGTTGCTGGCGATGTACAACATGGCCAGCGAGATCGACATCCTGCACCACCTGCCGGAGGTCAACCAGCTCGACGGCTGGCTGACCCTGCCGCGGCCGATCAACTTCATCACCGCCGAGTGCGGCACCATCAACGCCTTCTACGCCCGCGACAAGGGCGATGTGGTGCTGTGCTACGAGATGCTGGACCTGCTGGTGCGCCAGGGCGCGGCGGTGGTCCAGGCCAACGGCGGCAGCACCGGCGACCAGCTCAAGTACCTGATGGCGAACCTGCGCTTCCTGATGCTGCACGAGACCGGCCACGCCCTGGTCGACATGCTCGACCTGCCGCAGACCGGGCGCGAGGAGGACGCGGTCGACCAGCTCGCCACGACCTTGATGCTGTCGCTGGTCAGCGCCGACGAGTCCGACGGCGACATCGCCCAGAACCTGCAGATGGCGTCGAACTTCTTCCTGCTGACCGACGGCGGCAACCACGACATGGCCACCTACGCCGACGAGCATTCGGTCGGCGCGCAGCGCTTCTTCAACTTGCAGTGCATGATCTACGGCCACGACCCGGGCAAGTACCTGCGCATCGTCACCAGCGGCCGCCTGCCCGAGGCGCGCGCGCTGCGCTGCCAGGACGAGAGCAAGCAGATCACCCGCAACTGGCTGCGCCTGATCGAGCCGAACATCGCGCCGCGGCACCGCATGTCGCTGGAGGAAGAGCAGGCCAAGGTTCAGGCGATCAAGCAAAAGCAGGTCGAGAACTCGACCGCGCCGTACATGCGCTGAGGCGCGGCCCGCGCGGGCATGCGAAAATCGCAGGGCCCGCGTTGCGGCGGGCCCTCGCATCGGCGCTTCGGCGCCGCGCTCGCCCCGCTGTCGAGCCTTTCGAAATCCTCATGAATCCGTATCGCCCCATCGCGCTGAGCCTGTTGCTGCTGGCGCTGGCCGCCTGCGCCAAGCCCGCCGCCGACTCCGAACCCGCCGCCGACTCCGAACCCGCCGCCACGCCGCAGCAAGCGCGCGCCACCTTCCTCAGCGCCTGCGAGCGCCGCCTGAGCGGCCGTACCTCGCTCGGCGCCGAGCGCATCGCCGGCTTCTGCGCCTGCTTCGCCGACGCGGCCGCCGCCAAGCACGATCTGAACCGCCTCAACGCCGAAATGGCCTCGGGCAGCGACGACGCGTTCAAGGCCACGCTCAAGGACGAATTCGAGCGGTGCAAGCGGCGTAGCTGAGCGACTGCGCAGCTCGCGGTGGCCCCTGTAGGAGCGGCGCAAGCCGCGACTGCGAATCCGCAACGACGACGTCACTGCGCACGGGCGCGGGCTCCGGGCGATGATCGCGGCAGGTGTGGATTCGCAGTCGCGGCTTGCGCCGCTCCTGCAGGGCGTTTCCCGGCTACTGCGCGTGCTCGTCGGGCATCAGCAGCACCAGCGGCGCGCAAGCTTTGTCCGTGCAGCCCCAGCGCCGCTGATCCGCGCCGTCGGTCCAGGTCGCCGTCGCCGCGGCGTTGATCTCGAAATCCCACTTGCGCCCCTGCGCGCGCAGGCGGCCCTTGATCGAGCACGGCAGCCAATAGAACGCGTCGTGGGTGCCGTCGGGGTATTCGCGGCCGGCGGCGAAGAACGCCGCGACCTGGCGTTCGCTCAGCCGCCACGCCGCGCAGGCGTCGCGCAGCGCGGGCTCGCGTCCTTGCGGATCGTCGAACCGCGCCGCGTCCACGCGCAACACGGTGAGCGCGGCGTCGCCGCCGGGCGGCGCGTGCGCGCAGGCGGCCAGCAGCCAGAGCATCAGCGCGGCCAGGGCCGGCGCACGGGCGCGGCGCAGGGACGCGCCCGTCGATGGCCGCCTCAGGCGCGGCCGCGGCGTACGGAGTCGGGGTTTCATCGCACCTTCGGGAAATCCGCCGCCTTGCGCTCGAACGCATCGCGCGCCAATCCGGCATAACAAACGAATGCCGCCACGGCCTGTTCGACGGTGGCGACGCTGAACTCCAGGCCGGCGCCGCGCCCGCCCAGGCGCGCGAGCACCGAGCCGCTCAGGCGCTCGCTGCGGAACACGAATCCGCCGCGGTCGTCCGGGCGCGCTTCGAGGAAATCGCACCGATCGCGGTACAAGCCGATGCCATGCGCGCGCCCCTGCGCCGCCGCCTGCGCCTGCGTCAGCAACTCGCCCAGGCGCGCCGTCGGCACCCGGCCCAGTTCTTCGATCGCGCCGTCGTCGTAGACGCGGTAAGCGCGCAGGTCGGTCGCCATGCTCATCGGCCGTCGAAAATCCGCAGCACCAGGTCTTCCGCTTCGACCGGCTCGCCCGCGCGCTCGGCGGCGCGGCGCCATTCCTGCGGCGACGGCGGCGCGCTCGCGCGCGCGCCGCCCCACAGCGAAGCGTTGATCGCGAACACCGCAGCGCCCGTGCGCACGCGCATCGGCGCGATGCGTTCCAGCGCCGCGCGCAGCGGGCCGGACACCGCGGCCGGCAACGTCGGCGCGTAGTCGAGCCAGATCCTGCGCGCGCCGTCGGCGCGCACGGCGACGACGATATAGCCCGAGGCCGGCGCGCCGGGCGCGGCCTGGCGCAGGTGCTCCTGCGCGGCGGCGTTGAGCGCCTTGATGTAGGCCGCCAGCGGCTCGGCGCCGTCGATGCGCTGCTGCAGCGCCTCTTGCGGCTGCAGCAGCATGATCGAGTTGACCGTGTAGGGCGCCGCGGCGGCCGCCGGTCCGATCCCGACCAGCCCGGTTCCAGCCAGCCCGATCCCGGCCAGGAGCAGCAAAACCGACAGCAGCAAGCGCATGGGGCGACCTCGCGTCCGGTGTGAGGCGATGCGGCGGCCCGCGGGCGCGGGGCTTGCCGCGATCCTAGCGCAACCGGCCGCGGCCGGTCTGCCGGCTGTCGTCCGCGCACCACGTTGCCCCGATAACCCCTGTAGGAGCGGCGCAAGCCGCGACCGCGACACCGCGGCTACGGCGCGACTCCATGCAAGCCGGCCATATCCGCTCGTGTTTCGGATTCGTCGTTGTCATGGTTTCGCGGTCGCGGCTTGCGCCGCTCCTACAGGGAGCGGCCGGGGCATTCGGGACGGACAAAAAACGGGGCGCCGAAGCGCCCCGTTTTCTACAGCGTGAGCGGCCTGGCCGGCATCAGAGATGCTTGATGATCTCGTCGGCGAACTCCGAGCACTTGACCTCGGTCGCGCCGTCCATCAGGCGGGCGAAGTCGTAGGTCACGCGCTTGGAGGCGATGGCCTTGTCCATCGCCGCGATGATCGCGTCGGCGGCTTCGGTCCAGCCCAGGTAGCGCAGCATCATCTCGCCCGACAGGATCACCGAGCCCGGGTTGACCTTGTCCAGGTCGGCGTACTTCGGCGCGGTGCCGTGGGTCGCTTCGAACACGGCGTGGCCGGTCACGTAGTTGATGTTCGCGCCCGGCGCGATGCCGATGCCGCCGACCTGCGCGGCGAGCGCGTCGGACAGGTAGTCGCCGTTGAGGTTCAAGGTGGCCGAGACGTCGTATTCCTTCGGACGCAGCAGGATCTGCTGCAGGAAGGCGTCGGCGATGGCGTCCTTGATCACCAGGCCCGCGCCCGGCTTGCCTTCCGGAATCACGTGCCACGGGCCGCCGTCGAGCTCGACCGCGCCGAAGGCTTCGCGCGCGATCTGGTAACCCCAGTCGCGGAAGCCGCCTTCGGTGTACTTCATGATGTTGCCCTTGTGGACCAGGGTCACCGACTTGCGCTTGTTCTCGATCGCGTATTCGATGGCCGCGTGGACCAGGCGGGTGGTGCCGAGGAAGGAGACCGGCTTGATGCCGATGCCCACGTCCACGCCGAGCTCGCGCTTGGGCGCGCCGACCGCGACCAGCTCGTCCTGCCAGGCGTCGATCTTGGCCTGGGTGCCGAAGCGGATCTTGTCGAAGGCCTGCGGGAACTCGGCCTGCAGGAAGTCGAGCACCTTCTTGGCGTCGGCGCTGCCGCCGGCCCATTCGATGCCGGCGTAGATGTCCTCGGTGTTCTCGCGGAAGATCACCATGTCGACATCGCCCGGCTTCTTGACCGGCGAGGGCACGCCTTCGAACCAGCGCACCGGGCGCAGGCAGACGTACAGGTCGAGCATCTGGCGCAGCGCCACGTTGAGCGAGCGGATGCCGCCGCCGACCGGCGTGGTCAGCGGACCCTTGATGCTGACCAAGTAGTCGCGACAGGCCTGCACGGTCCCGTCCGGCAACCAGGTGCCATACGTGTTATTGGCTTTCTCGCCGGCATAGACCTCCAGCCACTCGATCTTCTTCTGGCCGCCGTAGGCCTTGGCGACCGCGGCGTCGAGCACGCGCACCGAGGCGCGCCAGATGTCGGGGCCGGTGCCGTCGCCTTCGATGAACGGGATGATCGGGCGGTCCGGCACGTTCAGGCCGGTCGGGGTCTTGGTGATCTTGGCGCCGCCTGCGGGCGGCGTCGCTACGAACTCGGTCATTACGATCTCCAGTGGGGCCGGCCGTGCGCGGGCGCATGGACGGTACAGGGTTCCTGCGGCCCGCGGGTGGCGCAGCGGGCCGGCCGGCCATTGTCGCGGTTCGGGGGAGGGGAGGCAAAGTGCGGGGTGGGTCGCTGTGTTGCGGGGGCACCGGGCGGGCTTGCTATGGTGGAGGACGTGGATGACGGAGGCGAGGCGGGCGATGGCGGATTCGGTCTATGAGCGGCAGTGGCGCGACTACCGCTCGCGCCGGTGGTGGTTCTACGCCGTGTGGCTCGGTGGCTTCGCCGCGCTCGGGCTCATCGCCTTCGGCCTACTCCCGCTGATTCCCAAGGCGATGGCGGGCCCGGTTTTCGTCGTGGCGGGCCTGGCCTGGATGCTGGGTTTCGTCGTCGTCGCGGTGCGGTTGCAGCGATTCGCCTGTCCGCGCTGCGACCGCGCGTTCTTCGTGACGTCGCTGAGCTACTGGCCGTTCGCGCGCGAGTGCCGTCATTGCGGGCTGGCGCGGGAATGATCGAACCGTGCGCCTCTGGGTTCCGGAACACCGGGCGCGCGTATGCGGACACGAGCCGTCGAACTGTGCTTCGGCGGTGCCGATAGGTATCCGGCAGCGCTCGCGCGTTCCGGCTATCGACTGGAGTAGCGGAGGAGCGTTATGGAAAAGGCGCTGATCGGCCTGATCGGCCTGCTGTTCATTGGCATGGGCCTGCGCGCGATCGTCATGCGACGCGCGCGCATCCAATTCCACTTCGGCGATGGCGAACCCAGCGACTCCGATGGCGAGCCGGTGGGCGGATGGTTGGCGATCCTCATCGGCGTGCTGGGCATCGTCGCCGGGCTCGGCATCATCGACCGGTTCATGTTCTGAGCTGGCTGCGGCGCCGGACCGCAGATCAGCCGCCACGCCAATCCGCGGGCGTCAACGGCGCCATCCCATGCGCGATCCGCGCCCGATCGCACTGCGCGCTCGGCGCGCCGTCTTCCCACGCCGCCTTGAGCTCGCGGCAGGGCGAGGGCCGCAGCGGGTAGATGCCGCAGCGCGCGTCGGTCGCGACATTGCCGCGCAATTGCTCGCAGCGCAGCGGCGCGGCGCCGTAGGTGCCGCGCATGACCACGCGGTGCGGATCGAGCGGTTCGGTCAGCGCGGCCGGGATCAGGCCGCCTGCGCAGGCGTCGGTTTCGCTCCAGTGGAACGCGACGCGGAAGCCGGCGCAGCAGGCGCCGCAGCGCAGGCAGGGGTGGGTGGCGTCGGGCATGGCGGCCGGCGGCGATCGGGTAGGGGTGGCGGCGGAGGCCGCCGAAGCGGCGCGATTGTCGCATCCGGCGCGCGGCGCCGGACATGGGGCGTAGGCCAGGCGCCTAGCTGGCGTCGGCGAGCCACATGCACAGCGCGACCGAGATCAGGCACGCGGCGATCAGCCCCAGCCGGCGGACCATGACCGCGTTCTCCGCCAGGCGCTCGGGTTGCAGTTTCCATTGCAGCAGCAGGCCGAGCGGGTAGCCCGGAATCAGCCCCAGCACGCCGCCGAGCCAGGCGCGCGCGAAGCCGTCGCCGTGAGAGGTCAGCAGGAAATAGCCGAGGGCGGCGCCGATCAGCTCGCCGGCGAGCACCGCGCTGGTCAGGACCGGCACCTGCCACAGATCGGAAAACGAGTAGCTGAAACCGAATTGCGATTCGCGCACGGCGTTCGTCCTTGAAATCGATTTGCGGCGCGAGCATACGCCGGGAACGCGCACCGTGGCGACGAAGCCACGGGCGTCGAGTCCCGCGGCAGCTCGGGAGCTTCTTGCCTTACCCGCGCGGACGCAGCTCGTCGCGGTCCGGCGCCCGCGCGCGGCGCGACGGTTCGCGCGGGGCCGGCGCCGCGGACGTTACGCCCCGCAGCACTTCTTGAACTTCTTGCCGCTGCCGCAGGGGCACGGGTCGTTGCGGTCCGGCGTCTGCGCGCGGCGCAGCGGTTCGCGCGGGGTCAGCGCGTCGATCCGGTGGTGCTGCAGGTCGGCGAGCATGCCGGGCAGGCCGGCGACGATCTCCAGGCGCTCGCGGTAGCTGATCGGGGTCGGCGGCGCGGCCGGGTCTTCGCCGAGCACTTCGCCGCTGGCCAGGCGGTCGAACAGGACGAAGATCTCGTCGATCCAGTCGTTCTCGTCCAGCCATTGTTCCCAGGTCGCCTCGCGCAGCTCGACCCCGCGGAAGAAGCCCAGCGCCCAGTCGCGGCCGACGTCGAGCTCGTCGGGCTGCTCGGTGTCGGGTTCCTCGGGCAGCCACAGCAGCGGGGCCAGGTGGTCGGGCAGGTCGTCGTCGCCGTGGCGCACGCGCGCGCTGACCATGTTCCAGTGGCCGATCAGCAGGGCCTGCACCTGCGCGGCCTCGGCCTCGTCGTTCCAGCGCGGTTCCTTGCCGCCCCACACCGCCGGCTGCCATTCGGCCGGGGCGGGGTGCTCGGGGCCGACCACCAAGGCCGAGAGGTAGCCGTCCAGCGCTTCCAGGTTGAAGCCCTTGTACGGCACGGCGCGCTGGTCGAGCAGGTCGGCCAGGCGTTCGATCTGGTCGTCGTCGAGATAGGCGGGGGCTTTCATGGCGGGGCTCGCGGGGGACACGGGGCGTGCATGGTAGTCGCAAGCGCGTCGCCGCGGCGAAAATACCGCGCATGACCGCCCGCATCGCTCCGCCCGCCGCCTGCCCCTGCGACCCCGCCCGCCGTTACGCCGCCTGCTGCGGGCCGCTCCACGCCGGCCAGGCCGCGGCCAGCGCCGCGGCGCTGATGCGCTCGCGCTACAGCGCCTACGTGCTGGGCGACCTGGAGTACCTGCGCGCGAGCTGGGCGGCCGAGACCTGCCCGGCCGAGCTCGACTTCGACCCCGCGGTGCGCTGGCTGGGGCTGGAGCTCAAGCGCCAGCGCGAGGACGGCGACGCGGCCGTGGTCGAATTCGTCGCCCGCTACCGCGTCGGCGGCGGCAGCGCGGTGCGCCTGCACGAGGTCAGCCGCTTCGCCCGCGTCGACGGGCGCTGGGTGTACGTGGACGGCGAGTTTCCGCGCGGCTGATGTTGCGCCAGCTCCCTGTAGGAGCGGCGCAAGCCGCGACCGCGGCAACGCAGCCACGCCGAAACCTCGGTGCGCGTGCGACTCGGCGGATGTTTGCGCGGGATTTGCGCTGCGCGTCGTAGCTGCGGTTTCGCGGTCGCGGCTTGCGCCGCTCCTACAAAAGGCCGCCGCCGGATTCGCGTGAAAACTGAGGACAAAAAAAAAGGGCGCGGCCGTGAGGCCGCGCCCGGGCTTGCCCGCCCTTGAGGCGAGGAGGCTTACTTCTTGATTTCGAAGTCCTTGCTCTGGACGACGTTGCCGTCCTGGGTGACTTCGACCTTGTACTTGCCTTCCGGGAAACCCTTCGGGCTGTTGATGTGGAACTCGGTCACGCCGCCGTTGGTGGCCTGCACGTCTTCGGCCGGGTTCTCGTGCACGGTCTGGCCGTCCTGGAAGGTCCACTTGGCGCCGAGCTTGGTCGCCACGGTGGCGGCCGGGTCGGAGGTGCTGGTGGAGACCGAGGCGTAGATGGTGTCCTTCGGCTTGAACGCGGTCGCCGCGGCGGTGACCTTCTTGTCGGCGCCGATGGCGGTGCCCAGGTCGATGGCGGAAACGGTCGCGGTCGCGGCGACCGGAGCCGGCGCGGGTTCCGGAGCGGTCGGCGCCGGAGCCGGGGTTTCGGCGGCCGGCGGCGCGGGCGCGGGTTCTTCCTTCTTCTTGCAGCCCGCCAGCGCCAGCGAGGCGACCAGGGCGGCGGCGACAGCGTACGTGGTGCGATTGCGGATCAGCATGGTGGATCTCCTTGGAAAGCGATGAAGTGGAAAGCGTCGCGGCGCGCGTACGCGCCTCGTCGTGGACGATGCGTCAGTCGTTGACGGTCGGAATCTTCAGGATCTGGCCGGGCTGGATCTTGTCGGGATCGTCGAGCTGATCGCGATTGGCCTCGAAGATCGCGTTCCACTTGTTCGCCTTGCCGTAGAACTGTTTGGCGATATGCGACAGCGTGTCGCCCTTCTGGACCGTGTAGGTCTGCTCACCACCGCCGGTAATCTCGTCGGTCGAGCTCGAGCCGCCTTGGACGTCGCTGAAATCGGCTTTCTCTTTGATTTCGTCGGTGCTCGACACACCGCCTTGCACATCGGAAAAATCGGCTTTCTTATCCGGGGTAGTCATGGGTAGAGGGCTCCTGCCGTGTTGGCGGGGGCACCATGACATGGCGCTTGTTAAAAAGACATAGCGCCCGCGTGAACTTTGATGATGAAACTGAATGGGGATATGACGAGCTCACGGCGCCGCCGCCCGGCTGACGTGCCGGCAGGCACCGGCTCGGCGCGGAACCGGTGCCTGCGGGCGCGTCATTGCCGTTCGTCGCGACCCGCGGCGGGCGCGGCCAGGCCGTAGCTGCCGCGCCAGGGATTGATGTCCAGGCCGCCGCGGCGGGTGTAGCGCGCTTCCACCGACAGCCATTGCGGCGCGGCGATGCGGCTCAGGTCGGCGTGGATGCGCTCGACGCATTGCTCGTGGAATTCGGCGTGGTCGCGGAACGAGACCAGGTAGCGCAGCAGGCCGGCCCGGTCCAGGCGCGGGCCGCGATACGCGACGATCACCCGCGCCCAGTCCGGCTGCCCGGTCACCGGGCAGTTCGACTTGAGCAGGGCCGAGCTCAGGGTTTCCTCGACGATCTCGCCGGCGTCGGCGGACAGGTGTCCGGCGTTGGGCGGGCCGTAATCGTCGATGGCGACCTCGAGCCCGTCGATCGATTCGGCCGCGCCGTCGCCGCCGATCGGCGGCAGGCCGAAGCCGACCGCGACCGGCGCGCCGGCGGCGGCGCTGAGATCGGCGGCGAGGGTGTCCAGCACCGCCTGCGCGCTGTCGAACCGGCTGGAATTGAACGAATTCAGGTACAGCTTGAGCGACTTGGATTCGATCAGGTGCGGCGAGGTCGCCGGCACCGACACGGTCGCGGTGGCGACCTGCGGCTTGCCGCGCAGGTCCAGCCAGCTCAGTTCGTAGGCGTGCCAGCGGTCGTGGCCGACGAACGGCGGCGCGGCGTCGTCGACGCCGATGTGCTCGCGGCCGAGCGCGCGGGCGATGGGGAACAGCAGCGAGGCGTCGTACTCGCGCGGGTAGTCGACGTGGCGGCCGAGGGGGAGTTCGTGAGCGGTCATGGCGGTATTTTAGCCGCTGCGGCGGGGTTCGCCCCGGCCCCGGATTTGCGCCGGGCGGCGGGGTTCGCGGTCGCGGCTCGCGCCGCTCCTACAGGTAGCCCATGTAGGAGCGGCGCGAGCCGCGAACGCGACAACTCAACTGCGCCGCAACCCGTCCGAGCGCTCGCTCACCCCGCCTTCGGCGCGTTCAGATAATCCAGCGTCACCTGCAGCATCGCCCGCAGCCCGATATCCAGCGAGCTCTCGTCGAGCTTGAACTTGGGCGAGTGGTTGCTCGGCGCCGTCGCCGGGTCCACGCCCTTTTCGGTCGCGCCGACGAAGAAGAACATCGCCGGCACTTCCTTGGCGTAGTAGGAGAAGTCCTCCGCGCCCATCACCAGCGGCATCTCGATCACGTTGGCCTCGCCGGCCACGGCCTTCAGGCTCGGCAGCATGCGCGCGGTCAGCGCCGGGTCGTTGTAGGTGACCGGGTTGCCGTCCTGGTCGGGCACCTGCGCCTCGGCGTGGGCGCCGTGCGCGGCGCTGACGTGTTCGGCGACGTTCTTGAGGTCTTTGAAGATCGCCTGGCGCATGCCTTCGTCGAAGGTGCGGATGGTGCCGATCATCTCCACGTCGTCGGGAATGATGTTGTAGCGGATGCCGCCCTTGATCGCGCCGAAGGTCACCACCGCCGGCAGCTTGGCGATGTTGGTGCGGCGGCTGACGATGGTCTGCGAGGTGCCGATCACGTCGGCGGCGGCGACGATCGGGTCCACGCCCATCCACGGCGTCGAGCCGTGGCTCTGGCGGCCCTTGATCTTGATGCTGAAGCGGTCGGAGGCCGCCATCAGCGGGCCGCTGCGCACGCCGAGCTGGCCGGCGTTCAAGGTCGAGAACACGTGCAGGCCGAACACCGCTTCGGGCTTGAAGTCCTTGAACAGACCTTCCTTGAGCATCAGCGAGGCGCCGCCTTCCTCGTTGGCCGGCGCGCCTTCCTCGGCCGGCTGGAAGATCAGCATCACCTGGCCCGGCAGGTCTTTCTTCATCGCCACCAGCGCATCGGCGATGCCGAGCAGGATGCCGGTGTGGGCGTCGTGGCCGCAGGCGTGCATGACGCCGACGGTCTCGCCGCGGAAGGTCGCGGTGGCCTTGGACGCGAACGGCAGGTCGACCTGTTCGGTCACCGGCAGCGCGTCCATGTCGGCGCGCAGGGCGATGCGCGGGCCGGGCTTGCCGCCTTCGACGATCGCGACCACGCCGTGCTTGGCGATGCCGGTGCGCGGCTTGAGCCCGAGCTTGCGCAGGTGCTCGGCGACCTTGGCCGAGGTGCGTTCCTCGCGGTTGGACAGCTCCGGGTTCTGGTGGAAGTCGCGGCGCCAGGCGACCACGTCGGCCTTGACCTTGGCCGCGGCGCTGGCGACCTCCGGGCGTTCGCCCGCGGCCTGGGCGGCGGCGGCGAGCGGCAGGGCGAGGGCGGACAGGCTCAGGGCGCAGCGCAGCGCGACGGACAGCGGACGCTTCATCGACTTCGACTCCGGCGGGAAAGTCCCGATGCTAGCCGAAGGCGGGCGGGGCGGCTGCGCGACTTTGGGTGGGGCGGGGGCGAGGTGGACGCCGATGGGCTCCGTGCAGGAGCGGCGCGAGCCGCGACCGCGGCATTACAGCTACGACGAAGGTTTCGGCGCCGTTGCGTTGTCGCGGTCGCGGCTTGCGCCGCTCCTACAGGGAGGTCGCCGGCTCGCTCGCGGGTTTGTGGGATCCCGATTCGTGCAGGGAAGCTGCGCGGTCTTCCCGCGCGCAACCTTTCAGAACGTCATCCCCGCGAAGGCGGGGATCCAGAGACTTCAGAGCCACGTCGCGATGAAGCCCTGGATCCCCGCCTTCGCGGGGATGACGGTCTGGAAGGATGCGCGTCGTGCCGATCAATCCTGCGCCGGCGTCCCCTGCAGATAATCCAGCGCCACCTGCAGCATCGCCTTCGTGCCGACTTCCAGCGACCCCTCGTCGAGCATGAAATTCGGCGAATGGTTGATCGGCGCCTTGGCCGCGTCGCTGCCCTTCGCGGTCGAGCCGACGAAGAAATAGAACCCGGGCACGGTGTTGGCGAACTGGGAGAAATCCTCGGCCACGGTCACCAGCCCGGATTCGACCACGTTGGCCTCGCCGGCCGCGCGCCGCAGCGACGGCAGCGCGCGCCGGGTCAGCGCGGCGTCGTTGATCGTGGCCGGGGCGTTGTTGACCACCGCCAGCTCCGCGCTGGCGCCGGCGGCATGGGCGTAGTCGTCGGCGGTGCGGCGCAGGCGCGCGATCACGTCCTCGCGCACGGCCGGGTCGAAGGTGCGCAGGGTGCCGACCAGCTTGGCTTCGTCGGGAATGATGTTGAAGCGCACGCCGCTGTTGAACTGGCCGGCGGTCAGCACCACCGGGGTCGCGGCGATGTTGACCTGGCGCGCGATCAGGCTCTGGCTGGCGAGCAGGATCTGCGCACCGACGGTGATCGGGTCGACCCCGTCCCACGGCCGCGAGCCGTGGGTCTGCTTGCCGCGCACGATCAGGCTCCATTCGTCGGCGCTGGCCAGCATCGGGCCGCTGCGGTAGCCGATCTGGCCGACGTTGAGCCCGGCCCACACGTGCAGGCCGAATACGGCTTCGGGCTTGAAGTCCTTGAACACGCCCTGGTCGAGCATGAGCTTGGCGCCGAACGGCTCGCCCGCGGTCGGCGGGCCTTCCTCGGCCGGCTGGAACACGAACATCACCTCGCCCGGCAACCGCTCTTTCCGCGCCGCCAGCGCGGTGGCGACGCCGAGCAGGATCGCCACGTGGGCGTCGTGGCCGCAGGCGTGCATCACCCCGACCGGCTGGCCGCGGTAGTCGGCGGTGACCTTGGAGGCGAACGCCAGGCCGGCCGGTTCGGTCACCGGCAGCGCGTCCATGTCGGCGCGGATGGCGATGCGCGGCCCCGGCTTGCCGCCCTTGAGCACCGCGACCACGCCGGTGTGGGCGATGCCGGTGCGCGGCTGCAGGCCGAGCTTGCGCAACTGGTCGGCGATGAGCTGGGCGGTGCGGGTTTCGTGCTGGCCCAGCTCGGGGTGCTGGTGGATGTCGCGGCGCCAGGCGACGACGCGGCTTTGCACCGACTGCGCGGCCTGGGCGACGGCGGCAGGATCGGCGTTCTGGGCGAACGCGGGGGCGGCGGCGAGGCCGAGCGCGAGCAGCGCCGGCAGACGGAAACGAGGGGGCATCGCGAAACTCCGGCGAACGAGGGGAATCGGTTCGGCGACGGGATCGGCCGTTGTGGGAGGGCCTTCAGGCCCGACGCTCTTGTTTCGGATCGCTGTGATCGGATCGCAAGGCATCGGGCCTGAAGGCACTCCCACAACGGCCGGCCCCGTCGCGACAGCGTCCGATGCTAAGGCCGAAGCCGCGATGGGCGATACCCGCGCGGTCGCCGGCGCCGTCGGGGCGGCTCGCCGAGGATTCGCCGGCGACCCCGTGATAGCAGTCACAGGCCGCGGCGATCCCCTCGCGCATGCTGTCGCAGGCCGCCCGGCCCGCCGACCAAGGAGCAGGTTCGCATGCCTTCGATCCGTCATCGCAGCGCGATGTTCGCCGCCGCATTCGCCCTCGCCGCAGGATTCGCCGGCGGCGCGGTCGCGCAGCGCAATTGCAGCATCTGCACCGGCGTCTACGACCATTGCATGGCCCAGCCCGATGCCAGCGAGTACGAGTGCGTGCTCGAACACAATCGCTGCGCCAAGTCGCTGGGCTGCCCGTTCAAGCCGCAGACCTGAGTTCCGCCGCCGCGCGCGCCACCGCGGCCGCCGGGCGGCCGTCGGCGCGTGCGTCGTTTCGCCAACGGGCCGCGCGCCGCCGCGGCGCGCGGCCGCCTCGACCAAGGAGAAGGTTCGTATGCAAGCAATTCGCCACAAGACGCTGTTTCTGGCCCTATTCGTGTTCGCCGCCGGTTTCGCCGGCAGCGCGTTCGCGCAACGCGATTGCAGCGGGTGCACCGCGATCTACGACCACTGCATGGCCCAGCCCGACGCCGACCAGGGCCTGTGCGCGCGCGAGCACAACCGCTGCGCCGAGCCGATCAACTGCCCGCTGATGCCCGAGTTCTGAGGCCGCGGCGCGCACGTCCACACATCCAGGAGCCGTTCCCATGCGACCGATTCGCCACGCGATGTCGTTCCTCGCCGTATTCGCGTTCGCCGCCGGTTTCGCCGGCAGCGCGCTCGCCGATCCGAACTGCAACCACTGCCTCGCCCTCTACGACAACTGCATGGCCCGGCCCGGCAGCGTCGAGACGCAGTGCATTCGCGAGCACAACCAATGCGCCGGGCCGATCCAGTGCCCGGTGATGCCCGAGTAAGCGTCCCCGTACGACCGCGCGCGTCGCGCGCGCGGGTTTCGATCCAGACCCATCGACCCAAGACCAAGGAGAAGGTTCGTATGCGTTCGATTCGCCACAAGACCGTGTTCGCCGCCGCGTTCGCGTTCGCCGCCGGTTTCGCCACCGTCGCCAGCGCCCTGCCGGCGCGGTGCGCGCCGTGCCGGCAGATCTACGACGACTGCATGGCCGGGCCCAACCCGAGCTACGAGGTGTGCGCGCGCCAGTACAACGAGTGCGTGCCGCCGGGCTGCGTGCTGATGCCGCTGCCGCTGGATCCCTGAGCCGCGCCGCGTCGCCTTGCGCCGGACCCCGGCGCCATCCATCCACGACCAAGGAGTAGGTTCGTATGCATCCGATTCGCCGCCGCTTGACCCTGTTCGCCGCCGCGTTCGTGTTCGCCGCCGGTTTCGCCGGCACCGCCGTGGCCGGCAGTTGCTGGGATTGCCTGCAGCTCTACAACGACTGCATGAACGAGCCGGGCACCACCCAGAGCCAGTGCGCGCACCGCCACAACCTGTGCGCCCAGCCGATGAACTGCCCGCTGATGCCGGAATCCGAAATCGAATAAGCGTTCGACCCGCGGGCGCGCTGCGGCGCGCCCGCGCACCGGCGGCGGCAGCGGCGCGATCCCATCCCCGAAGCCGAAGTCCGAGTCGGAGCTCGAGCGGAAGCCGCTCAAGCGCCTTCTTTCGCCGCCTCGCGCCCCCGGATTTGCCCCGCCGCCCTCCCGGGCCTAAAATGAGAATGGTTATCGTTTGCCGGTGCGCAGGACGCCGCGGCCGCGATCGCGCCCTTCTCCGCTTCCGCCCAGGTCTCCATGTCCCGTTCCGCTTCCCGTCCGCGCCCGCTCGGCCGCGCGATCCGCCTCGCCCTGAACGGCCTGCCGCTGCTGGCCGCCGCCTTCGCCGGCCACGCCGCCGACGCGCCGGACGCGACCACGCTCGACAAGGTCCAGGTCCAGGCGCCGATCGCCAAGCGCAGCCAGACCGTGACCAAGACCGACACCCCGCTGATCGAAGTGCCGCAGTCGGTCTCGGTGATCACCGCCGAGCAGATGCGCGAGCGCGGCATCCAGGGCATCGAGGAAGCGGTGTGGTACACCGCCGGCGCCCAGGGCGGCGGCTACGGCCAGGACACCCGCAGCGACTGGCTGCTGGTGCGCGGCTTCAGCCCGGCGCGCTACATGGACGGGCTGACCCTGACCGACGGCGTGTGGACCGGCGGCACCCGCATCGAGCCCTACGGCCTGGAGCGGCTGGACGTGCTCAAGGGCCCCTCGTCGGTGGCCTATGGCGCGATGCCGCCGGGCGGCCTGGTCAACATGGTCAGCAAGCGCCCGACCACCGACACCCTGCGCGAGGTCGAAGTCACCCTCGGCAACTACGACCTGCGTCAGGCCGCGTTCGATTTCGGCGGCGCGCTCGGCGACAGCGGCACGCTGAGCTATCGCCTGACCGGCCTGGCCCGCAACAGCGACAACATCGTCGATTACGTCAAGGACGACCGCTATTTCTTCGCCCCGGCGCTGACCTGGACGCCGAGCGAGGACACCCAGCTGACCGTGCTGGCGCGTTGGCAGAAGGCCGACACCGCGCAGGGCGGCGGCTTCCTGCCCGCGGCCGGCACCTTGCTGCCGAACCCGCACGGCAAGATCCCGCGCGAGCGCTACACCGGCGAGCCGGGCTGGAACGACTACGTCAAGACCATGCGCTCGGTCGGCTACGAGCTCAGCCACCGTTTCGGCGATGCGCTGACCTTCCGGCAGAATCTGCGCTACGGCCGGGTCGATGTGGACCACGACGCCGGCGTCGGCGCGTTCGGCCTGCAGGACGACCAGCGCACGCTGACGCGCTACTACTTCCCGCTGGAAGAGGCGTCCAAGTCGTTCGCGGTCGACAACAACGTCGAATGGAAATTCGGCGCCGGCAGTTGGGACCACACCGTGCTCGCCGGCATCGACTACCGCCGGCTGGAAAGCGACTACCGTTCGGCGTTCGCGTTCGGCGCGCCGTCGCTGGACATCTTCCACCCGGTGTATGGCGCGCCGATCATCAAGCCGGCCTACACCTCGCGCACCGACAAGCTGCAGCAGCAGCTCGGCGTGTACGTGCAGGACCAGATCCGCATCGACCGTTGGGTGATCACCGCCGCCGGTCGTCAGGATCGCGTGCGCACGCGCACCGATCAATTGCTGGCAAATCCGGTCACGCGCGAGTGCCAGAACGACAGCAAGTTCTCCGGCCGCGTGGGCGTGAACTATCTGTTCGAGTCGGGCTGGGCGCCGTATGTGGCCTGGTCGCAGTCGTTCGAGCCGACGGTGGGTGCGGATTTCGCCGGCAATTCGTTCAAGCCGACCACCGGCGAGCAGATCGAGACGGGCCTGAAGTTCCAGCCCGCCAGCGGCCGCGCGCTGCTGACCTTGGCCGCCTATGAGATCAAGCAGAAGAACACCCTGACCGTCGATCCGGTCCACACCCTGTTCTCGGTCCAGCAGGGCGAAACCCGCGTGCGCGGCGCCGAGCTGGAAGGGCGCTGGAACTTCGCCAACGGCCTGAGCGTGTACGGCGCCTACACCTACACCGATTCGGAAGTGACCCGCAGCAACGACGCCGGCGCGCTGGGCAAGCAGATCGCGCTGCAGCCGCGCAATGTCGCATCCTTGGGCGCGGACTACACCATCGGCTACGGCGCGCTGTCGGGCCTGGGCTTCGGCGCCGGCGTGCGCTACACCGGCGAGCATTACGGCGACACCTACAACCAGTGGAAGACGCCGTCGTACACGCTGTTCGACGCGGCCGTGCATTACGACCTGGACGCGTGGCGCTTCCAGCTCAACGCCAGCAACCTCAGCGACAAGGACTACGTGTCGGTGTGCAACAGCGCGGCGTGGTGCTACTACGGGTATCCGCGCACGGTGACGGCGTCGGTGCGGTATCGCTGGTGAGGCGTTGAGGCGCCGCTGCGTGGTTCGGCGGGGGCGGATTTCGGCGTAGGTGCGGGGTTGCGGTCGCGACTCGCGTCGCTCCTGCAGCGAGCGGATGTCGCAACGCAGCGACTGTAGGAGCGACGCGAGTCGCGACCGCGCAGCGGCAGATCGCGCCGCAACCTCGCAAAAAAACGGGACGCAGCGTCGCCGCTGCGCCCCGCACACGCGGCTCAGCGACCGATCATCGCCATGCCGGCTTCGGTGTAGCGATCGCCCGCGACCGCGCCAGGGGCGAACACCGCGTTGAGCGTGGCCAGTTCCTCGGCCGAGATCGCCACATCGACCGCGCCGAGGTTGTCGTCGAGGTACTTGCGCCGCTTGGTGCCCGGGATCGGCACCAGGTGCTCGCCCTGCGCCAGCACCCAGGCCAGCGCCAGCTGCGCCGGCGTGCAGCCCTTGTCGGCGGCCATCGCCTTGACCTGCGCGGCCAGCTCCAGGTTGCGGGCGAAGTTGTCGCCCTGGAAGCGCGGCGTGCTCAGGCGGAAGTCGTCGCTGCTCAGCGATTGGGCGTCGGTGATCGCGCCGGTCAGGAAGCCGCGGCCGAGCGGGCTGTAGGGGACGAAGCCCACGCCCAGGCGTTCGCAGGCTTCCAGCACGCCGTTGCGCTCCGGGTCGCGCGTCCACAGCGAGTATTCGCTCTGCACCGCGGCGATCGGATGCACGGCGTGGGCGCGTTCGAGCGTCTGCGCCGAAGGCTCGGACAGGCCGAGGTAGCGCACCTTGCCCTGGCGGACCAGGTCGGCCATCGCGCCGACGGTGTCCTCGATCGGCACGTTCGGATCAACCCGGTGCTGGTAGTACAGGTCGATGTGGTCGGTGCGCAGGCGCTGCAGGCTGCCTTCGACCGCGCTTCGCACGTACTCCGGGCGGCCGCTGACGGTGCGCGCGGCGGGGTTGGCCGGGTCGTTGACGAAGCCGAACTTGGTCGCCAGGAACACCTGCTCGCGGCGGCCCTGCAGGAAGCCGCCGAGCAACACCTCGTTGGTGTGCGGGCCGTAGATGTCGGCGGTGTCGAGGAAGCTCACGCCGCGCTCCAGCGCGCGTTCGAGCGTGGCCAGCGATTCGCCCTCGTCGGCGGCGCCGTAGGCGAAGCTCATGCCCATGCAGCCCAGGCCGAGCGCGGACACGGTGGGGCCGTTGCGGCCGAGGCGGCGGGTCGGAAGCGTAGTCATCGGGGCGGTTCTCCATGATCGGGGGGAGAGACGGGACGCGGCGGGCGGGGGAGCCGCCGCGGCGCCCGGGAAGGGCGTGCGGGCACTGTAGGCCGGAGCGATTACGCGAAAAACCGGCCTAGTCCTCATGCTTCATGAAGAATTTCTTCATAATCGCTGTCGGTCCCGTCGGAGCCGCCGCCATCGCCGCCCATCCTTTGCCCGCCGTGCTCGGTTTCGCCCGGGTCGCCCACTTCGGCAGCTTCACCCGCGCCGCGGCCGAACTCGAGGTCTCGCCCTCGGCGCTGTCGCAGAGCGTGCGCGCGCTGGAGGCCCGGCTCGGCGTGCGCCTGCTCAACCGCACCACCCGGCGGGTGGCGCTGACCGAGCACGGCGCGCGCTTCCTCGACCGCATCCAGCCCGGGCTGGCGCAGATCCAGGCCGCCTTCGACGACCTCGACGACGTCCGCCACCGCCCGACCGGGCGCCTGCGCATCAACATCGGCCGCACGGTGATGCGGATCATGATCGAACCGCTGCTGCCGCAGTTCATGGCGCGCTATCCCGAGCTGGAAGTGGAACTGTTCGCCGACGACACCCTGGCCGACCTGGTCGCCGAGGGCTTCGACGCCGGCATCCGCCTGGGCGAGAGCCTGGCGCGCGACATGGTCGCGGTGCCGTTCGGCGGGCCGCAGCGGCAGGTGATCGTCGGCGCGCCGGCCTACTTCGAACGCCACCCGCCGCCGCGCACGCCGCAAGACTTGGCCGAGCACGACTGCATCCGCCTGCGCCTGCCGGGCAGCCGCCGGCTGTATCCGTTCGAGTTCAGCCGCGACGGCCGCGATTTCGATGTGGAAGTGCGCGGGCGGCTGATTCTCAACGAAGGCGCGCACATCCTGTCGGCGGCGCGCGCGGGGTTGGGGCTGGCGCAGGTGTTCGAGCCGTCGGCGCGCGCGGACGTGCGCGAGGGGCGGCTGGTGGAGGTGTTGTCGGAGTGGCTGCCGCCGTTTCCGGGGTTCTGCATCTATTACCCGGCGCGCAGGCAGTTGCCGATGAAGCTGCGGGTGTTCGTGGATTTTTTGCGCGAGCAGGTTTGGGAGTAGTCGCAGCGCGTGGCGATGGCGTCGTTGATGCGGTGTCGTGGTCGCGGCTTGCGCCGCTCCTACAGGGGCTTCGGCGAGTTTCGTATCTCCGTGTAGGAGCGACGCGAGTCGCGACCAACCGAAGCGACTCAGCCCCGCCGCCCCACCCCGAAGCCCCGCAACCCCCAGACCGTCATTCCGGCGAAAGCCGGA
>NZ_LXSD01000355.1:0-205 GCF_017168095.1 Lysobacter enzymogenes | reverse complement strand
TCCGGCGAAAGCCGGAACCCAACCGCAGCGACGCGGCGCCGCCGTGACCTCCCGAAGCCCGCAGCCCCACACCGTCATTCCGGCGAAAGCCGGAACCCAGCCGCAGCGACGCGGCGCCGCCGTGACCTCCGAAGCCCGCAATCCCCCAGACCGTCATTCCGGCGAAAGCCGGAACCCATTTTGACTCTGCTGTTGCCTCTGCCTC
>NZ_LXSD01000354.1:2461-10855 GCF_017168095.1 Lysobacter enzymogenes | reverse complement strand
GCTGCCGGGGCTGCGCGCGGCGCTGGTCTCGCTCGGCGCGCAGCGCCACGCCAGCCTGCCGCCGCCGCCGGCCGACCTGGCCGGGCTGCCGGTCAACGAGATGCCGGCGCAGGCCGGCGGCAACGCCGACACCTTCGCCGTATTCGTCTCCGGCGACGGCGGCTGGGCCGATGTGGACAAGAGCGTGAGCAAGCGCCTGGCCGAAGCCGGCGTGCCGGTGGTCGGGGTGGATTCGCTGCGTTATTTCTGGACCCCGCGCACGCCGCAGAGCTTCGGCGCCGATCTCGACCGCATCGTGCGCTACTACCGCGCGCAGTGGAAACGCCAGCGGGTGATCCTGGTCGGCTTCTCGCAGGGCGCCGACGTGCTGCCGGGCGGCTACAACCAGCTGCCGCAGGCCACGCGCGAACTGGTGCGGCTGACCGCGCTGCTGTCGCCGGGGCAGAAGGCCGAATACGAATTCCACCTCAGCAACTGGATCGGCAGCAGCGGCCAGGGCCTGCCGATCGCGCCGCAGGTGGCGAAGATGCCGGCAGCGCAGGTGCTGTGCATCTACGGCAGCGAGGACGGCGACGCGCTATGCCCGCATCTGCCCGCGGGCGGGGTGCGGATCGAGAAGATGCACGGCGACCACCACGTCGACGGCGATTACGACGGCGTCGCCGCGCGGGTGCTGGCGGCGGCCGGAATCGCGACTGCGGCCGCCTCGGCGCCGCCGTCGCCCTGAGCCGGCGCGCTGCTGGGGAAGCGCGCGACCCGGCGCTCGCCGTCGTCGTGGCGGCGCGGGTCCAGCGAGATCAGCCGGGTCACGTCGAGCAGCGCCGCCGGTAAGTGCATGCCGCCCGGCGCGGCCAGATAGCGGGTGCGCCAGACCGGATCGAACTTGGCCTTGAACCGGCGCAGGCCGACGAAGCCGTAGAAGCGCTCGCCGTGGCGCGCGATCAGGTTGGCGAAGCGGTTCCAGCGCCCGGCCAGGCGGTGCTGGGCCAGCCCCGACAGCGGCGCCATGCCGAGCGAGAAACGCTCGAAGCCGTGCTCGCGGCCCCACAGCAGCAGTTCGGCGAACATGAAATCCATCGTGCCCTTGGGCGCGTCGCTGGCGTGGCGCATCAGGTCGATCGACAGTTCGCGGCCGTTGCTGGCGTTCCAGACGTTGGCGAAGGCGACGATGCGGCCTTCGTGCTCGATCAGCGCCACCGGCAGGCGTTGCAGATAGGCCTCGTCGAAACTGCCGAGCGAGAAGCCTTTCTCTTCGCCTGACTTGAGTTCCAGCCAATCGTCGGAGATGTCCTCCAGCGCCGGCAGGAGCGGCGCGACCTGGTCGGCCGGCACCACGCGGAAGCTCAGCCCCGAGCGCTTGCCGCGGTTCCAGGCCTGGCGCAGGTCGGCGCGGTTGGGGCCCTGCAGGTTGAAGTCGGTCAGCGGCACCAGCGCTTCCTCGCCGAGCTTGACCAGGGTCAGGCCGAGGTCGAGATAGGTCTGCCAGTACTGCTCGCCGACCTGATAGAACACCGGCCGCACGCCGAGCCGGTCGGCCTCTTCGCGGAAGCGCCAGATCAGCTCGCGCGCGACCTCCGGCGGGCCGATCGGGTCGCCCATCGAAATCAGCGAGCCGCCGTAGCGCTGGATCATCAGCAGCCCGCGCTGCTGCGGATCGATCAGCAGCGCCTTGTCGCCGGTCAGCGCCAGGTGCGCCTGGCTGTCCTCGGCCTGGGCCAGGATCGGGCGGATCGCGTCGAGTTCGTCCGCGCCGGCGGCCGGCAGCGCGGTGCGCGCGGCGTGCAGCAGCCGCGCCAGGCCGAACGCGATCACCGCCACGCTGACCAGCAGCATCGCCCGCAGCGCGCGCGGCGCGTTGCCGGAGACCAGGAATTCCCACCACAGCTCGTTGCGGTATTCGACGTGGCTGTAGGCGAAGAACAGCAGCCAGATCGCCGCGATCAGCACCAGCCCGAGGTTGCGCAGCCAGCGCCACGACCAGGCCTCGTCGAGCAGCGCGCCCTGGCGGTAGAACTCGCGCCGCGCCGCCCACAGCGCCAGCGCCACCAGCGGCGGCGCCAGCGCCAGCAGCCAGTGGCCGCCGCGCAGCCACGACGGCAGCGGCAGCAGGATGCACACGCCCAGCGCCAGCGCCCAGGCCGAATGGCTGCGCCGCTGCAGGCCCTGGCCGATCAGCAGCAGGCCGACGCCGCCGAGGCTGGCGAGCAGCTGCGAGGTCTCGATCAGCGGCAGCGGCGCGTGGCTGAGGCGGTGCTGCGGCTTGGGCAGGGTGCCGTCGAGGATCAGCGCCGCGCCGAGCACGAACGCGGCCAGCGCGATCACATGCGGCAGCCACGGCCGGATCGCCAGCCAGCCGGTGCGTAGCGCGCCGGCGCTCTGCGCCACCGGCCCGCGCGCGGCGCCGAACCCGCCCAGCACGGTCGCCAGCACCAGCGGCAATGCGTAGTAGGTGATGCGATAGGCCAGCGCGGCGGCCAGCAGGCTGGCCGGGGCGACGCTGGGCAGCAGCTTGAGCAGGCTCCATTCGAACACGCCGATGCCGGCCGGCACGCTCGACACCAAGCCCGCCAGCACCGCCACCAGGTACAAGCCGACGAAGCCGACGAAGCCCGTCCCCGATTCGGCCGGAATCGCCGGCGCCAGCAGCACGTACAGCGCGCCGCCGGCCAGCGCCAGCTCGACCACGCTCAGCGCGGTCACGCTGAGCACGGTGCGGCGGTCGGGCAGCCACAGCGCGTGTTCGCGAAAACGCAGGGTGCGGCCGTCGCGGCCGACCAGCATCAACAGGCCGAGGAAGGCGATGGCGACCGCGCCGCCGGCGAAGCGGATCGCGTCCTCGCCCAGCGGCAGCAGCAGCGCCGCCGGCGCGGGTTCGAACATCAGCGCGCAGGCCAGCAGCACCCAGGCGCCGAACACGAAGCCGAGCGTGCTCATCAGCACGACCTGGCCGATGTCGGCCAGCGACAGCCCGGCCGCGCCGTAGCCGCGCAGGCGCACCGCGCCGCCGGTCAGCGCGGCGAAGCCCAGGGTGTGGCCGACCGCGTTGGCGAGGAAGGCGGTGAGGATCAGCCGCACCGGCTTGACCTTGGCCGCATTGCGGCGCAGGCCGATCGCGTCGAAGCCAACCAAGCAGGCATAGCTGGCGAGGCCCAGCAGAAACGCCAAGGCGATACGAAGAGAATCAAGCTCCCGGAAAGCCTCCTTGATCGCCCTCACCCCATGCCCGCTGAATTCCCCCGCCAGCGCATGCAGCGCCAGCGCCAGGATCGCCAGGCTGGCGAGCATCGACAGCGCGCGGCGCCGGTTGGTGGAAGCGGCGGCGGGGACGGCGGGCGCGGGGGCGTTGGCGGGGGAGCTCATGCGGCGGGGAGGGCGAAGGTGGACAAAGCTTTCAGCAAACGGCGCTAAAACGGAATGATGGGCGCACGCGGCGTTCGTATCGATGCGTGACGGACTTCGATCACGGACCCGCAGCGCGTCGACGCCGGCCAGCGCGCGCTCAGGCGGCCAGGATCCGGTCCCACACCGCCGGCGCGCCGATGATCTCCTCCACGAACGCCACGAACGCCTCGACCTTGCGCGGCCGGTACTCGCGCCCCGGATAGACCGCGTGGATGCCGATCGGCCGCAGGCTCCACTGCGGCAGCACCTCGACCAGGCGGCCGGCGGCGAGTTCCTCGGCCACGGCGAAGGTCGCGGTCTGCAGGATGCCGTCGCCGCGCAGCGCCGCGTCGACCAGCGGCACGCCGTAGTTGGCGCGCAGGCGGCCGCCGACCGGAATGCGCAGGGTCTCGCCGCGGCCGTGGAACTCCCAGGTCGCCGCGTCGCGGAACAAGGTGTAGTGCAGGCACTCGTGTTCGCTGAGCTGCTCCGGCGCCGCCGGCGCGCCGCGCCGGGCCAGATAGGCCGGCGCGGCGACCAGGATGCGCCGGGTCTGGGCGATGCGCCGCGCGACCAGGCGCGAATCGGCCAGCGCGCCGATCCGGATCGCGCAGTCGAAGCCTTCGCCGACCAGGTCGACGAAGCGGTCGTCGAACTGCACGTCCAGGGCGATGCCCGGATGGCGGTCGAGGAATTCGCCCAGGCGCGGCATCACGTACATCCGGCCGAAGTTCATCGGCAGCGACACCCGCAGCTCGCCGCGCGGCTGCGCGGCGCGGTCGTGCACGCGCTCGCCGGCGGCGAGGATCTGCGCCAGCGCCGGCGCCACCTCGGCGTGGTAGTCGCGGCCGGCCTCGGTGAGGCTCAGGCGGCGGGTGGAGCGGTTGAGCAGCTTGGCGCTCAGGCGCGCCTCCAGCGCGTTGAGCCGGCGGGTGATCGCGCCGGGCGTGACCTCGAGCTGGCGCGCGGCGGCGGTGAAGCTGCCGTGGCGCAGGATCGCCTCGAAGGCTTCGAGCTCGGAGTACAGGCCGCCGATCATTATTGAGAATGAATCAATGATGAGTTGTCGGCGAAATCCTATATCGCTTCAACGCTCAATAATAGCCTGTGCGTCCCGACCCCAGCCCCTACGGAGCCCGTCATGGACGCTTTCCAACTGCAAGGCACCACCCTGGAATCCCTGCGCCGCGTCGATTTGCCCGAGCCGCAGCCCGGCCCGGGCGAGGTGCGCATCCGCGTCGCCGCCGCCTCGGTCAACTACCGCGACTACGCCCTGGCCACCGGCCGCTACCAGGCCGACCTGCCGCGCCCGTTCGTGCCGCTGTCCGACGGTGTCGGCCGGATCGACGCACTCGGCGCCGGCGTCGGCGGTTTCGCCCTCGGCGAGCGGGTGATCGGCCACTACACGACCGCGTGGCTGGATGGCCCGTTCAAGTCCGAAAACCACCTCAGCAAGCTCGGCGGCCCGCTCGACGGCTGGCTGGCGCGCCAGATCGTGCTGCCGGCCGCGGCGATCGCGCGGGTGCCGGACTACCTCGACGACGCGGCCGCCGCAACGCTTCCGGTGTCGGGCCTGACCGCCTGGAGCGCGCTGCGCAAGCTCGAACTCGCGCCCGGCGCCAGCGTGCTGGTGCAGGGCAGCGGCAGCGTGTCGCTGATGGCGCTGCAGCTGGCGGCCGCGCGCGGGCTGGACGTGATCGCCACCACCGGCGATGCGGCCAAGGCCGAACGGCTGCGCGCGCTCGGCGCGCGCGCGACCATCGACTACCGCGCCGCGCCCGATCTCGCGGCCGCGGTGCGCAAGCTCACCGATGGCCGCGGCGTCGACGGCATCGTCGATGTCGTCGGCGGGCAGCAGCTGCTGGGGCTGCTCGGCGCCGCCGCCGACAACGCCCACATCGCCCTGATCGGTTTTCTCGACAGCATGGACGTGGCCGGCAACCTGATCGGCCCGATCATGGCCCGCCAGCTCAATCTGCACGGCGTCAGCGTCGGCAGCCTCGCCGATTTGCGCGCGTATCTGGACGAACTCGAAGCGCGCCGGATCGCGCCGGTGGTCGGCGAGCGCTACGGCTTCGACGACGGCGCCCGCGCGATCGCCGCGATGGCCGGCGCCCGCGCGCTCGGCAAGCCGGTGGTGCTGATGGACTGAGCCGGCGACGGCAGTCGGCCCGGCGCGTTCCGGCCGACCTGCGGCTGACCCTATGGCGACCCCGGGCGACCCCGGGCGACCCCGGGCGACCCCGGGCGACCCCGGGCGGACCCTGGGAAGAACCCGCCGGACCCCGGCGCCGGTCGCAACCGCGGCGGCTCGGCCTAGGGTCCGTCCCAGCTTTCCGTACCCCCTCGCAGGGGCGCATCGTGGCACCACACCACCACGCATCGGGACAGGGGCTCAGGCCATGATCTACGCGGATTACTCGGTTCGTTACAACCCGCCGCCGCCGGTCTATGTCCCGCCGCCGCCGCCCCCGCCGCCGCCGCTGCCCCCAGGCGACGGCAAGTTCGCCGACCAGATCGCCGGGCAGAACCCGCAGAAGGGTTCGGACCTGCAGTTCGCGCAGATGGCGAACGACGTCTATACGCAGATTCCCACGGACGTGCCGGGGACCAACGTCGCCACCGGCACTCAGTCCGGCAAGGAACTCGAAGCCGCCGGTTGGGATCGCCTGCAGCCGCAAGGCGACCATCTGGTCGACAACCAGGGCCGCGAGATCCCGATCGATCCGTCCGAACTGGAAGACCCCACCAGCGGCTTCCGCGCGGCGATCTACCAGAACGACAAGGGCCAGTACGTGGTCGCCTTCGCCGGCACCAACGACTGGGGCGTGGGCGAAGGCGGCGATTCCGACGACAACCTCGGCCAGGGCGCGGGCTTCCAGACCCAGGAATACAGCCAGGCGATGGCGCTGGGCCGCCGCGCCGAAGCGGTGTTCGGCGACGGCAACGTCGCGTTCGCCGGGCAGTCGCTCGGCGGCGGCCTGGCCTCGGCGGCGACCCTCGCCACCGACTCGGCCGGCGTCACCTTCAACTCTTCCGGCCTGAGCAACGACACGCTCGAAGACCTCGGCTTCAATCCCAACGCGGTGCGCAGCGAAACCGCCGACAGCGGCCAGATCCGCCGCTACGTGGTCAATTACGAGCCGCTCAACACCGTCCAGCAGGACGTGCCGATCCTCAACATGGCGCCCGATGCGGTCGGCCGCGAATTCCGCGTCGACGTTCCCGACGGCATTTCGCCGTTCAATCCGGCCGAGACCCACGGCGGCGGCGGCGACGGCGCCTCCTACGTCGAAGCGCTGCGCACCGAAACGCCGTACCGCCCCGACGGCATGTTCCTGGATGCGGGCAAGCTGGAAGACAACACCCTGGAGCGCGGCGCCGAATTCGTGTTCAACGGCTTCGGCAGCATCCTGGAGAACGGTTCGACCATGGTCGGCGACGTCATCGACGACGTCTCCAACAAGGTCGACGACATCGGCGAGGTCATCGACACCAAGTTCGCCCAGGGCGATTACGTCGAAGGCAGCTTCGACATCGCCGGCGACGTGATCGAAGGCGGCTTCAACGCCGTCGGCGACATGGGCAAGGGCACGCTGAACCTGGTCGGCGACCTGTCGACCGATGTGGCCAACTTCGGCGGCGGCGTGCTGCGCGACCTGGGCGAGTTCACTGGTCTGGAGACGCCGTTCAACGGCGTGGCGAGCTTCGTCGAAGGCACCGGCGAGGTGGTCGACACCGTCGCCGAATTCGGCGGCGACGCGGTCGGCTGGGTCGCCGACGGCCTGGGCACGGTCAGCGAAGGCGTGGTCGACCTGGCCGGCGACGCCGCCCAGGGCCTGACCGACGTGGCCGAGGCTACCGGCGAAGCCATCAGCGACGGGGTCGACGCGGGCGTGAACTGGGTCAAGAGCTGGTTCTGAGGACGGCCGCGAGACCGCCAAACCCTTCGAACCCCGCGAACCCGAATGGGGTGAACGCACACGGCCGCCGCGTTGCGGCCGTCGCGCGCGCTGACCTATGCTGAGCCCATGCCCTCACTCCGCCGTACTTCCCGCTCCGCCTGCGACGAGCGCCGCCCGGCGCGCACTGCGACGACGCAGCGCGCGCCGCTGCTGCGCGCCGCGCTGCTCGGCGCGTTGATGCTGGCCGCCTGCGCCGCCTGCGCACGACAAGGACCCGATCCGATGACCCAGAAGATCTTCGCCGCCAGCGGCAACGCCCAGCTGGCCGAGGCGGTGCGCGAGGGCGACGCCAAGCTGCTGCGCGAACTGCTCGCCGCCGGCGGCAATCCCAACGCCCAGGGCGAGCACGGCGTGACCCTGCTGCAATGGGCGATCCGCAGCGGCAGCCGTTCCGGCTTCGACGCGCTGCTGGCCGCCGGCGCCGACTACCGCCGCCACGACGAAAGCGGCAACACCGCGCTGCACACCGCCGCGGAATCCTCCAGCGACTATTTCCTCGAACACCTGCTCAAGGCCGGCGCCGACGCCAACACGCCGAACGCGGTCAACCACGCGCCGCCGCTGTTTTCGGCGCTGAAGGCGCGGCGCAAGGACAACATCGCGCGCCTGCTGAGCGCCGGCGCCGACCTGCGCGCCGCCGACCGCCAGGGCGGCACGCCGCTGCTGATCGCCGCGCAGATCAACGACACCGCCTCGGTCCTGGCCTTCCTCAAGGCCGGCGCCGACCCGCACGCGCGCGACCGCGCCGGCGCGACGTTCCAGCGCTACCTGTACATGAGCGACGAGCGCCTGCTCAAGGGCGAGGCCAAACGCGACCTCGACGCGATCCAGGATTGGCTGCGCGCGCACCACATCGCGATCGAGGACGGCGTGCAGACCTGAGCGAGGGGCCTTGGCTGCGCTACGACGCCGTCGCGGTTTCGCGGCGGCGTTTTCGTTTCCAGACCGATGGGATCGACCCGTGAGCGGAGCGTCTCGCCCGAACCGACGCAAGTCGCGACCGCGCCAACGCGGCCATTGCGCAGGTTTCGCCGTAGTTGCGCATCCG
>NZ_LXSD01000354.1:0-2411 GCF_017168095.1 Lysobacter enzymogenes | reverse complement strand
CCGTAGTTGCGCATCCGCGTTCGCGGCTCGCGCCGCTCCTGCAGTCGGATACGAAACCGGCCGAGCCCCTGTAGGAGCGACGCAAGTCGCGACCGCGCCAACGCACCTGCGACGAAATCCGCCAGGCCCTCGGCCGCAACGGCAACCTCCTGCCAGCACAGGACGCCGCGGCCGTGCGCGAGCCGGCCTCGCGCGAAGCCGCGAGTCCCGACAATCGCAGGCCATCGCCGGCGGCGCGAAAGCCCTGCGCAAAAAACGAACGCCCGCATCGCGCGGGCGTCCGTCGTCGACAGCGCTCCGCGACCCGCGCAGCGCGAGCTTCGCTCAGGGAATCAACTGGCAATTCGCCGGCTTAGCCGAGGTGAACAGCGACGAGGTCGCCCACTCCGGGTGGTCGATGAACGGGTTGCGGTTGCCCTGGAAGCTGTAGATCACCTCGTTGCGCGCCTTCTCCGCCGCGTCCGGCGGGTCGGCCTGGTGCCACTGCAGCAGGGTGCTGAGCAGGCCCATGTAGGCCGGCGAGGACGAGGTGATGACGATCTTGCTGCGGTCGTCGGTGAGCTCCAGGTCCGGCTCGCTCTGCCCGGTGTTGGCGTCGCTGCCGCCTTCGTAGCGGATCGCCATGTACATCACCGCGCGCGCCATGTCGCCCTTGCGATGGCCCCACACCTCGAACGAACCGGCGTTGCCGTCGGGCGTCTTGAACCAGTTCGAATTGCCCGGGTACGCGCCGCTGCCGCCGCCGTAGCCGCCGTTGGCCTCGGTGACGCGCTCGCCGCAGCCGCTGCTGAGCGAGCAGTTGGCGTAGGGCTTGTTGCCGCGGTCGGCGTTGTAGGCCGAATCGGTGAGGTACAGCATGTGGGTGTCGGTGTACGGCGCGTTCGGCAGGCCCTTGTTGCCGGTCGCGGTGCCGAAGCCCAGCGAGTTCGGCCAGCTGTGCTCGCGGTTGTACTTCAGGCCGCTGCCGCTGCCGGCGCGGTCGGTGACCTTGACGAAGCTGCGGTTGCGGTAGGCGTCGAGGATGCGGCCGGAGTTGTTGGGATCCTCGTCGGCGATCTCCAGGATGCTCCAGGTGTTGGTGGTGCCGCCGCTGTACGGATAGACCGTGTGGCCCTTGATCGTCTCGTGCAGCGAGCAGCGCAGCTGGCTGGCGCTGGAGGTGTTGACGTGGCTGTAGTAGCCCGTCGGCGTGCCGCCGCCGCCGGCGACGTTGAAGTTGACCACGGTGTTGGCGGCCGGCGCGAGCCCGCCGCTGTCGCTGACCTTGCTCGCCACCACGGTGAAGGTGCAGGCCTCGCCGGCGTGCAGCGCGGTGCCGGTGGAGGCGGTGACGCTGGTGCCGCTGGCAGGGTAGGTCAGCGCCACCGCGCCGGAGGTCGCGCACTGCAGGGTCAGCGCGCCGGCGGCCAGGTTCACCGCTTCGCTGAAGACGACCGACAGATCGCCGGCGGCCGGGAAGGTGGTGGCGCCGGCGGCGGGAACGGTCGAGGTCACGCTCGGCGGCGTGTTGGCCGGCGCGCCGCTGAAGGTCTGGCCGTTGTTGCAGGCGCCGAAGGTCTCGGCGGCGGAGTTCTGCCAGCCGAAGTTCGAATACTGGCTGCCGTTGCCCGACAGCTGCAGCGAGGTGCCGGCGGCGGTCGAACCGGATTCGGACACCGGCAGGTTGACGCTGGTCTTGCCCGAGGCGGCGCCGCCGCTGGCGGTGATCTGGCCTTCATAGCTCAGGAACTGGACCACGTTGCCGGCGTCGTCGACCAGGGCGAAGCCGTCGTTGGGGCCGTTCTGCAGGCCGTTGGTGGGGTAGCTCACGGTGGCGATGCGCACCGTGCCGCCGCAGGTCACCAGGCTGCCGGCCGGGACCGGGTCGCTGTCGTACTGCACCGCCGCCGACGGCGTGGCGCCGTTGTACAGCACGATGCGGTAGTCGCTGAGGGTCTCGCCGGCGGTGGCCACGACCTCGATGCGCTCGCCGACGTCGCCGGAGGCGGTGGCGTCGTCGTAATGGAATTCGTTGACGAACACCGCCGCCGACGCCATCGACGGCAGCAGCGCGGCGATCGCCAGCGAGAGGACGCCGGCGCGGCGCGCGCAAACATTGCGCACGGACTCGGCGCGCGCGGACACAGCGAGGGAACAGCCAGAAACTGACTTGCGCATCAAACGGCTCCTTGTGGATGACGCCGGGCGGCCGCGTGCGGAACGCGGCGGCGCATCGGCGGGGGAAGACGCGCCCTCCCCAGGACGCGCGTTCGAGTCTAGAAGGCCTTTGTGACACCGCCCGCGACCGGCGGCCAGCGGCGGACAGGAAAAACGCGACCCGGGTCGCGCAATGGCGAATCGGCCTGCGACCGCGGGCACGGCCCGCGCGCGCCGGCGGTCACGCGCCGCCGCGGGCCTTGCCCAGCGCGCGG
>NZ_LXSD01000353.1:2230-22007 GCF_017168095.1 Lysobacter enzymogenes | reverse complement strand
GGCCCGCTCTCGCGAGGGGGCGCGATCGGCGCCGCCCGCCGGCCGCACCAATGACTTCGGCGATGACTTCGCCGACGACGACATCCCGTTCGTAACCCAGCGGTGCCGCTGGTGAAGGTCTGCGCGCGCTGCGAGCTGTGGAAGTCGGCGTCGGAGTACTACCCCGACCGCCGGCCCGGCCGCAGCCGCGACGGCCTGCTCGGCGTCTGCAAAGACTGCGCGCGCGCCGCCGCGCGCGATGCGGCCAGAGCCCGCTACGTCCCCCTCAACACGATGAGCCAGCCGCGCGATGCCGCTGGCCGCTTCTGGAAACCCACATGCGGATCGTCTTCTGCGACTACTGCGGCCAGCCGGCCGAACTCGTCTCCGGTGCGGAGATCTACCCTCGCCGGCCGGATCTTGCCTACAAGCAGATCTGGCACTGCGCGCCGTGCGACGCCTACGTCGGGTGCCATGAGCACTCAGATGCCGTCCCGCTCGGCCGCCTCGCCAACGCTCAACTGCGCGCCGCCAAGCAGGCCGCGCACGCAGCGTTCGACCCATTGTGGCGGGAAGAAGGCGGCATGAGGCGCTCCGAGGCCTACGCCTGGCTGGCCGGCGCGCTGGGCATCCGCAAGCGTGACTGCCATATCGCGATGTTCGATGTGGCTGACTGCGACCGCGTCGTAGCTGCATGCCGGACTAGGCGGCAGACATGCGTCGGCTAAGTCTTTGGACTATCCCACGGGAAAGGCAAACCTGCGCCATAAACGGTGGTGTGCATCAATTCCGCCGCTTTTTTCAGCGCCGGCTCGAACCCCTTGGCTACTGCAATCACTTTATCTGGAAGCTCCTCACCCATGCTCAACGTAAGGTCATTGAGCTGTCGAATCAGAACGGCCTGAGCGCCACCGGCCAGATTCACCCAAGATGCCGAATCTTCATCAAGCTCAATCACCATCTGACCCAGCTCGGGCGGGATCAGCTTGGGCAGTGTCAGCAAATCGCCGCGCATCTTCATGCCAGCGACAGAAGAGGAATCCGCTTCCCAGCGAGCCGAACCGTAAAGAACACGCTGAACGAGCGCCACGGCCTGAACGAAGTTCGGGAGGAACAACTTCGCCGCTGCACGCCTTCTGCGCTCCTGGTCGGCGTCGATCCTAAGCTCTGCGGCAAGGCCAAGTCTCAATGCAATGACGGCCGCGAAGATTGTTCCGATCGCGGCCGCCCAGCCCGACGCTTCTTCACTCCAGATTGCCTTGCCGAACGCTCCAAATCCCTCGGTAGCGATCAGGTAAATGACAACGCCGGAGGCGCACGAAAGTCCGGCCAGCCAAAATGCTTCGCTAGCGGTCAACACTGCTTTGCGTTCCATGAGCAACTCGGCAACTTCCCTAGTCCGATAGACGATATCAGCAGGCGCGGCCGGCCACCATTCGGAGGGACGGGCTATGCCTGACCTATTCCCGCGAGAGCCACGCCGCATGCGCCAGCCGCGCAAGGACGTGCTGCGCGATCAGCTCGTTGCGGCCGCCGACGAGATCGTGCGCCTGCGCGTCGCCATAGTGCTGCTGTGCGCCCTCCCCTACTACCCGCGCGCGCCCTGGTGGCGCCGCCTCTACCTGCGCGTGCGAGGCACGCCGAAGGACTTCGAATGACCGCTCTCGACCGCTACGCCATCCGATTCATCGAGCCGGACGGCAGCAAAAGCCAGGGCCCCGACTGCAAGAACTGGGGCTGCGCCGTGCTCTCGATCAGCCCGTTCGATCGGCGGCCGGTCGAAGCTATCGTAATCAACGGCACGCCGCACCTACTGGGCCAATTCGTGCCGGCGATGGATTACCTGCTGCAGCACAAGGCAGTCGCCGAGGGGATCGTGGCGGCGATCGATGCGCGGGTCACGGCCACGCTCGCCGCCGCGCCCGCTGCGCCGGCGGTGGAGGTCGATGAGGCGATGGTGGAGCGGGCTTTGGCCGTGATGTTCCCGAGCAAACACGACGATCACCTGCGTCGGAACTGGCGCGAAACGGCTCGCAACGCCCTCGCCGCAGCCCTGGGCCGGGAGGGCGGCGGGAATGGCTGAGCGCACCTGCGAGAACTGCAGCAAGCCGTTCACCGCCCGCGCGGCCGACGTGCGCCGCGGCTGGGCGCGCTTCTGCTCCAAGAGCTGCAAGGCCAGCCACCAGGAGCGGAGCACCGGCCAGCACGCGGCGTACCTGCATAGGCAGGCCGACCGCGATTTCGATGCCGCGCAGGCAGATGGCGGCTGGGACGAACACAAGATGTGGAGCAGCCGCCATGACTGAGCGCCCCTCGGATCGCGCGATTGCGCAGGCATTTCGCGAGTACACCGACTTGGACGGCGTTACGTCCCATTGGGCGAACACCGAGCGCCTGCTACAGCGCGCCCGCGAGATCGACACTGCAGCGCCGGAGGGCGCGCAGAGGGCGGTGGTGGAAGCTGGCGACGTCGTGAAAGCCCTTGAGCGCTTCGATGAGACCACTGCCGACTGCGGCGAGACCGACCTGCCGCGTCCAAAGTTGGACGGCCTGGTCGCCTTTGGCTATTTGAGCAAGGCGCGCGCGGGACGCTACGGCTACGTCTACACGCTAACGGATGCTGGGGAGAACGTGATCCGTCCATCGCCCACCACCCCGCCCAAGCCCCAGGAAGCGGCAAGAGATCAGGCGAAGGGTTACTACCTCGCCAGCTTCAAGCGCCAGTGGCTCGGCGGCCCCTTGCTGTGGTGGGCGCCGGACAATGCCGGCTACACGCCCGACTTGCAACGCGCGGGCGTCTACACCGAGTTGAAGCCGGGATACCACAACAGCGAGCACACCGTGCCCGTGCCTGTGCATTTCGTGCGCGACGGTGGCTTTCGCATCCGGCATGAGCTTGACCCAGGCGACAGCGAGAACGCCGCGTTCCAAGCCGCCGCGAAGCTGCGCGCGGCCATCAAAGAAGGGGCTGCGCGCGGGTGGCTGAGCATCGAGCGCGAGTGTTTCGTGGACGCCGCCGGAGCGCGCGCCGATGGCTGACGGCTCCTTTTCCCTGATCCCGCCCGGGACGCCCATCGCGGTCGGCGCGCGCCGAATCCGCGTCGCCGATCTCTTCTGCGGCGCCGGCGGCTTCAGCACCGGCGCGAGTCGCGCGATCACCAGCCTCGGGCACTCCCTGGACCTGGTGGGCGTCAATCACTGGCCGGTCGCCATCGAGACCAACAAGCGCAACCACCCCGCGCACGCCGAACAAATCCACTGCGCGGATCTGGAGACGGTGCGGCCGCTGGAGAAGGTGCCGGGCGGCGCCCTGGATCTGCTGATGGCGGCGCCGTCGTGCGTCTTCCACAGCCGCGCGCGCGGCGGCCGGCCGGTCAACGATCAGCAGCGCATGGACCCCTGGCACGTCGTTCGCTGGTGCACCGAGCTGCGGGTGAAGCGCCTGCTGATCGAGAACGTGCCGGAGTTCGTGGACTGGGGGCCGTGCAGCTTGGTCACCGGCCGGCCGATCCCGTCGCGCAAGGGTGAGTATTTCCGGGCGTGGCTGGCGGCGTTGAAGGCTATCGGCTTCCGCCGGATCGAATACCGGACTTTGTGCGCGGCGGACTACGGCGACCCCACGACCCGGCGCCGCTTCATCCTGATCGCCACCAGCGACGGCCGCCGCCTGCGCTGGCCGGAGCCTACCCACGCCGAGCACGGCGTCGCCGATCTGCTCGGCAGCCGGAACCGCTGGCGCGCCGCGGCCGAGATCATCGATTGGAACCTGCGCGGCTCCAGCATCTTCACCCGGCGCAAGCCCCTGGCCGAGAAGACGCTGCGGCGCATCCTGGCAGGAGCCGACCGCTACGGGTGGCCGCAGCCCTACCTCGACGCGCTGCAAGCCCTGATCGACGGCAGGGAGCCCGTGCTGGTGGTCCCGGCGGCGTCGCTGGTGCCGCGCCCCGGCGCGCGCCCCGGCGGCCTGGTCATGGCGACGGCCAGCGGCGCCGCCGCCAGGCCGACCACCGAGCCGGTGCCGACCATCGTCGGCGGCGGCAACGGCGCGCGGCCGCACTTCTTCACCCCGCTTCTGATGGGCGTCCACGGCGAGGCCGCGGCGCGGCCCACCGACCGGCCAACGATGGCGATCACCACCGGCGGCGGCAGCAGCACGCGCCGGCCGGGCAACGCCCGCCCGCAACTGATCGAGCCGATCATCGTCAACCGCTGCAACGGCGAGCGCGGCCGCACCGCGACGCCGGCCAGCGAACCGGCGCCGACGGCGACCGGCCGCGGCGCCGGCTACCTCGCCGAGCCCCTGGTGGCGCCCTACTACGGCGGCGGGAGCGGCCTTACCGCCTCGCCGGCGTCGAAGGCGCTGCCAGCGATCACGACGAAGGGCCGGTTCGGCCTGGCCGAGGCGGTGATGATCCAGACCGATCAAACCGGCTCGGCGGGCTGGATCCGCGGCGCGGAGACGGCGCCGATTGGGACCGTGGTCAGCAAGCAAAACACCGGCCTCGCCGAGCCCGCCGTCGTCAGCGTCGAGTGCGATCGCGGCGACGTCCGGATCGATATCAACTACCGCATGTTGATCTGGCGCGAGCTGGCGCGCGCCATGTCCTTCGACGACGAAGGCGAGATCTACGACTTCGCCGGAAATTCCACAGAGATCACCAAGCAGATCGGGAATGCGGTCCCCTGTCGACTGGCTAAAGCTTTAGTGCGCGCGCTGCTGGAGGACTTGGCATGAAGGCCTGCGAAAAAAGCCATTCAACTGATCAAAGGCTATCGCTTCTCCGCTTTGAACGAATGCTTGGCGGCCTCGCAAAATTCTTCGACGTTCTTCGCTCGTCGAATCATGCTCACGAGTTCTTCGTGGAATTTCGCGCCTGCCTTTTTACGCACATCTCCCTCCTGCGCGACAACAATATTCATCATCTCGCGAAGGGGCAGAATGTTGCCAGCAATCCCGACAAGCGCGACAGCCTGGGCGTCTGGCAGGATATGAAGTCGATGCTGTTTGCTGAAGATCGAGGTCAACGCAAGCCCATTCACTATCCCAATAAATGCTGGATCAACGGCCTTGGAAAATTCGTCCAAGGCCTCTCCCGGTGTTACAAATTTGGCTGCCTCTTCCAGCCGCATTCTGAAAAGGCCAACTTCGGGCCTGAAAAGCACAAGCAGCAAACGCCCTTCTCTCAGTTGCTGCGTGTCTTGATCGGACTGCGCCTTGGAATCTCGAGCGGTCGCTTGTTCAGTCAACTGATGCGTGCGGTGGCCCAGCACGAACACACTCGCGCCAAGAATCAGGTTCACAGCAATCGCTATCCATTCGGCGATGCTCCCCCAGTCAAGGCCCGTTTCCCCAAGGGTCATTTCCATGCGTGATCTCCCTATCCTGTTCAGTGCACCGATGGTGCGCGCGCTGCTCGACGGCAGCAAGACCCAGACCCGGCGCCAAGTGAAACCGCCGAAGGGCCATCCGCTGGTCGACCTGCGCTCGGCCGAGGGCGACGACCGCTATTCCGGCCGCAACGACGACCCGATGTCCTGGGGCTACCAATACTACGACGACGGCGCGCCGGCGGCGCTGGGCGAGTTGCTCGACCTCTGCCCCTACGGTCGGGCCGGCGACCGGCTGTGGGTGCGCGAGGCATGGCGCGCGCCACATCAACTCGACAACCTGTCTCCGAATGGCATCGCCGACGCGTGCCTGGCCGCTGGCTATAACTCGCCGTGGTGCCCGGTGCAGTACGAGGCGTGCGGCACGCGCAACAGCACGAAAGACTGGTACGAGTTCGGATCCACGCCCGGGTCCGCGAAGCCGGGACGCTATAGGCACGGCCGCTTTATGCCGCGCTGGGCCTCCCGCATTTCGCTGGAGGTCACCGGCGTGCGCATCGAGCGGCTGCAGGCGATCAGCGAGGCCGACGCGAGAGCGGAAGGCGCCCATTTCCACGACGGCCGCGGCATCGGCCACAGCGGCTGGCGTCACGACGACGGCGCGGTGCACGGCGATGCCCGCTCCGCCTTCGCACGCCTGTGGGAATCGCTCAACGGCGCCGGCAGCTGGGAACAGAATGCATTCGTCTGGGTAGTTTCCTTCAGGAGGATCTAATGCCTTGGCCCAAAGGTAAGAAGATGCCGACCGAGATGGTGGCCAAGCGCTCCAAAACGCTCGCCACGAATGGCAAGCGCCGCAAGCGTCCGGTGGTGTTGGAGGGGGTTAACTATTGGAAGTGCGGTCGCTGCGCCATATACCGGCCGGAAAGCGAGTTCTATGTGGACGGCAAAACTGCGTCAGGAATCTCCTCGCAGTGCAGATCCTGTCACCAGGAAGGTTCGATAAGGACCCGAGATCGCGACAGTGCACGCCAAAGCAATGCGGAGTACATGCGCCGCGCTCGACTCGCAGATCCCGAGAAGTATCGGTCACGCGAGCGGGCAGCAAGCGCGCGGAAAAGGAGCATAGACCCTGTAAAAGTCGCAGCCAGATCTGCTGTTAACAACGCAGTAAAACGCGGCGATTTGACGAAGCCGGACCTATGTGAGTCCTGCGGACACCGAAAGAGACTCACGGGGCACCACGACGACTATAGCAAGCCACTTCAAGTTCGTTGGCTGTGCTACGGCTGCCACGGAAAAGAGCATCGAAACCCTGATCTCGGTCAGGTGACGCCGTGATCCGATGCATCCCAATCGTCGCTTGCGCCAACTGCCCGCACGGCGAGGTGCATTACGGGCACCTCGAGTGCAAGGCGATGGGCTTCAAGCAGCTCCCGAACCACTTCCGCCAGCCCGAAAACGGCAAGCTCCCGCAGCCGCCAGACTGGTGCCCGCTCCCTCCGCACGCCACCGCCAACGAGGCCGCGGCATGAAGGCCCGCCACCTGACCGAGCGCCGCGAGCCGGCGAAGGGCCGGCGCTTCGCATGGGGCCGCGTCCAGCCGGCCGCCGGCGACGCCGCGACCTGGCGCCTGTTCCGCCGTTGCATCCCCGGCCGCGTGCTGCTGGAACAGCGCACGTTCCCCGCCACCTACAGCCGCGCCGAGATCGCGGCCGGCCTGCGCGCGATGCGCGCGCGGCTCCTGACCGCGGCCGACGCGGTCGACCTTCACCACCTTGGGCTTACGGATACGGCCCGACTGCAGCAGCAGGAGCAAGCAGCATGAGCAGATCCCTTCGGGCTCGTCGCGCGGCAGACGGCGGCAGTCAGGTTGTGGTCGAGCATGAGTCGCGAACGCTATTCCTGCTACTCGCCGAGTTCGGCACCGGACACATCCCGGTTGAACGGTGCGCGCACCACTTCGGCATGAGCCCCGAAGAAGCGAAGAACGCTGCGCGGCGCCAGCAGCTGCCCGTGCCGGCGTTCCGATTGGGGTCTCAGAAATCGCCCTGGCTGGTCTCGGCGCAGGAACTGGCCAATCTGATCGACGAGCGCGCGCGCCGCGCGCGAGACGACTGGTCCAGGGTGCAGGGTGCTGCGTGAGTGCTACACGGCAAACAGAAACCGCGCTATGCGATTGATCTAAGGCGAGTATTTCCAAACATCGATCCGATCCATCATCGGCGCCACCGACAGGCGCACCTGCGACGCGGCGATGGCGGGGGAGACGGCGGCGGGCGGGGAAACGGCGTTCATTGCGGCCATTGTAAGGCCTCGGGTGGCGGCGGCTGGACGGCCCGGGCGCCGCGCCGCCGGGTTCGCGGGTCGCCGCTGCGGCCCGCCAGCCGGGGCCGATCCGCGATGCGCCCCCCCGGCCGCTGCGCCGCCGTGGCGATCGCAAGCCGCCTCGATCGGCGCAACACGCCCCGGCCGCATGCAATAGATGCGCATTGAATCCGCGTAAAACTGCGACTGTCTCTGCTAATCGGCATGCTGGAAGCGCTGCGGACGCCGTTTTTACGTGTCTTTCATGTCGCTGAGCACAGCTTCAAGCTGCGCCTGGACGCGCCCAAGGGGGACGTCGGCCTACCGCCGCTACGCTATGCACAGACTCGAACGCCGTTCGCGCCACGCTGCCTTGCGCTTCGCTGTCCCGCTGGCCGCGCTGGCGTTGCTGTGCGCGCCGGCCGCGCAGGCCCAGTTCAAGGTCTCCTCGACCTTCCGCAGCAACACCGAACCGGGCTGGACCATCACCGGCACCAACAACGCCGGCACCGACGACAGCGGCATCCTCACCGGCGGCTACGGCGCCATTCCCAACAACGTCAACGACGCCAACGGCAGCGGCTGGCTGCGCTTGACCACGGCGCAGAACAATCAGCAGGGCCTGGCCCTGTACACCGGCGGCTCGTTCCCGTCCTCGCAGGGCGTCACGGTCGAGTTCGACTACGTCAACTGGGGCGGCAACGGCGCCGACGGCACCGCCTTCTTCCTCTACGACGCCACCGGCACCATGGCCGGCGCCCAGCCCGGCGGCTCGCTGGGCTATTGCTACGGCAACGGCGCCTACCTCGGCATCGGCCTGGACGAGTTCGGCAACTTTTCCGGCCAGTTGCCCGGCGTCAGCGGCGGCTGCCCGAACGGCAGCGGCAGCCCCGGCAGCCAGGCCGACCGGCTGGTCCTGCGCGGCCCGACCAGCGACAGCAACCGCTGGCTGGCCGGCGCCTCGGTCGGCGGCGGCGGCATCGACTCGCCCGGCGCCACCACCCGTCCGGCCAGCAATCATCTAATGGTCGCGCTGATCCCGAACACGCCCCAGCCCGGCTACACCGTGACCGTCTCGCAGGGCCCGACCGGCGGCACCCAGACCACGCTGTTCAACAACATCAACTTCAACTACACCGCGCCGGCCAACCTGCGCATGGGCTACGCCGCCTCCACCGGCGGGCTCAACAACATCCACGAAGTCCGCAACGTGCTGGCCTCGGTGCCGGCCGACGTGGGCATCGTCAAGACCGTGTCGGCCGCGCGCATCCGCCGCGGCCAGCCGGTCACCTACACCCTGGTGGTCAGCAACAACGACATCAATCCGGTCGTGGCCGGCAACCAGGCGCCGACCATCCCCGGCACCGACGCGGCCGACATCGCCGACACCTTCCCGGCCCAGGTCACCGGCGTGAGCTGGACCTGCGCCGCCAGCGCCGGTTCGACCTGCCCCTCGGCCACCGGCACCGGCAACCTCGCCATCGCCGGCGGCTATTCGATGCTGCCCGGCGGCACCCTGACCTTCACCGTGACCGGCACGGTCGCCAACAACGCGGCCTGCAACGCCACGGTGACCAACACCGCGACCGTCGCGTTCTCCACCACCGACCGCTTCGGCGACATCAATCCCACCAACAACAGCTCCAGCGCGAACTTCGCGGTGGACTGCGTGAACCTGTCGGTGGACAAGACCGCGACCCCGGCCAGCTTCACCGCCGGCAGCACCGGCACCTACACCATCACGGTCGGCAACGCCGGCAACATCGCCACGGTCGGTCAGCTCACCGTCACCGACGCGCTGCCGGCCGGGCTCAGCGTGCCCGACGGCGCGGTCGCGCTGAGCGGCGCCAACGCAGCCAACTGGGCCTGCACCGCGGCGTCCAACACTCTCACCTGCCAGAGCACGACGGCCATCGCCGCGGCCGGCAGCTCGAGTTTCGCCTTCGTCGTCAACGTCGCCTTCGCCGCGACCGGCCCGCTGATCAACACCGCGCAGGTGGCCGGCGGCGGCGATCCCAACTGCACCCTGGCCACGCCCTGCCCCGATTCGACCCCGACCAGCACCCCGGTGGTCAGGCCGTCGGTGAGCCTGCGCATCACCAAGACCGACAGCAGCGGCACCTACACGCCCGGCGGCACCGCCAGCTATGTGCTCACCGCCTGCAACCAGAACGGCCCGGACCCGGCCAATGGCGCCACCATCGCCGACACCCTGCCGGCCGGCGTGACCCTGAGCGGCCCGTGGAGCTGCGTCGGCAGCGGCGCCACCCCGGGCACCTGCCCGGCCAGCGGCGGCGCGGCCGGCGGCAACGCGGTCAGCGTCGCCAACGTGGTGCTGCCGGTCGGCGGCTGCGTCAGCGTGACCGTGCCGGTGAGCTTCAGTTCGAATCCGGCCAATTACTGAGGCAGCGGTCTTGCGCGAAACGAAAAGCCGCGCGGCTCGACCGCGCGGCTTGGGGTTTGTGCGAATCCCGAAGGTCGCTTAGGACCGCACCGTCACCCGCCAGCAACGCTTGCCCTGCTGCGTCCAGTCGATCTCGACCGGCAGGAACTTCTCGATCAGGCGCGCATTGCTGGACAGATGATCGCTGACGAAGGCGGTGGTGAACTCGCCGCCGCCGGCCAGCGCCATCGGCAACAGCAACTGGTCCGACAGGTGCTCGCCGACCGCCGCATCCGAACTCAGGTATTCGGACACGCGCCGCGCCAGGCCGGCCGCGACCTGCTCGGCGCCGACGCCGCGCTCGCCGAGCGCGTCGAACAGCTCGGTGTGCTGGCCCTCGCCGCCGACCCGCAGCATCAGCACATTGGCCGGGCTTTGCGCGGTCGGCGCGCGGCGCAGGTGCAAGGCGTCGGGACGCAGCTTCAACTGCTCGGCCAGCGCTTGCAGTTCGCGCTGGCCGATCGAATCGGCCAGCGACGCCAGCAGCGCGGTCGCCTCCAGTCGCGGCGCAGGATCGCGCTGGTCGAACCTCGCCTCGCGCAAGCCCGCGCCCGCGCCGATGCGCAGCTGCACGCTGCCGCCGCCGGCCGGAAAGAAACCGTGGCGGTGCAGCGCGAACGAGGTCTCCACGCCGAAACGGCGCAGCGCCGGCAAATAGCAGTCGGCGAGGAAGTCCGCGCTCGGCGCGAGCGGATTGTGGGTGCCGCCTTCGACGCTGATTTCCGAAGCCGCATCGCACGACCACAGCGCCGGCAGCACGGTCTGCAACACCAGCGTCGCCGAGCCGGCGGTGCCGATGGAGAAACGGTAGCGGCCCGGCTGCACCTGGCCCGGCACGAAGCGCAGCGTGGTCGCGCCGAGCTGGGCGCCGTCGACGTAGGCGCGGCCGACCTGCGCGGCCGCGCCGACCGCGGTGAGGTGCTGGCGCATCAGGCCCGGGCGCTTGCGCTTGACGCGGATGTGCTGCATCTCGAACGCGGTGCCGGTGCACAGGCTCAGCGCCAGCGCCGTGCGCAGCAGCTGGCCGCCGCCGCTCGCGCCGCTGATTTCGATCAATTCCATTTTCTTGTCCATGATTGCGCTCGCTTGGACGGTCTCGGCCGTCCTTCGCTTTTCCTGTCAGTGGGGCGGCGCCTGGCCGCCCATGATTTTCGTTTTGGTTTTGGTTTTGGTCATCGTCATCGCGCCGCGCTCAGCCCTTCACGCACACGACCTGGCGCAGGGTGTGCACGATCTCGACCAAGTCGCTCTGCGCGGCCATGACCGCGTCGATCGGCTTGTACGCGGCCGGCGACTCGTCGACCACCTCGGCGTCCTTGCGGCATTCCACGTGCGCGGTGGCGCGGGCGTGCTCTTCCAGGCTGATGCGCTTCTTCGCCTCGGTGCGGCTCATCACGCGGCCGGCGCCGTGGCTGCAGCTGTGGAAGCTGTCGGCGTTGCCCAGGCCGCGCACGATGAAGCTCTTGGCGCCCATGCTGCCCGGGATGATGCCTAGCTCGCCCTTGCGCGCGCTCACCGCGCCCTTGCGCGTCACCAGCACGTCCTTGCCGAAGTGATGCTCGCGGTTGACGTAGTTGTGATGGCAGTTGACCGCCTCGGCCTGCGCTTCGAACGGCTTGGCGATGACCTTGCGCGCCGCGTCCACGACGTGCCGCATCATGATCTCGCGGTTGTTGCGCGCGAACTGCTGCGCCCACTCCACCGCGAACACGTAGTCGGCGTAGTGCTCGCTGCCTTCCGGCAGGTAGGCGAGATCCTGATCCGGCAGGTTGATCATCCAGCGGCGCATGTCCTGCTTGGCCAGCTCGATGAAGTGACTGCCGATGGCGTTGCCGACGCCGCGCGAACCCGAGTGCAGCATGAACCACACGCGCTGCGCCTCGTCCAGGCAGACTTCGACGAAGTGGTTGCCGGTGCCCAAGGTGCCCAGGTGGCTCAAGTGATTGCTGCGCTCGAGCTTGGGATGCTTGGCGACGATGCGGTCGAAGCCGTCGTGCAAGCGCTCCCACGCCTGCAGCGACGCCGCCGGCGGGTTGGCCCAGGCGCCCTTGTCGCGCACGCCGCGGCCGACGGTGCGGCCGTGCGGCACGGCCTTCTCGATCGCCGCGCGCAACGGGCCGAGCTGGTCCGGCAGGTCGCTCGCCGTCAGCGTGGTGCGCACCGCGATCATGCCGCAGCCGATGTCCACGCCGACCGCGGCCGGCACGATCGCGCCCAGGGTCGGCACCACCGAGCCCACGGTCGCGCCCTTGCCCAGGTGCACGTCGGGCATCACCGCGATCCAGCGGTGCACGAACGGCAGCTTGGCGATGTTCTGCAGCTGGCGGCGCGCTTCGTCTTCCAGCGGCACGCCGCGGGTCCAGTGCTTGATCGGCACCGAGCCGTGGTCGTGGATGACGTCGTAGTTGGCGTTGGCGTTCATCGGTGTTGCTCCTGCGGATCGGGCTTCGTGCCCGTGGCTCGATCGAGCCGGTGGAAGTCGAATTGGTAAAACTGGAGCTCGCGGCCGGCGCGTGCGCCGGGCCGCGGATGCGGCGTAAATAAAAGACGCTCCGCGCGGAAACAAGGGTGTGGCGGACACCTCTAAACGTATGAAGTCTATGTAGTCCGCCGCGCATTCGCCGCGCGAGGCGTCAAAAAGGTGCGGCCGTCCTGCGACTAGGTGAGGTGGAACGGTTTTCCTGTGCTCTCCCACTGAGCTACCGTCGATACAGTCCGCGACGGGCAGGAGTCGAACCTGCGACTTCAGGCTTGGATGTAGTTCCACCGGCATTCGCCGGACGACCGCGTAGAACATTCGAAACAATCAAAAACCGAAGCATCGAGACCAGTGGCGACGGAACGTTTCCCGCTCTCTCCAACTGAGCTACCGCCTCGCGGCGGGCGGGATTCGAACCCGCGACCTGGACCATTATCAGTGGTGTAGTTCCGCCAGCATTCGCGATGCATCGGCCGTCCAACCTGGGCCGGCGGGCACCATTGCCCGCCGGCGTCTTCCCTGCGCCGCCTCGCACCTCCCTGGCGCGTGCGGCCGGCGGGCCGTCCTGGCCCGCCGCGCGGATGCGCTCCGTGCATCCGCGTCGCGGCGCGTCCCTGCGCCGCGGCGGCGACGTTCCTTGTCGCCGCCTGTTGCTGATTCAATCGCCAGGACTCACAGCGCGATCGAACCGATCCGCTCGGCCCAGCGCGCGCTGTCGCCGCCCTGCGCCGCGAACACCGCGATCAGCTCGAACACCGCGTCGCTGAAGCCGCCGACGTGCAGCACGTCGGCCGACTCCACCGTCTGCGCGGTCGCCACCGGCTGCAGGTCGATGCAGACCAGCCGCGCGTTCGGGTTGCGCGCCTTGATCTGCGCCCACTCGCGCATGGTCGCGGTCGCGCCGCCCTGGCGGGTGTCGCGCCAACTCTCGTTGTCCGACACCAACACCACCAGGTCGACCTTGGCCCGTTCGCGGTTCAAGGCCGCGAACGGCGCGCTGACCGAGGTGCCGCCGCCGCACAAGGCGGCCAGCTGCGCGGCCTGGGTCATGACGCTGTCGCGCGGGTTCAGGCGCAGCGAACGCACCGAGGTGTCGAACGGCAGCACGCGCGCGCCCGGGTGCTTGCGCTGGATGCACGCGGCGATCAACGCCGCCACATCCACGCAGCGCACCTTGCTGGTCGCGCCCTTGCGATAGCCGGTGACCGGCGCGCTCATCGAACCCGACACGTCCACCGCCACCACCACCTCGCCGTCCAGCGCCGGCACCTGCCGGGTCGCGATCTCCATCGCGTCCTGCAAGGCCTCCAGGATCGGCGCCGGCAATCCGTCGCCGGCGTTGTACGCGCTCATCAACTGGTACGGGAACGCGCGCGCCTTGGCGATGGCGCGCTCGTCGCGCAAACGCGCCGCGACCTCGGCGACCCGGCCCGGATCCTCGAACACCCCATGACGCTGGAAGGTGTTGAGGTTCATGCGCAGCGTCTGCCAGGACACGTTGCGCGCCAGCTCGCCCCATTGCGCCGCCTCCAGCGGCAGCGAAGCGAAGTACTGGAACGGCAGCTTCGGCAGCGGGCCGCGGCGATCGCGCTTGAACGCCTCGTACTCGCGCACCAGCGCCGGCAACGCGCTTTCCTCGCACGGCTTGCCGATCAGCCAGGCGTACAGCGCGGCGCGCTGCGCGTCGGCCGGCTTCGGCCGGACCATCTTGATCACGTCCGCCAGCGAGGGATCGTTGCCGATCGCCGCGGCCAGCAGTTGCTCGACCGAAGCGTTCTCGATCCACTGCCGCACCAGCCGCTTGGGCCGCGAGCCCAGCGACTTGCGCCCGACCCGGCCGCTGCGCAGGATCTGCACGAAGTTGCGCAGCATGCGGCCGTTGTCGACCACGCGCGGGAACGCGCGCTGCATCGACTCGCCGTCGCGCAGGCTCAGGCTGGCCAGCAGCAGCGCCGGCATGTCCTTCATGTGGCCGCGCTCGCGGGCGTAGACCGCGGTCTTGGCGACGAAGCCGGGGTCGGCCGCGGCGCCGAGCTGGAGCACGAAGTCGAGCTGCTCGTCGGCGCTGGCGTAGTAGGTACCGTTCAAGCAACCGGTGGCCGCGTACAGCGCCAGCGCCGACTCGGGGCGGCGCGCATACGCCAGGCCGCCGGCCTCGTTGCGGGCGCTCGCCTTCGCGGCGAGGCGGCCGCGCAGTGAGGCGAAGAGCGAAGTGTTGGCCATCGGGGCATTCCTTTGTTCTGGACTCGCCTGGACTAGAGCAATGGTCGTGCCAACTTTTTCTTCGCGACATCAACCGACTGAAAATTAAGGAATTTTCTATTTTTTAGCCGTCGATCCTCGCCAATCGCTCCTTTCCATTTATATACTCAGATATCGATATTTATCTGATCGGATAATCCATGAAGCGCCAGGTGGTCATCGGCATGCTCGGTACCCAGCTCGACGCCGCCTCCGGCGCCGGCCGTTGGGAGAAGTGGCGCCCGACCGTGTCGCTGGGCATGCACGAGGACTTCCTGCTCGACCGCCTGGAACTGCTCGCCGACGAGCGCCGCTTCGACCGCCTCGCCAGCCAGGTCGCCGCCGACCTCGCCCAGGTCTCGCCGGAAAGCGACATCCGTCGCCACGACCTCTACCTCAGCGACCCCTGGGACTTCGAGACGGTCTACGGCGTGCTCGACGACTTCGTCCGCGGCTACGAGTTCCGCCCGGACGAGGAGGACTACTACGTCCACATCACCACCGGCACCCACGTCTCGCAGATCTGCTGGTTCCTGCTGGCCGAAAGCCGGCTGTTCCCCGGCCGGCTGCTGCAGACCGCGCCGCCGCGCAAGCAGGACGGACGCTCGCCAGGCAGCTTCGCGGTCATCGACCTCGACCTGTCGCGCTACGACCGCATCGCGCAACGCTTCGCCGAGCAGCGCCTGCACGACCGCGACCTGCTCAAGAGCGGCATCGCCACGCGCAACCCGGCGTTCAACCGCATGATCGAGCAGATCGAGACCGTGGCCACGCGCTCGAAATCGCCGATGCTGCTGATGGGCCCGACCGGCGCCGGCAAGAGCCAGCTGGCGCGGCGCGTGTTCGATCTGAAGAAGCAGAAGCACCAGTTGCCCGGCCGCTTCGTCGAGGTCAACTGCGCGACCCTGCGCGGCGACGGCGCGATGAGCACCTTGTTCGGCCATATCAAGGGCGCCTACACCGGCGCGGCGACCGACCGCGCCGGGCTGCTGCGTTCGGCCCACCAGGGCCTGCTGTTCCTGGACGAGATCGGCGAGCTGGGCCTGGACGAACAGGCGATGCTGCTGCGCGCGTTGGAGGAAAAGCGCTTCCTGCCGGTCGGCGGCGACAAGGAGGTGGAGAGCGATTTCCAGCTCATCGCCGGCACCAACCGCGACCTGCAGATCAGCGTGCTGGAAGGGCGTTTTCGCGACGATCTGCTGGCGCGCCTGAATCTGTGGACCTATCGCCTGCCCGGCCTAGCCGAGCGCGCCGAGGACATCGAGCCGAACCTGGAGTTCGAACTGGAGCGGCACTCGCGCGAGAACCACCAACGGGTGACCTTCAATCGCGAGGCGCGCGCGCGTTACCTCGACTTCGCCCTCAGCGGCGAGGCGCGTTGGAGCGGCAATTTCCGCGATCTGGGCGCCTCGGTGATGCGGCTGGCGACATTGGCCGAGGGCGGGCGCATCCGCGCCGATCTGGTCGAGGAGGAGATCGGCCGGCTGCGCGCGCAGTGGCACGGCGCGCGCCCGGCGTCGCTGCTGGACGAACTGCTCGGCGCGCAGGCCGGCGAACTCGACCGCTTCGACCGCGTGCAGCTGGAAGACGTGCTGACGGTATGCCGGCGCAGCAAGACGCTGTCGCAGGCCGGCCGCGAGCTGTTCGCGGTGTCGCGCGCGAGCAAGGCCAGCAGCAACGATGCCGACCGGCTGCGCAAGTACCTGGCGCGGTTCGGGTTGGCCTGGGAGCGCGTTCGCGCGAGCGGATAGGTTACGTCTTAGCGCGTTCGCGCGACCTACGTCCGAGCGCGTCCGCGCCAGCCGATTGAAATGCCCGCACGCACCGGCATCCCCCGAACGCGCCCGCATCAACGCACGGCGGCCGAGGCGCCGGCCGTCGCCTCAACGCAAGCCGGTCACTGCACCCCGGCGTTGCGCAACTCGTGGTCGGCCACGATCGCCGCGGCGTTCTGCGCCAGTCCGAGCGGGCCGGTGACGCAGCTGACATAGATGAAGGTGCGCGAGCCGCGGGTCAGCGTGCCGACCTGCCAGCGCACCGACTCGGCGCCGGTGTCGACCTCGCCGGTCTTGACCATCGGCGGCTCGCCGCCGCTCATCGAGCCGGAGCGCGCGATCACCCGGCCGCGCGAGGCGACGATGAAGCCCTGCGGCTGCAGGCTCTCGCGCACGCCGGCCACGGCCTGGCGCGAGACCGGCAACTGGTTGTCGAACAGGCGCTGCAGGAAGCGCATCTGCTCGTTCGGCGAAATCTGCAGCGAGCCGCCGTTCCAGTACTCGCCGCCGCTGCGGGTGTCGGCGTTGCCGTAGTTGAAGCGGCTCAGGTATTCGCCCATGCGCGCCGAGCCCATCTCGCGGTCGAGATCGCGGAAGTAGCCGGACGAGGAATAGGCCAGGGCCTGATCGAGTCGCTCGCCGCCGGACACGCGGCCGCTGTTGCGCACCACCGAGGCGTCGAGCCCGGCCAGCGCCGCGGCGATCTCGTAGGTCGCGCCCGGCGACACCCGCCGGTCGCAGCCGTTGGCCGGCTGCCGGCGCAGCTCGATGCCGTCGGTGTCGGCCAGCAGAAAGCACACCTGGATCGGCGGCGGCGGCGGTTGCGGCGAGACCCCGGGCGGCAACGGCCGCACCAGGCCCTGCGCCGCCAGCGGCGGCGCGAACGCGGCGACGCACAGCGCGGCCAGCGCGGCGCGGACGAGGATATTGGCGGAACGGTGCGCGCGGACCGGAACGGCGCGTTCGTTGGAGGCATTCATGCCTGCGGACTCCTTGCGTGAGCGCGACCGGCGCCGGCGCGCCGCCGAGGGCGCCGGGGCCGCGCGGGACGCCCAGCATGCCACGCCGGCCACGACGTTTTCGAGCGCGGCCGCGCAGCGCTCGCCGTCCGCCGCGAACCGCCGCTTGACCCCAAGCGCGCTGGAGGTCCTATGCTCGCGTTCCGCCTCCGCCCCGCCAGGACCGCATGACCGCCACGCCGCCGACCGATCCTCCCGCCGACGGCGACGCCCGCGACGGCGCCGCGCCGCTGGCCCGCGCCGAAGGCCGCCGCGGCGACTGGTCGGTGATCGCCTCGCTGCTGCCTTACCTGCGCCCCTACCTCGGCCGCATCGCCCTGGCCCTGCTGATGGTGCTGGCGGCCAAGCTGCTAAACCTGTACGTGCCGATGGCGCTCAAGCAGCTCATCGACCGGCTCAACGTGCCAGTCACCCCTTTGCTGCTGCCGGTCGGGCTGCTGCTGGCCTATGGCGCCTCGCGGATCGGGGTGACGCTGTTCACCGAACTGCGCCAGGTGGTATTCGCGCGGGTCATGGCGCGCACCTCGCGCCAGGTCACGCTGCAGGTGTTCCGCCATCTGCACGGGCTGAGCCTGCGCTTCCATCTGGCCCGCCGCACCGGCGGCGTCGCGCGCGACGTCGAACGCGGCGGCAGCGCGATTTCCGACCTGCTCGACTGGACCCTCTACACCATCGTGCCGGTGCTGATCGAGGTGACCCTGGTGACCGCGGTGCTGGTGTGGATCTACGACTGGCGCTTCGCCGCGGTCGCGATCGGCACCTTGCTGCTCTACGGCCTGTGGACGGTGGCGGTGACCGAGTGGCGCACGCGCTACTACCGCGCCGCGGTCGAGGCCGACACCCGCGCCAACGAGCGCGCGGTGGATTCGCTGCTCAACTACGAGACGGTCAAGTACTTCAACAACGAAGAACACGAAGCGCTGCGCTACGACGAGAACCTTCGCCACCTGGAAAACGCCCAGGTGATGTCGATCAAGACGCTCGCCGTGCTCAATCTCGGCCAGAGCCTGGTGGTGGCGCTGGGCGTGACCGCGATGATGTGGCTGGCCGCGCAGGGCGTGGTCGAAGGCCGCATGACCGTCGGCGACCTGGTCCTGGTCAACGCGTATCTGCTGCAGCTGTCGGCGCCGTTGTTCATGCTCGGCATGATGTACCGCGAAGTGAAGCAGGCGCTGACCAACATGGAGCGCTTGTTCGGCCTGCTCGACGAACGCCAGGACGTGCGCGACGGCGCCGGCGCGGCGGCGCTGGCCTCGGCGCGGCCGGCGGTGCGTTTCCGCGAGGTGCGCTTCGGCTACGACCCGCGCCGCGAGATCCTGCGCGGCGTGGATTTCGAGATCCCCGCCGGCGCCACCGTCGCCGTGGTCGGCCACTCGGGTTCGGGCAAATCGACGCTGGCGCGGCTGCTGTACCGCTTCTACGACGTCGAATCCGGCGCGATCGAGATCGACGGCACCGACCTGCGCGCGCTGTCGCAATCGTCGCTGCGCGGCGCCATCGGCATCGTTCCGCAGGACACGGTGCTGTTCAACGACACCATCGGCTACAACATCCGCTACGGCCGGCCCGAAGCCGGCGAGGCCGAAGTCGAGGCGGCGGCGCGCGCGGCGCACATCCACGAGTTCATCATCGGCCTGCCCGACGGCTACGACACCCCGGTCGGCGAGCGCGGCCTGAAGCTCTCGGGCGGCGAGAAGCAGCGCGTGGCGATCGCCCGCGCCCTGCTCAAGAACCCGTCGATCCTGATCTTCGACGAAGCCACCTCGGCCCTGGACTCCAAGTCCGAGCGCGCGATCCAGGCCGAACTCGACCGCCTGGCGGTGGGTCGCACCACCCTGGTGATCGCGCACCGCCTGTCGACGGTGATGGACGCCGACCAGATCCTGGTGATGGACGCCGGCCGCATCCTCGAACGCGGCACGCACGCGCAATTGCTGGCGCTGGACGGCGTATACGCGCAGATGTGGGACCTGCAACTGCGCCAAGGCGACGAAACGCCCGCCTGACTCCACCCTCGCCCCGCCAGCCCCGACCGCCCCCTGTAGGAGCGACGCGAGTCGCGACCGCGAATCCGCGGCTGGCGGCGCAAGCTTGAAACCCCGCAGTCGCGGCTCGCGCCGCTCCTACAGGTAGCCCATGGGCGTTCGCCGTCGCTCGCCGCGCAGCCTGAACCCACGCTCGCCCCGCAATCCCCGCAAACCCCCTG
>NZ_LXSD01000353.1:0-2180 GCF_017168095.1 Lysobacter enzymogenes | reverse complement strand
CCCTGTAGGAGCGACGCAAGTCGCGACCGCGAATCCGCGACTGGCGGCGCAAGCTTGAGGCCCTGCAGTCGCGGCTTGCGCCGCTCCTACAGTCGGATACGTACCCGCCGAAACGCCTGCAGGAACAACGCCCGCGCGATCACTCGCCGCTCCCGGGCTCCCAGACCATGTACACATCTGCGCGCTGATAGTGCGAACCCGGCCGCGGCGCGGGGCGATGGCGGAAGCCGACGCTCTCGTACAGCTTCAATGCCGGCGCGAGCTTGGTGCTCGATTCCAGGAACAATTCGCGTCCGCCCATCTGCCCGAAGGCCGCGATGGCGCCCTGCATCAGCCGCCGGCCGATGCCGCCGCCGCGCAGTTCCGGGGCCACCGCCATCTTGGTCAGTTCGACGCTGCCGTCCTGGTACGGCAGCAGCGCGACCGTGCCCAGGGCGCGGTCGTCGGCGTCGATCGCGAACAGGATGCGGCCGCCGCCGGCGAGCAGATGGGTTTGCGGGTCGCCGAGCACTTCGCGGTCGATCGGCTCGACCACGAACCAGCGCTCCAGCCATTCGATGTTGAGGCGGGCGAAATCCTCGCGCCAGCGCGGGTGGTAGTCGACGATGCGGATGCTGTCGGCGGCAATCGCAGGAAGTATCGGAGCGCTCATGCCGCGATGATAGCCGCGCCGCCGCGCCTCGCGCTTCGGCCAAAGACCCAGGCCGCGGCGAGCGCGAACCGCGGCCGATGACGCCGCAGAGCGGCTCAGCCCTTGCCCTGCCCTTTGCCGCCCTGCGCGGGCGGATGCTTGCCGCCCTGCGCCTTGGCCGGCGCGGCCTTGCCGGCCGCCTTCCCCGGCTTGCCCTTGTCGCCGGCCTTGGCGTCCCTGGCCTTCGCCGGCGCCGGCGTTTCCACGTCGCGGAACGGGCGGTTGGGGTAATCGCGGCGCAACTCGCTGTCGATCAGGATCGGCCGGCCCCAACGGTCGTAAGTCGGCACGAAGCCGCGCTTGAGCTTGTGGAAATCGGCCGAGCCGGGCTTGATCCCGAGCCGCTGCGCGACCGCGCCCCAGCCTTCGGCGTGGTCGCGATCCCACTCGTCGACGACGTAGCGGCACGGCCGGCCCAGCACCTGGGCGATGGCGCAGGCGTAGTAGACATCGCCCGGCGTCCAGCGGCGGCGGTCGAGCAGTTCGCCGACCAGTTCGCGCGGCGCGCCGTAGTAACGCACCATCTCATCCACGAACGGCTCGCGATAGCGCGCGCCGTAGCGGTTGATGTCGCCCAGCCACACGTCCACCCAGCCATCGCCGCTGCGCGGCTGCCAGCCTTGCGCAAGATCCTGCGCGTGCAGCGGCGTGCCCAGCAGCGCCGCCAGCGAGGCGGTCAGGGCGAAGAATTTTCGTTTCAGCGGATGCGGCATTGGCGGGTTCCTCGCGTCGTCGTCGCGTCGGCACGGTCGCTGGATGCGGATGCCGGGTCCGGGCGTTTCGCCCGGCCACCCGGGCTAGATCGGGCTGGCTCGGCGCGGATCAACGCGCGCCGCGGCGCCAGTTCAGCGCGCAGCCACGGCGCGTTAGCGATCCAGTCAGCGACGCGCCGATCATGCGCTGCGCTCAGCGCGAAATCGTGAACTTGCCGAAGGCCACGCCCAGACCCCAGCCCTGGCCGGTGCCGGCCAGCGCCAGCGAGACCTCGCCCTTGGTCATCACCTGCGCCTTGCTCGAACGCGCCGCGCCGGCGTGGGCCTCGGCCGAGGCGTAGCTGCCGAGCACGTCGGCGATGCGGTGCACGCCGGCGAACTCGCCGGCGCCGTGGTCGATGCGCGACTTGCCGACGGTGAGCCCGCCGCCCTTGGCGCGGATCTTCACCCCGAAGCTCTGGCCGTTGCTGCAGCTGACCGTGCCCGAGCCGGACGAAGTCTTGTAGAACACCGACCAGCCCGACATCGAGAAGCGCAGCTTGCACGTCAGCGTGCCGCCGGCCGCGGCGGTGCCCGGCAGCGCGAACGCGGCCAGCAACGCAGCGGCGAGCGCGGCGCGACGCGCGCGGCGGAAACGCGACGGGCCGGAGCCTGCAGCGCGGACGGAAGCATGGGACATGGCGGGCCTCGTGCGGACGGAGCGCGGACGCCGGCGGCGGCCGCGGGGAAGGCAGGCTATCACCCCGCGCTTGCGCCTGCCGCCGCCGCCGCGCGCC
>NZ_LXSD01000352.1:0-28212 GCF_017168095.1 Lysobacter enzymogenes | reverse complement strand
GCGCACTGCCCGCGGCCGCCGCCGCGCCTGCGCGAGGTGCGGGCGCGGCGCGGCTGCACCATAATCGCGCCCGGGCGCCGCGCTTCGGCGGCGCCGGAGCGAGAACCCGCGTGAGCGAGCAGCAAGCCGAGATCGACCGTTACTGGATGCGCCGGGCGCTGGACCTGGCCGAACGCGCCGAGCGCGAGTTCGACGAGATCCCGGTCGGCGCGGTGCTGGTGTCGGGCGCCGGCGAAATGCTCGGCGAGGGCTGGAACCGCAACATCGGCCTGCACGATCCGAGCGCGCACGCGGAAATCGTGGCCTTGCGCGAAGGCGGCCAGCGCATCGGCAACCACCGCCTGATCGGCAGCACCTTGTACGTGACCCTGGAGCCGTGCGCGATGTGCGCGATGGCGATGGTGCACGCGCGGGTGGCGCGGGTGGTGTTCGGCGCCTTCGATCCCAAGACCGGCGCCGCCGGCAGCGTGTTCGACCTGCTCGCCGACCCGCGCCACAACCATCGCGTGGCGGTGCTCGGCGGGGTGCTGGGCGACGAGGCGGGGGCGCGATTGAGCGCGTACTTCCGGCGCAAGCGCGGCAAGCCGGTGTAGCGGTTGCGAGGATGGGCTGGGTTCGGCGCGATCGGATAGCCCGCGGTCGCGACTCGCGTCGCTCCTACAGGGCGAGCCCGTCGCCGCGCCAGCTCCGTGTAGGAGCGACGCGAGTCGCGACCGCGCCACCGCGCTTGCGACAAACCCCCGCCATCGTGCGGCGCGGCCCGCCGCCTCACCGCAACGCCGCCAACGCCTTGCGCGCCTCCTCGCTGAAGCGCTGCGCTTCCTGCTGCGAATACAACTGCCCGGCGAGCTGTACGATGGCGCGCTGCGGGTCGCCGCCGGCGGCGTCGAAGGCTTCCTGGCACAGCATGCCGGCGATCGGGCCGAGATAATTCAGCGCGATCTGCTCCAGCGCCTGGCGCACGTGCGGATTGACCACGACCGCTTCGACCGCGGGCGCGCTCGCCGACGCGGCGCCCGGCGGCGGCGAGGGCACCGCCGCGGGCGCGTACTGGTATTGCTGTCCGCCCAGGTCGTGTTCGAACCCGCCCAGCAGCCATTCCACCGAACTCTCGGCCAGCGGCGCGCGCCCCGGCGGCAGCGCGGCGATGCCGCTGCTTTCGAAGCGCACCTTGGCCGCGGCGACCATCGACAAGCGCTGCACCGCCTCTTCGTTGCGCAGCATCCGGTACACCACTTCCTGCACCTGGCCCTGGTGCAGGCGCACGATGCAGGAGTGGTTGTCTTCGGTGACGATGTAGGCGAAGCCGGACGAGCGCTTGTGCGCCAGCGACTTGAGCTCGCGCAGCACCTGCACCAATGGTCGGAACTCGTTGCTCATGCCGGGCTCCCTGGATCCCTAGGTTCGGCGTGGATGGACCGGGTCAACGCGAGAGCTTGGCCAGCCGCTCCATCGCCACGCGCACGCTGTAGGACAGGCGCGAGATGGCGCGGGCGAGCTTGCCGATCTCGTCCTTGAGTTCGGTCTCCTCGATGGTGTGGCCCCACTTGCCCACGCTCAGTTCCTCGGCCACCACGGTCAGATGCTGGATCGGCTTGAGCACGCGGCTCCAGATCAGCGCCCACTGCAGGCCCAGGATCAGCGCGCACACCAGCAGGCCGATGCCGCCGATCCACAGCGACTGGCGCGCGATCGCCTTGTCCACGTCGCTCTTGGGATAGGCCGAGACCAGGCTGAAGCCCCAGCCGGGCACTTCCTGGCGGCTGATCACCCAGTCGCTCGGGTTCTCGTGGGCGATGCGGGCGATTTCGGCCGGATCGGCGGTGGCGCCGGTCTTGGAATGGAAGCGCAGCTTGTCCTTGCCGTCGAACACGGCGATGAAGCCCGAGTCGAGCACCTGGCTGCCGTCGACGACTTCGGCCAGCGCGTTGAGGTCGGTCTTGTAGCCGACGTACCACACGCCGATCGCGCGTTGCGCATCGCTGTCGGCGAAGATCGGCTCGTAGCCGGTGACGTAGGGCGTGCCGAGGATGTCGACCACGCCGTAGAAGTTCTCGCCCTTGCGCATGCGCCCGATCACCTGGCCGAGCGGATCGAGCTGGGTGCCGATGGCGCGGCTGCCGTCGTCCTTGCGCACGTTGGTGGCCACGCGCACGAAGTCTTCGCCGTCGCGCGCGAACAAGGTCGCGGTGCCCTGGGCGATGGCGGTGACGCCGTCGACCAGGGCGAAATTGTTGGCCTGCGACACGCCGCCGAGCACCAGATCGTTGGTGGCGCGGCCGCCGACGGTGACGCGGCCGCCGAGGCTGGCCGTGCCGAGCCGGCGGCCTTCGCTGCGCAGCAGGCGCATGGCGTCGTGGGTGCGGTCGAGCATCACCGAGCGGGTGACCGAGAACAGGCCCTGCAGCGCTTGCGTGCGCCGTTCGACGAATTGGTTGGCGTCGGCGCGGACGTGGCGCGCCTGCATCACCGCCAGCACCACGGTCAGCACGACCACGGACACCAGCACGAGGGCCAGCACCGGCAACAGCAGGCGCACCCGCAACGAGTGAAGAAACATCGGATTTATTCCCCTGGAGCGCGTGGATGAACGAATGCGTTTGCGGCCGACGCCGCGCGCGGACGCGGGCGATGCGGCGGGGCGCTCCATGCCCGATGCGCGCGCTCGCAGCCGGTCGGCGGTCGCAAGCGTGCGGCATCGTTTTTTCTTTCACAATGCGGCCGCGTCGCACAGCGCAGGCGTAGCGGTGCGGCCGGCAACGACGGCCTGCGCAGATTCGATGCAGTGGGTGGGTGGTGTTTGTGGATGTAGTGCGCTGCGCGCGTGAGGAGGAAGAGTCGTTCGGTCACGCGGAGCTGCAGGTTCGGTGTCGTTCGTGGGCGCAGCATATCGGGCGCGGTCTGCTGCGAATCGTGCGTACAGTCGCAGAAGGCTTTGCTGTCGCGCAGCTGTCGCGCGCGAACGCGGCGAACTGTGCGGAACGCTGGATTGGCGTGTGCTCGAGGACACGCGGTTCAGTCAGCGGATTCGGGCGTATCGTGTATACGCTCGTGCTTTGTGCGCATCTTTTGTGCCGGACCGATCTTCGTTCGAACTTGAAACGATGCTGCTTTGGCTCAGCGCTGCGCGTCGGCTTGCGGTCGGCGAAACCGGCTATGCGTCCAGGGCGCATTCGCTACTGGGCGGATACCTCGTATGTGTGCAGAAGTTGCGCGCGCGGCCGCAGTCGCCCGCATCGATGCGCTTGCTCGCAAGCTGTGATGCAGTTCCGTTTTGCCGCGAGCGCCGCGGCGGCCCGCCGGGTCAGCCGTGTTTCCTGCGGCCGTGGTCGCGATCGAACTCGCGCTTCACTTCGGCGTCGAGCATGCTCACGCTCATGCGCGCTTCGCGGCCCATGTTGATGCAGGCGGCCAGCACCAGCAGCACGCCGCACATCGCGGTCGCGGTCGGCACGCCGTGCAGGCGGTAGTCGGCGAACTGGTCGATGCCGATGGCCAGGCTGGTGCCGACGAAGGCGGTCATCGCGCCGTAGAGCAGCTGCAGGCAGGTCAGGATCAGGCGCACGCGCCGGCGGTGCAGGATGATGCGCGCCTCCAGATAGTTGCGGGCGTGCTCGTCGACGGTTTCCTCCAGCGTCGCCAACTGCTGGCGCATGCGGTCGACCACGCGCGCCAGACGGTTGTTCGACGACACCAGCAGCGACGCGGTGGCGGTCAGGAAGAACGCCGGCGTGATCATCGCCGAGACCACGGCGTAGTGCGAACTGAGCTGCAGCGGATCGGGCATGGCGTAGGCGCGCAGGCGCGGAGCGGGGCGCCGTCGGCGCCGGGGAGGCGGGGGCCTCCATGATGCCGCAAGCGCGGCCGGGCGTTGTGGAGCGAGGCCGGTGGTTGTGGACTGGGGCCGGTGGTTGTGGAGTGGGGGGCTGTTGTGAGGGGGCTTCAGCCCCGACGCTTTCGGCTCAGGTCGCGACGGACATCAACGGCAGATCCCAGACGGACTGACGGCGGATCGAACGACATCGGGTCTGAAGGCCTTCCCGCAAGACAGACCGCCGGTCGTCAGCCGCGGCTCTTGGCCCAGCGCTTGACCGCGCTGGCATGGCCGTGGTCCATCTCCTCGTTGACCGCCTCCACCGCCAGCGAGGACTCGCGCGCCAGCAGCAGGCTGGCGGCGAACATCGACAGCACGCCCAGCGCGGCCAGGACCGTCGGCACCAGGCCCAGGCGGTAGCCGAGCACGGCGTCGCCGGCCACGGTCAGGCTGGTGCCGACGAAGAAGCTGATCGCGGTGTAGAGCAACTGGCTGCCGCGCAGGATGATCCGGCTGCGCTTCTTCTGGCGCAGGATGTGGCGCTCGATCAGCTCGCGCTCCTCGGCGTCCTCGGTCTCGGCCAGCTCCTTGAGCAGCACCCGGGCGCGGTCGATGACCCGGGCCAGGCGGTTGTTGGCCGACAGCAGCAGCGAAGCGGTGGCGGTCAGGAAGAACGCCGGCGCCAGCATCGCGGTCAGGATGGCGTAGTGGACGTCGGGGGCGTTGGCGGTCATCGCGGCGCGGCCGTCGGGGCGGGTGGGCTATCATGCCGCGACACAGATACGCACGGCGAGCCCATGAGCGAACACCCCGGACACGAGCGGCACGGACACGAGCACCGGCTGATCTGGATCGACCTGGAGATGACCGGCCTGGACACCGACCGCGACTCGATCCTGGAGATCGCCACCGTGGTCACCGACGCCCAGCTCAACGTGCTCGCCGAGGGGCCGGAACTGGCCATCGCCCATCCGCTGCAGCGGCTGGAGGCGATGGACGAGTGGAACCGCAACCAGCACGGCAAGTCCGGGCTGTGGAAGCGGGTGCTGGAGCAGGGCGTGGCGATGGGCGAGGCCGAACGGCTGACCCTGGAATTCCTGGCCCAGTGGGTCGCGCCGAACACCTCGCCGATCTGCGGCAACTCGATCTGCCAGGACCGGCGCTTCCTGCACCGCTGCATGCCCAGGCTCGAGAAATACTTCCACTACCGCAACCTCGACGTCAGCACGGTCAAGGAACTGGCGCGGCGCTGGGCGCCGGAGGTGCTGGCGGGGATGAACAAGGACAGCAAGCACACCGCGCTGAGCGACGTGCACGATTCGATCGCCGAACTGCGGCATTACCGCGGGTTCATGGGCAAGCTCGGCGGGCTCGCGGGCTGAGCCTTTGTTGCGGCCTCGCGCGAGGCCGCAACGCAGCGACTGTAGGAACTGCGCGAGCTGCGCCGCGAACCTCGCGAGCCGGCGCTGGCGTGAAGCCTGATGCGACGCGGCTATACGCGCGATCCAGATTTCGCCGCGGTTCCATTCGCGCGGTCGCAGCTTGCGCAGCTCCTACAGCGAGAAACCCACTTGCGCGGCGAAGGGGAGAGCGTGCGCCACTCCCCGCGAACAGCTCGACTCTTGGGCTTGATGTCGGCCGCCGCCGCGAAGCCGCAACGCAGCGACTGTAGGAGCTGCGCAAGCTGCGACCGCGAACCTCGCGAACCGGCGTTGGCGTGAAGCCTGATGCGACGCGGCTATACGCGCGATCCAGGTTTCGCCGCAGTTCCATTTGCGCGGTCGCAGCTTGCGCAGCTCCTACAGGGAGCAACCCACTTGCGCGGCGAAGGGGAGGGCGTGCGCTACTCCCCCGCGAACAGCTCAACTCTTGGGCTTGGCGCCGGCCGCCGCGACGTCGCCGTCGTCCGCGACCGCCTTGGTCAGCACCTCGCCGATCGGCCGCCCGTCGGCGTCGTGGTGGTACACGTGCAGGTCGCGCTGCGGATACGGGATGTTGAGGCCCTTGCCGATCAGCTCGTTGCGGATGCCTTCGACCAGGTCGCTCTTGGTGTGCAGCAGGTCGCCGGTCTTGGCCCAGGCGCGCAGCTCCAGGTTGACGCTGCTTTCGGCCAGCGCGGTCACCAGCACTTCCGGTACCGGATCCTTGAGCACCTTGGGATGCGCCGCGGCCAGCGCCAGCAGCGTGTCCTTGGCGACCTTGAGGTCGTCGTCGTAGCCCACGCCGACGGTGAGGTCGATGCGGCGCCTGGGATTGGCGGTGAAATTGACGATGACCGCGGTGGTGATCAGGCTGTTGGGCAGCACGATCACGCGGTTGTCGACGGTGCGCAGGCGGGTCTGGAACACCCGGATCTGTTCGACCGTGCCCTCGATGCCGGCCGCCTGCACGTAGTCGCCGGCGCGGAACGGGCGCAGCACGATCAGCATCACGCCCGAGGCGATGTTCGACAGCGAGTCCTTCAGCGCCAGGCCGATGGCCAGGCCGGCGGCGCCGAGCACCGCCAGCACCGAGGTCATCGGCACGCCGAGCTGTTGCAGCGCGGCCACCGCGACCACCACCACCATCACCGCGTAGGCGATGTTGCGCAGGAAGCCGCGCAGGGTGACCTCCATGTTGGCGCGGGTCATGACCCGCTCCAGCGCCTGCGACAGCCGCTTGGCGATCCACAGGCCGATCAGCAGGATCGCCAGCGACGCCAGCAGCTTCAGGCCCTGGGTCTGGGCCCAGGCCATCAGCTTGTCGAAGTCGAAGCCGGCGCCGAGCCCCAGCAGGGACTCGGACGCCTGCGCCTTGGCGGCGGCGGCTTTCGCGGCGGTGGCCTGGGCGGCGGCCTGAGCGGCGTCGGTTTTGGCCATGCCGGTACTCAGGCCTGGCCCTTGGCCTTGGCCAGGCGCAGCCAGGTGTCGACCACGGTGTCGGGATTCAGCGACACCGACTCGATGCCCTGCTGCATCAGCCATTCGGCCAGGTCGGGATGATCGCTCGGGCCCTGGCCGCAGATGCCGACGTACTTGCCCTTGGCGCGCGCGGCCGAGATCGCCATCGCCAGCAGCTTCTTCACCGCCGGGTCGCGCTCGTCGAACAGTTGGGCGACGATCGCCGAGTCGCGGTCCAGGCCGAGGCTGAGCTGGGTCAGGTCGTTGGAGCCGATCGAGAAGCCGTCGAAGATCTCCAGGAACTCGTCGGCCAGCAGCGCGTTCGACGGAACCTCGCACATCATGATGATCTTGAGCCCCTCGCTCTTATCAGTAGCGCCAGCGCCCTGCTTGAGCCCGTTCTTCTCCAGCACCTCGACCACGCGGCGGCCCTCGTCGAGCGTGCGCACGAACGGGATCATGACCCAGCAATTGGTCAGCCCCATCTGCTCGCGCACCTTGAGCACCGCCTGGCATTCCAGGGCGAACGCATCGGTGAAGGACGGATCGACATAACGGCTGGCGCCGCGGAAGCCGATCATCGGATTCTCTTCGTGCGGCTCGTAGCGCGAGCCGCCGATCAGGTTGGCGTATTCGTTGGACTTGAAGTCCGACAGGCGCACGATCACCGGATGCGGGGCGAACGAGGCGGTGATGGTGGCGATGCCTTCGGCCAGGCGGTCGACGTAGAACTGCACCGGATCGCCGCCGTAGCCGGCGATCTTCTCGTCGATCTTCTTCCTGGTCGCCGCATCCTGCTGCGCATACTCCAGCAGCGCCTTGGGATGGATGCCGATGTGGCTGGCGATGATCATCTCCAGCCGCGCCAGGCCGACGCCGGCGTTGGGCAGCATGGCGAAGTCGAACGCGCGCTCGGGGTTGGCGACGTTCATCATCACCTTGAGCGGCGCCGGCGGCATCTTGTCGAGGTCGGCGACGTGGCGCTCGAACGGCAGCGCGCCTTCGTAGATGTAGCCGGTGTCGCCCTCGGCGCAGCTGACGGTGACGGTCTGGCCTTCCTGGATCGTGTCGAGCCCGTTGCCGGTGCCGACGACCGCCGGCACGCCGAGTTCGCGCGCGATGATCGCCGCGTGGCAGGTGCGGCCGCCGCGGTTGGTGACGATCGCCGCGGCGCGCTTCATCACCGGCTCCCAGTCGGGGTCGGTCATGTCGGCGACCAGCACGTCGCCGGGCTGCACCCGGCCCATGTCGTCGAGGCTGCGCACCACGCGCGCCACGCCCGAGCCGATCTTCTGGCCGATGGCGCGGCCTTCGGCGATCACCGGGCCGCGCTGGCCGAGCTGGTAGCGCTCGATCTGGGTGGCCTTGGCGCGCGACTTCACCGTTTCCGGGCGCGCCTGGACGATGAACAGCTTGCCGCTGACGCCGTCCTTGGCCCATTCCACGTCCATCGGGCGGCCGTAGTGCTTTTCGATCACCAGGGCCTGCTTGGCGAGCTCGTGCACGTCTTCGTCGGTGATCGAGAACTTCGCGCGCAGCTCGGCCGGCGTGTCTTCGGTGCGCACGCGCTCGCCGGGCTGGTTCGAATAGACCATGCGCAGCTGCTTGGCGCCGACGGCGCGGCGCAGGATCGCCGGCTTGCCCTGGGCGAGCGTGGGCTTGTAGACGTAGAACTCGTCGGGATTGACCGCGCCCTGCACGACCATCTCGCCCAGGCCGTAGCTGGAGGTGATGAACACCACGTCGCGGAAGCCCGATTCGGTGTCCAGGGTGAACAGCACGCCGGACGCGCCGACGTCGGAGCGCACCATCAACTGCACGCCGGCGGACAGGAACACGTCCTCGTGCTTGAAGCCGTGGTGCACGCGGTAGGCGATGGCGCGGTCGTTGTAGAGGCTGGCGAAGACTTCCTTGACCTTGCGCACGACGTCGTCTTCGCCGGTCACGTTGAGGAAGGTTTCCTGCTGGCCGGCGAACGACGCGTCGGGCAGGTCTTCGGCGGTGGCCGAGGAGCGCACCGCGACGGCGACGTCGCCGCCGCCGTTCTCGTCGCAGAGCTTGCGGTAGGCGGCGCGGATGTCCTTGTCCAGATCCGGCTGCAGCGGCGCGTCGATGACCCAGCCGCGGATTTCGCCGCCGGCCGCGGTCAGCGCCGGCACGTCTTCCACGTCGAGCGTGGCGAGCCTGTCGTAGATGCGCTGGTGCAGGTCGTTATGCGCGATGAAGGCCTTGAAGGCCTCGGCGGTGGTGGCGTAACCGCCGGGAACCGATACGCCCAGGTTGGCCAGGTTGCCGATCATCTCGCCAAGCGAGGAGTTCTTGCCGCCGACGCGGGCCAGGTCGTGGAGGCGCAGCGCGTGCAGCCAGAGGATGTTCTCGTTCAAGACACACAATCTCCGAGGGGGGCTAGGACGCGTCCGGGCGCGGCCAAGAGGATATGATCGCCCGTGCGTCCGGGGCATACAAGCTTGATCTGTCGGGCTTTTTGGGTTGGCACCCGGGCTTTTCTGGACTGGCACCGTTTTCTTAGACGAGGTTATCGATGGCAGGCACCCGCCCGGTCTTCTACATTTCCGACGGCACCGGCATCACCGCCGAGACCATCGGCCACAGCTTGCTGACCCAGTTCACCGAGACCCGTTTCGTCACCGACCGCATCGCGTTCGTGGACACGGTGGAGCGGGCGCAGGAAGTCGCGGCCAAGATCCGCGAAGCGGCGATCGGCTACGGGGTGCGCCCGGTGGTCATCAATTCGTGCATGGACGGCGAGGTCGGCGCGGCCCTGGCCGAGAGCGGGGCGCTGATGCTCGACGTTTTCGCGCCGTTCATCGAACCGCTGGAGCGCGAGCTGCACGAGACCCGCCAGCGCCGCATCAACCAGGCCCACGGCATCGTCGATTTCGATACCTACCACCGCCGCATCAATGCGATGAACTACGCCCTGACCCACGACGACGGGCAGAGCGTGGACTACAACGAGGCCGACCTGATCCTGGTGGCGGTCTCGCGCGCCGGCAAAACCCCGACCTGCGTATACCTGGCCCTGCATTACGGCGTGCGCGCGGCCAACTACCCGCTGACCGAGGAAGACCTCGAGCACGACCGCCTGCCGCCGCGGCTGCGGCCGTTCCGGCAGAAGCTGTTCGGGCTGACCATCGATCCGGTCCGGCTGCAGCAGATCCGCCAGGAACGCCGGCCCAATTCGCGCTACGCCAAGTTCGAGACCTGCAAGAGCGAGGTCGCCGCGGCCGAGGCGATGTTCCGCGCCGAGCGCATTCCCACGCTGAGCACCACCCACACCTCGATCGAGGAGATCGCCAGCAAGGTCATGACCACGCTGGGGATCCATCGCGAGATGTTCTGAACGCGATGTTCTGACGCAAGGGGGCGCCGCAGCCGCGGCGCGCTGTGGCGCGTGCGGGCCGCGCGCTGAACTGCGGGCGTTGAACGATCGGACTGTTCGGAGGAGCGAGCGTTCACGACGGTCGTTGCGGCTCGCCGCGCGCGCGGCCGGGCCGTTTTCCCGGCGCTTCGAACGCCGTCGCGGCCTGCGCGATGCGCGCAGGCGAAGCTGCCGGCAACGAGCCGGCGGAGCAGCAGGGAGATGGGAGCGCGCGATGCTGAATGGAGGCGGGTGGGGCGCGCGTTTCGAGAGGCCTTTCGCCGAGCCCACCGGCATTGCGAAAGAGCCTATAATTTAAGGGTTTTTCGTCATTCCGTCAATCCTGCCGCGATCGCTGCGCAGCGTGTAGGATCGCGTGCATGACCCAAGCCGCTTCCCGTTTCGCGCGCATCCCCAGGCTCAGCCGCTTCGGCTGGCTGATGGGCCTGTACGCCGAGAACCACGAACGCCTCACCCGCATGTTCGAGCCGGCCGGGCTCGCGCGCGGCGTGTATCTGTCGCAGGTCGGCGATGGTCTGGACCTGCGCCTGGACGTGCTGGAACAGCATCGCTACACCACCGAAATGCGCTTGACCTATGCATTGCTCGATCCGCTCACCGGCGAGCCCGATCCGTCGGCCTATGTGCGCCTGTACCACGACGCGCATCAGGTCGAGGCGACGCACTGCTATGTGGGGCGGCGCTGGCAGGATGCGATCGGCCTGTATCCGCCGCCGGCGCAGGTGCTCGGCCATCGCATGCGCATGAATACTTTTTTAGGAAAGTGGCTCGAGTATCTAGCCGAACGCGGGCATGGCATGACAAGATTGCGCCCCGTCGAACTCGACCCGGCGCCGCCCGGTTCCAGCGAGGAGGATCCTCACGGAACAGGGCACACCGGAGCGGCAAAAAATTCAGCGATGAATGCTTGACGACTTCGCTGAACGCCCGCTAAGATGTTCGTCTTTCCAGCCCGTGGGGCCATAGCTCAGCTGGGAGAGCGCCTGCATGGCATGCAGGAGGTCGCCGGTTCGATCCCGGCTGGCTCCACCAACTYTTCGAACKSGTGAAAGGGTTTCGGAAAGTCTTGCGGWAAMGTTYCAAACCAGKTTTGTCCCCATCGTCTAGAGGCCTAGGACATTACCCTTTCACGGTAGCGACCGGGGTTCGAATCCCCGTGGGGACGCCACACACTAAAACCCCCTGGCCAGGGGGTTTTATATTGAAGCCCGGTAATTTTGGGGTTTCATCGCGACACACAGAGTTTCCAGCGCGTGGGGCCATAGCTCAGCTGGGAGAGCGCCTGCATGGCATGCAGGAGGTCGCCGGTTCGATCCCGGCTGGCTCCACCAACTYTTCGAACKSGTGAAAGGGTTTCGGAAAGTCTTGCGGWAAMGTTYCAAACCAGKTTTGTCCCCATCGTCTAGAGGCCTAGGACATTACCCTTTCACGGTAGCGACCGGGGTTCGAATCCCCGTGGGGACGCCAATCGAAAAACGAACGAGCCCGCGCAAGCGGGCTCGTTCGTTTGTGTGCGCGAAAACCGAAAACCGAAAACCGAAAACCGCCGGCACCTCGCGAAGCAGGGCCGGCGATGCGCGTCAGCGCGCCATGGCGTGGGGCTGCGGCGTTTCCTGTGCCTGGCTCTGCGTGCGCGCCTGCTCGCGCGCGGGGTCGGGCGTGCGCTGGGCTTGCAGGTCGCGCGAGACTTGCTCCATCGGCGGGGCCTGGGCGGGATCGGCGCCGACCCGGAAGCCGGGGGTGTTGCCGCCGATCCAGATCTTGCCGTGGGCCAGGCCGACTTCGTCCAGGTTGACCTTGGACAGATCGTTCAGGCCTTCCTTCTTGGCCAGCAGCATCGCGTGGGCGACCGCGTTGTCGGGCACCGATGCGTCGACCTTGCCGCGCAAGGCGTTGAAGTACGCATGATCGGGATTGCCGGCCTGGCGCGGATCCGCGTTCGCGGGCGCAGCGCCGTCCGGCCCGCCCTGCACGCGCGGACGGCTGCTGTCGGTGAACCCGCCCGGCAGCGGCATGCCCTGCAGCTTCAGCTCCTTGAGATCCACCCGGATCTCGGGCGCGGCCTGGGTGGGATGGGTCTTGCGCGCATCGAGCAGGGCCTTGACCTCTTCCTCGCGGATCATGCCGAGGGCGCGGTTGGTTTCGTTGCGCGGATAGCCGTTGGCGTCGTAGAACATCTTGCCGATCGCCTCGACGTTCGCCGGGGTGGAGGCGATCTTGAGGTCGGCGCCGATGGTCAGGCCGGGACGTGCGGCGTACGTCGGCGGGGACTTGGTCAGGTCCTCCTTGATGTACATCTTCATGTCGTCCGGCGAGGCGTCGTACAGATCCTTCAGCGTCGCGCCCGGGTTCTTCGATTTGACGTACGAGGCGAGGGTGTTGAAGCCGGCGATTTCGGCCGTGGTCTCGACCTTGCGCGAGGTCGTGTTGTAGGCCTTGAGCTCGTCGGTGTAGTCGTGCGGCGACGGAGTCTTGGCGGTGGCCTTGGCCTGGTCGCGCAGCAGCTTGTCCTGGTCGATGATGTCCTGGCGGTTGACGCCGTGCTGGATCTCGTGGCCCAGGGTGAAGCGGATGCTGTTGGCGGTCTGGGTCTTGGTCGCCGAGTCGTTGAGCTGGTCGAGCGAGACCGCGAGGGTCTTGCCCGGGCCGCTCGGATCGGTTTCCGCGCGGTAATAGCCCAGCGGCTGGGTGCCGGCGATTCCCTCGAATTTATCGAGATTGCCCTTGCGGATCGATTCGAGGACGTCGGCCTTGAGTTGCGGGGTGTTCTCGATCAGGTCGCGGAAGTTCTTGCCGGGATTGTCCGTGGCCGTCTTGTGGGCGGCCTCGAAGTCCTTGAGCATCTGGTCCAGGGTTTGTTCTGGGGTCGGCATGTCCGTGTGCTCCCGGTCAGACAGCGGTTTCGATGATCACCATGGACACGCAGGTCTGGGCATCGGAGGGATCGCGCTTGCCGCGCACGTACACCGTCGCGCCGACGTTGCCGCGGCTGAATTCCCAATAATCCTGGGTGTCGTGGCGGTTGCGCAGTTTCTTCGACGAGAAGCCGGCGGAGGTCAGGGCCTTTTCGTAAGTCTCGATCGGCACGCATACCGGGCTCATGTCGGCGTCGCTGTCGCTCTGGTCGCTGAGCTGGAACAGCACCCGGTTGGGTTTGTCGCTGGCTTGCGGCGACATCGAGCGCAGGCCGTAGTACCAGACGCCGGCGACCGGGCCGTTGGCGCCGTAGTCGTTGGCGGAATGGACCACGATCGGCAGGCCGGTGGCTTCGCGCAGCTTGTCGGGGGCGAGGTCGCCGATGCCGCGCACGTTCTGGATCAGCGCGAGCACGCGTTCGGAAAGGTCCTGCGCCGTGAGGCCTGCGGGCTCGGCGACGGTGGAGTTTGCAGTCATGGCGGCGTTCTCCTTGGCCGTGGATGGGGATGCGCCGCGGCTCGCGCAGGCCGCGGCGCACAGCGCGCACAGCAGCGGCAAGGACCGGGCGGTGGAAACAAGGGCGGACCGGATCGACATGCACCCTCCCTGATGACGACGCCGGCGCGGGGGCGCCGGGCATGCCGAAGCCTAACGGCGGGGTTCCCCCAAGACAACGTCGTACGGACCGGATCGAGGCCGCCGCCGGGCGCCGGCCGGACCGGCGGCGCGGAACCGCCAAGGCGCTCACAGTCCCGGGCTGGGGCGGACGTGCGGCAGACGGCGTTGCCATGGCCGGCACCCGGACGCTTGGCAGCGAACGCATTCCGGCTCGGTTCGAACCGGGCCTGGCCGATGCCCCCCGTCGCGGGCGCCATCGCGTTGCGGCCGAGCGTCGGCCGGCGGCGCCTGCGTTCATCGCCGCGCCGGCTTGCGGGAACGCCGGATGGATTTACCCTGGGCGTCGCGGCCGGAACGCGCAGCGTCCGCCCACCTTGACCAGGGAACGATCGAATGCGACAGGCCGGACGGATCTGCGAGTGGAACGACGACAAGGGCTACGGTTTCGTCGCGGCGCACGACGGCGGCGCGCGCGCGTTCGTGCACGTCAAGGCGTTCCAGGCCGGCTCGCGCCGGCCGGCGCTGGGCGATCTGGTTTCGTATCGGATCGCGAAGGACGCCAAGGGCCGCGCGAACGCGGTCGAGCTGCGTTTCGCCGGGCAGCGGATCGAGCGGCGGCCGTCGTCGTCCGCGTCGCCTTCGCCGCTGCGCCGTATCCCGCGGCGGGCCTTGGGCGTGTCGGCCTTGCTGGCCGTCGCGGCGCTGGGCGCGCTGGGCTGGGTGCCGGCCGCGGTGCCCTTGGTGCAGGGGTTTTTCAGCTTCGCGTCCTACATCGCGTATTGGTGGGACAAGGACGCGGCGGGCGCGGGCCGGCGCCGCACGCCCGAAGCCACCCTGCATTTGCTCGATGCGCTCGGCGGCTGGCCGGGCGCGTTGATCGCGCAGCAGCAGTTCCGCCACAAGACGGTGAAGGCCTCGTTCCAGGCGGTGTTCTGGCTGACGGTGTTGTCGAATCTCGCCGCCGTGGCCGTCGCCGTGCACATGGGCTGGGCGCGCGCGTTGACGGGGCTGCTGCTCGACGGCCGCGCATAGCGGCGAATCGCCGGCGTCGAGCGCATCGCCGGTGGGGTGCGCGGCGGCGGTCCGGCGGGATCCTCGCGCAGGCCTCAAGGCAAGGCCCCCGGCGCGGCCGGGGGCTTTGTCCTGTCGCGATGCGACGGCGGCGGGCTTACTCGGCCGCGGCCGCGTACATGCCGTTGTGCACCGTCTCGACGATGTCGTCGGCGCTGCCGGTATTCCACGGCTGGCCCTTGGCCTCGGCGTACAGGGTCAGCTTGGCCGGGATCGTGCGGCTGCCGGCCTGGCCGAGCGCGCGGTCGAACTCGGCGACGCCTTCGAGCAGCTTCTTGGTCTTGAGCTTGGCCGGCGCGCCCTTGGCCGCCAGCACGTCCTGCAGGCGCGCGCTCAGCGCGGGCACGGTGCATTCCATCGTCACTTCGGCGATGCGGCCGTTCTTGACGTATTCGTTGGCGTACTCGCGGCTCGACAGGCTGCGGCATTCGGCGCCGGAGGCGAGCAGGTTGACCCGCTTGATCGCCGCGGCGACGGCCGGCTTGGCCTTTTTCTTGTCGACCTTGGGCATGTCCTCGAGCAGGGCGTCGGCGAAGCCGTCGTACTGGGCGTCGAGGGCGGCCGGGTCGGCCAGGGTGACGGCGTTCGCGCCGCTGGCGTACAGCGGCCGCAGGTAGTCGTTGAGCTGGGCGGCGGCTTCGGCGTCCTGGCGCAGCGAGATGCGCGCGTACAGCTCGGCGACCTGCTCGGGCTTGAGCGTGTTCTTCGGCGCGACGGTCTTGGCCGCCTTGGCGGCCTTGGATTTCGACGGCTTGGCGGCGTGGGCCGGGACGAACGCCGGCGCCAGCGCGGCCGGGATCAGCAGGGCGGCGAGAAGCGAGTTGCGCAGGGAAGGGAAGGGCATGGCTGCGGTCCTTTGCGAAAGGTGGGGGGCGGGGCCGCTCGATGCGGCGGCGTGGGAAGGATGAGGCGGCCTGGGCCGGCCGCCGCTACAGCTAGACGAACGAGGGCACGCGTTCCAGTACGCCGCCGGCGTAATCGCGCTGGAACGGCAGGTCCGGGCGGTGGGCGTAGCCGATGTAGCAGTCGCAGTGCGCGTTCGGACAGGCGCGCGCGCGCAAGTGGGCGGCGAAACTGCCGTCGTAGAGGTTGCCCATTGGCTCGGCGACGAAATGGCAGCGGCGCACGTTGCCGTCGCCGTCGACCGAAACCACGGTCTCGCCGGTCAGGCAGGGCGCGCCGAAGCTCGGCGGGGGCGCGAGGTTGTAGCGGAAATGCGGGTCGATGGCCTCGATCCGGGCGATCTGGGCGGCGTCGTAATAGTCCGGCGGGCGCGGGTCGAAGGCGTTGACCCACATCGGCGTCGCGGCCGGCAGCTCGCGCCGCATCGCCTCGATTTCGTCGAGGTCTTCGATCCGCCCGACCATGCCGACGCTGTGGCGCACGCCGCGCCGGCTCAGTTCGCGGCAGCGGGCCAGGAACACGGCGCGGGTCACCTGGCTCGGGTGGTAGGTGCACCACAGCGCGAGCTTGCCCAGGTCGGCTTGGTCGAGCCAGCGCAGGCCGACGCAGAGGTTGGTCTGGATCGCGGCCCGGCGCAGGTGCGGCATGCGGCTCAGCGCGACCAGGGCCTCGCGGTAGTGGCGGCGCACCAGGCCTTCGCCCCAGGGCGTGAACAGCACCGACAGCTCCATGCCTTGCCGCCCGGCCCATTCGACGAAGCGGGCGAGGTCGGCGGCGTCGCGGCGCAGCGCTTCGCGGCTGTCGTAGGTCTTGGCGAACGGGCAGTAGCCGCAATCGTAATTGCAACTGCTCAGGCGGCCGCGGTAGAGCAGGGACAGGTGCATGCTCAGCCCAGGCGGTAGTCGCGCATGCGTTCGACGATGGCGGCCGAGGCCAGCCACGGGCCGATGGTGTCGGCGCGGGCGAGGCCGGCGTCGGTGAGTTCGATCAGCTCGCCGTTCTCGACGGCCAGGCCGTGCTGGAACAGTTCGCGCAGTTGCGGCAGCTGCTCCAGGCAGTCGGCGCCGAAGCGGCGGCGATAGTCGGCGCGGTCCAGGCCGGGGCGGATCAGCAGCGACTGGATCGCGTGGCGGCGCCGGCGCTCTTCCTCGCCCAGGGCGATGCCGTAGTCGGCGGCGGCGAACAAGGCGGCGTCGCGTTCCAGGTAGTGATCGAGGATCTCGGCGACGCTGCGCCGGGCCACCCCATATTCGCTGGAGTAATGCAGGCTCGAGGTGTACGAGCGCGCGCCGCAGCCGATGCCGACCATGCCGTCGCTCTGGCAGCAGTACACCGGCGCGGCGGCGTCGGGCGCGTGCGGCGCGCGGAACATGCGCATCGACACCTGCTCGTAGCCGGCGGCGAGCAGGCGGTCGCGGCCCGCTTCGTACAGCGCGAGACGTTCGTCCATCGGTTCGGCCTGCAGCGCCAGGCGCGCGCCGGCCTTGGCTTCGATCCGGCCCAGTCCGGTCAGCGGGCGCACGTACAGCGGGTACAGATACAGCTCTTCCGGGCGGTGTTCGAGCGCGCTGTCGATCGAGGCGAGGAAGCTGGCGACGGTCTGCCCGGCGATGCCGTAGATCAGGTCGAGGTTGAGCGTGGCGATGCCGGCGGCGCGGATCGCGGCGATGGCCTGCTCGACCACGGCGCGCTGCTGCGGCCGCACCAGCGCGCGCACTTCGGCTTCGCTGAAGCTCTGGATGCCCATGCTGACCCGGTCGATGCCGCGTTCGCGGCACAGCGCCATTTTTTCCGCGTCGACGGTTTCCGGCGAGACCTCGATGCCGGCCGGGATCGCGCGCAGGTCGATGCGGGCATGGCGTTCGACCATGGCGAACAGGCGCTGCAGTTGCGCCGCGTCGAGATAGCTCGGGGTGCCGCCGCCGATGGCGAAGCGGACGAAGCGGTGTTCGCCGAGCGCCTCGCAGGTCGCGCGCAACTGCTGCTCCATCTGCGCGAGGTAGCGTTCGACCTTGGCCGGCTCCGGCCGCGCCAGCGCGAACAGGTTGCAGAAGCCGCAGCGGTAGCTGCAGAACGGCACGTGCAGGTACAGGAACAGCGAATCGCGCGGCTCGCCTGCCCACAGCTCGCGCAAGTCCCGCGGCGGCTGCAGCGGGCGGTAGGCGGTCTTGTGCGGATAGGAATACGAATACGCCTGGTACGGCGGCAGCCGCAACAGGTCGCTCAGGCTCGGGGCTGGGGGGGCGTGGACGACGGCGTTCATGGATCGATGAAGAAATGCGCGTAGGGCACGGTCATCACCGTGTCGTGGGCGAGGCGGTGGCCGTGGAAGCCGTCCTCGCCGTAGGCGGTGCCGTGGTCGGAACAGACGATGGCGAAGGCGCCGCCGCGCGCGCGCAGCGCGTCCAGCAGCGGCGCCAGCGCGGCGTCGACGTAGCGCAGCGCGGCGCGATGGCTGGCGTAGCCGTCGGCCTGCGCCCCGGGCAGGTAATGGCGGTTGGGCTGGTGCAGGGCGGAGACGTTGACGAAGACGAAGCACGGCGTGTCGCGCAGTTCGTCGCTGCCCAGGCGCTCGCAGGCCAGCGCGACCTGGCGCTGCGTCGAGTCCGGCGCGGTCACGCCCAGGCCCGGATGCCAGTGGCTTTCGTCGAACAGGTCCGGCAACTGCGAGCCCAGCGGGTTGCGCTTGTTGAAGAAGCCGACGCCGCCGATGCAGATCGTGCGGTAGCCGGCGTCGCGCAGGCCCGAGACGATGTCGGCGCGGTCGCGGAACACATGGGTGCCGGCGGCGGTGGTCTCGCTGCCTTCGAATTCCAGCGCGAACAGGCGCGGGTGCGGCCCGGGCCGCGCCGGCGTGGGCAGGAAACCGGCGAAGAACGCGGCGTGCGCGGCATAAGTGAAGCTGCCGGGGGTGTGGCGGCGTTCCCAGCCCTGCGCGTGCAGGTGCGCGGACAGCACCGGCAGTTCGCCGAGTTCGAAGCATTCCTGCGCGGCGTCGTAGCGCAGCGTGTCGAGGGTGATCAGCAGCAGGTCGCGCCGGCCGACCACGGCGCGCATGTCGGGATTGTCGTAGCGGGCGCCGGGCTCAGGCATGGACGGGCTCCGGCGCGTGCGGCGCAGGCGGCGCGTCGGGCGCGGGCACGGCGCGCAGCAGGGCCTGGTCCTGGTAGGTGCTCAGGCCTTGCCAGGGCAGGTCGAGCAGCAGGTCGCCGAAGGCGTTGGCTTCCAGCACCCAGCTGCGGCCGTCGCGCAGGATCAGGTCGAAGCCGATCATGCGGCTGCGCGGAAACGCCATCGCCGCTTGCTGGGTGGCGGTTTCCAGCGCGTGCATGGCGGCATCGTCGAGCCAGTGCGCGAGCGCGCCGCGGCGGTTGCCCAGGTGCAGGTTGGTCAGCGGGCCGCGGCCGACCCGGGCGACGCGGTGGCGCAGGAAGCCGTCCAGTGCGACCGCGCGGATGTCGTAATGCGCGCCGCCGTAGCGATCGCCCTCGCCGTCGGGCGCGCGCGGCTTGGGAATCCAGCGTTCGACATAGGCGTCCTGCGCGGCGATCGCGTCGATCAGCCGGGCGATGCGCGCGCCCTCGTCGTAGCGGCGCGGCCTGAGCGAGTTGAACACCCGCGCGCGGCCGCCGTCGTCGCTGAGCTCGGCCGAGCCGTAGGCGGCCTCGCGCCCGCCGCGGTTGCGCCGGTACGCCAGCACGCCGGCGCCGGAGGAGCCATAACGGGCCTTGATGAACACCTGGCCGGCGTCGTGTTCGCGCAGCAGCGCCTGCAGGGATTCGTAGCCGTCGATCTCGCCCAGCAGCGGCGGGATCGCGATGCCCTGCGCGCGCAGGCGGCGCTGGCAGGCGAGCTTGTCGCTCATGCCGGCGATGTCGTCGGGCGGGTTCAGATAGCCGGCGCGCGCGGGCAGGGATTGCAGCAGGTCGCGAAAGCCGGCGTACCAATGGTGCTGGTGGGCCAGTTCGCCGTGTAGCAGCGGCTGCGGCGGCGCGCCGACGGCGCCGAGCGCGCGCCAGCCGCGTTCGATCAGCGCCGCATGCAGGGCCGGCGCCTCGCCCGGCGACTCGATCTTGACCAGCGCGTGCGGCCGCGCAGCGATCTGCTCGGCCGCGCGCTGCGGCGCGGCGAGCAGGTCTTCGTAGTGCAGTTCTTCTGCCGCGGCCAGGCCGCGCTCGCGCAGCGCCTGTTGCAGCCCGCGCAGGCGGCGGCTGCCGCGCGGGCCGATCAGCAACCAGGCCGGCGGACTCACGTCCTTACTCGGATACCGCCACGTAGCGGTCGCCGTCGTCCTCTTCTTCCGGATCGTCGAGCACCACCGCGCACGGCAGCGCGCGCAGCTTGGCCTGCCACTGTTCGGAGATGTAGTGATGGCTCAGGTCGATGCGCTCCAGCGCGCCCAGGTGCGGGCTCTCGGCCAGCGCCTGAGCGCCGGCGTCGCCGATGGTGCCCAGCGACAGGTCCAGGGTCTGCAGCGAACCCAGCCACGGCTGCTGCGCCAGCCACGCGGCCAGTTCGTCGCTGATTTCCGAATCGCGCAGGCCCAGGTAGCGCAGGCGCTCGGGGCCGATCTTGGCGAGCAGGTTCTGGTACGGGGCGATGCCGCCGTCGAAACCGTAGCCGTCGCTGCCCAGCCACAGCTCCAGGTGCTTGAGCGCGGGCAGGGTGGAGCCCGCGATCGCGTCGACGATGGCGCTCGGCAGGCCACCGCACTCGATCGCCAGTTCCTCCAGCGCGTAGTGCGAGAACGCCTGCAGCTCCAGGTTGGTCGAACCGCGCACGCGCAGCGACTGCAGTTGCGGGTAAGCGGCCAGCAGCGGGTTGTAGGAGGTCTGGATGATCCAGGAGACCTCGCAATCCTCGTAGGTCATGTCGCCGACGAACAGGGCGCTGAGCTTGGGCAGGCGGGCGCGGTATTCGATCAGCGCGTCGAGGTAGCCCTGCGGGCCTTCGTCGTGGGCTTCGCTCCACGGGCCGACGATCAGCGTTTCCAGGCCGGCCGGGTCGACCTTGGCGAGGAGATCGTCGAGCAGGTCGCGCTGGCTCTCTTCGCTGTCGTAGTCCTGGGTCAGCCGGTAGACCACGTCGCCGCCATCGGGCGTGGCGCCCATGCGGAATTCGACGACGCGTTTGCCGCGGTAGATCTGCGAGTACTCGCCGATGGTCACGTGGGGCTCCTTGCCTGCGTTGGTAAACGAGGGCGAAGCATACCTAAGGAGCGAGGATTCTTGTAACCGTCGCCGGCGGCGGCTTTTGTGGGAGGAGTCGCTTTGGTGGGAGGGGCTTCAGCCCCGATGCCTTCCGCTCCGGTCGAGGCGACCTGGCACAAAAGCATCGGGGCTGAAGCCCCTCCTACAAAGAAGCCCAGCCACAAACCTCAGACCAGGCCGGTGGCGTAGAAGGTCGCGATCACCACGAACACCGCCGCGGTCTTGAGCAGGGTGATCGCGAACACGTCCTTGTAGGCCTGGCGATGGCTCAGGCCGGTCACCGCCAGCAGGGTGATGACCGCGCCGTTGTGCGGCAGGGTGTCCATGCCGCCGGAGGCCATCGAGGCCACGCGGTGCAGCACTTCCATCGGGATGCTGGCGGCCTGGGCGTTGGCGATGAAGGTCTCCGACATCGCCGCCAGGGCGATGCTCATGCCGCCGGAGGCCGAGCCGGTGATGCCGGCCAGCGCGGTCACCGTCACCGCTTCGTTGACCAGCGGGTTGGGGATCGCGCCGAGCGCGTTGGCGACCACCAGAAAGCCCGGCAGCGCCGCGATCACTGCGCCGAAGCCGTACTCGCTGGCGGTGTTCATCGCCGCCAGCAGGGCGCCGCCGATGGCGGCCTTGCTGCCTTCGGCGAAGCTCGCGGTCACCGGTTTCCAGGCGAACGCCAGCACCGCGGCGATGCCGAGCAGCAGCGCGCCTTCCACCGCCCAGATCGCGGCGATCTTGGAGACTTCCTGGACCACCGGCGCGGCGTCGCCGATCACCGCCGGGTCGAAGCTGTGCTGCTTGCCGTACGCCTGCGGCAGCCACGCGCTGAGCAATTTGTTGGCCACGCCGACCACGACCAGCGGCGTAATTGCCACCAGCGGGTGGGCCAGCTTGCCGCCGGCGAACGGCGCCGGCTCGTTGAGCAACTGCGTGCCATAGCCTTCGCCGGCCTTGAGCGCGGCGCGCCGGCGCCAGTTCAGATACAGCAGGCCGACGATGAGGATGAACACGCCGCCGATCGTGCCCAGGATCGGCGCGGCCCAGGTGTCGGTGCCGAAGAACGCGGTCGGGATGATGTTCTGGATCTGCGGCGTGCCCGGCAGCGCGTCCATGGTGAAGGTGAACGCGCCCAGCGCGATGGTGCCGGGGATCAGCCGCTTGGGGATGTCGCTCTGGCGGAACAGCTCGGCGGCGAAGGGATACACCGCGAACACCACCACGAACAGCGACACGCCGCCGTAGGTCAGCAGCGCGCACACCGCGACGATGGCGAGCATGGCGCGCTCGCGCCCGACCAGGCGGATGGTCGCGGCGACGATCGACTTGGAGAAGCCCGAGGTCTCGATCAGCTTGCCGAAGATCGCGCCGAGCAGGAACACCGGGAAATACAGCTTGAGGAAGCCGACCATCTTGTCCATGAACAGGCCGGTGAACATCGGCGCGACCAGCGACGGATCGGTCAGCAGCACCGCGCCGAGCGCCGCCACCGGCGCGAACAGGATCACGCTGTGGCCGCGGTAGGCGACGTACATCAGGAAGCACAGCGCGGCCAGCACGATCAAAAACGCCATCGGTTCGGATTCCCCTCATTGCGGCGCGGGCGTCGGGCCCGGCTGCGCGCAGTGTCGGCAATGCGGCCGCGCGGCCGGCATTGTCCGAAGGTACAGCTGCCGGCCGCGGCGGCCGGCTCCTAGGCTGTGCGCCATGACGGGGGACTGCGCGGCGCGAGGGGCGCCGCGCGCGACTTCCGCATCCGCATTCGCGCCTTTGATCGGCATCTTTCGCATCGAACTCCCGGGGGAGGGACAACCAACGTGATCCGCATCGACCGACACTCCCGCCATTCCAGCCACCGCCATTTCAGCCGCGGCCGCCGCGCTGCGCTCGCCTCGGCCGTGGCCCTGGCGCTGCTGGCGCCGGCGGCCTGGGCGCAGGACGCCGCGCCGGCCGCGGCCGAAGCCCGCGACGCCACCACCCTGGGCGGGCTGACCGTCACCGCGCGCAAGCGCGAGGAAACCCTGCAGGAAGTGCCGGTGGCGATCACCGCGTTCACGCCCGAGGCGCTGGACCGGCTCAACATCGAAGACCTCAGCGACCTAGACGCGCAGGTGCCGAACCTGACCATCTACGCCGCGCGCGGCTCCAGCAGCACCATCACCGCCTACATCCGCGGCGTCGGCCAGTCCGATCCGCTGTGGGGCGTGGATCCGGGCGTGGGCATCTACATGGACGACGTCTACATCGCCCGCCCGCAGGGCGCGCTGCTGGACGTGTTCGACGTGGAGCGCATCGAAGTGCTGCGCGGCCCGCAGGGCACGCTGTACGGCAAGAACACCATCGGCGGCGCGATCAAGTACATCTCGCGCGGCCTGCCGACCCAGTTCGGCGGCTTCGCCTCGGTGACCGCGGGCAACTACGGCCAGCTCGACGTCAAGGCGGCGGTGGCCGGCCCGATCGGCGGGGCGACCCAGGGCGGCGACGCCACCCTGCGCGGGCGCCTGTCGGTCGCCAGCCTCAACCGCGACGGCTTCGGCAAGAACCGCTTCACCGGCCAGGACGTCAGCGACAAGGAAGTGCTGGCCCTGCGCGGCAGCCTCGGCGCCTACGTCAGCGATTCGCTCGACATCCAGTTCGCGTTCGACTGGATGGACGACCAGTCCGGCGTGCGCGGCGCCAGGATGCTCGCGCCCAACCGCTTCGCCCCGGGCCTGCTGCCGCTGGACGACCGCTACGACATCCGCAGCGGCATGCCCAACGTCAACGACACCACGATCAAGGGCGCCTCGGCCGTGGTCAACTGGCGCGCCAACGAGGACTGGACGTTCAAGTACGTGCTGGCCAAGCGCGAGTCCGACACCGAGACCAACATCGACTTCGACACCTTGCCGAACAAGATCGCCGACGTGAAGGCGTTCTACAGCGACCAGCAGGTCAGCCACGAGCTGCAGGCCAACTTCGATGCCGGCGGCCGCGCGCGCGGCGTGATGGGCCTCTACGCCTTCGACGGCGAAGCCGGCGGGCAGGTGCTCAACAACTTCTTCAACCTCAGCTTCGGCGACACCCAGGGCACGGTCTACACCGAGTCGCTGGCGTTCTACGCCGACTGGACGTTCGACCTGACCGACAAGCTCAAGCTCGACGTCGGCGCGCGCTACACCGACGAGGACAAGCGCGCCAAGGTGTTCAACCAGGGCTACCGCGACGCCAACTTCACCATTCCCAGCGGCGTGATCGCGGCCAATTTCGACCGCAAGATCAACTTCAAGAACACTTCGCCGAAAGTCTCGCTCGACTACCAGATCACGCCGGACGTCATGGTCTACGGCCTGGCCACGCGCGGCTTCAAGTCCGGCGGCTACAACATCCGCGCCCAGGCCGCGGCGGTGCCGCGCTCGGCCGAGCCGTTCGACGACGAGGTCGTCGACAGCTACGAGCTGGGCAGCAAGATGGCGTTCTTCGACCAGCGCCTGTTCCTGAACCTGTCGTACTTCCACAACAAGTACAAGGACATCCAGCTGTCGGTGTTCACCGCCTACGACAGCAACGGCGACGGCACCAACGACGCGTTCTTCGGCGACTTCACCAACGCCGGCAAGGGCACGGTGCAGGGCCTGGAAGTCGAGTACCAGTGGCTGCCGAACCAGAACTGGCTGATCTCGGGCAACCTGGCCTGGCTGGACGCCAAGTACGACGAGTTCATGTACGCCGGCGTCAACATCGCCAAGGAACAGGAATTCACCAACGCGCCCGAGTTCTCCGGCGCGCTCAACGTCGAGTACCGCACCGATCTGTCCGACGGCAGCAACCTGTCGGCGCGGGTGGGCTACAGCTACCAGAGCGAGGTCGTGGCGACTACCGAGATCGTGCGCACCGGCGCGCTGCCGATCACCCAGGACGGCTATGGCCTGGTCAACGCCGGCGTCACCTGGAAGAGCCGCGGCCCGTGGACGGTGTCGCTGCAGGGCAGCAACCTCGCCGACAAGGAATACCGCACCACCGGCTACAGCCTGAACTCGGCGCTGGGCGTGTACACCGGTTTCTACGGCCCGCCGCGCCAGTACTCGCTGTCGGTCAAGTACGACTTCTGATTTCGTTCCAGGCGTCGAAAGGGGAGTGCGGCCGGGACGCCGCGTCGGGCCTGCGTCCGGGGGACGCAGACCCGGGTTTTTGAGGGCGGGGCAGGGACGCCCCGCTCGCTTTCGTGGCGGTCCGCCCTAAGCGAAGCTCGGCGCAGCGACTGTAGGAGCGGCGCGAGCCGCGACTGCGACAACGCAACTGCGACGAATCTTTCGCCGCGCCTTGTGGCTTCGCGGGAAAGGCTGGACGAAACGGGCTTCGGCGACGGCGCTGACGTCAACCGCTGCGGTTGGTCGCGGCTCGCGCCGCTCCTACAGGGCGCCTTCGCAACCGCGCGGGCGCTGGCTGTTCCGCGCTCCGCGCCCCCGCTATCCTGCGCCGATGCGCCGCGCCCCATGCCCATGCTGAGCCTCACCGCCGTCGCCCTGGCCAGCCTGGCCTGGCTGGCGCTGATGTTCGGCACCGCGCTGTTCGCCGAGCGCCGGCCGAACGTGCTGGCGCGCCACTGGCATCACATCTACGCGCTGTCGCTCGCGGTGCATTGCACCTCTTGGACCTTCTACGGCACCGTCACTCAGGCCGCGCGCTACGGCTGGCCGCTGCCGCCGACGTTCCTCGGCTCGATCCTGTTCTACGCGCTGGCCGTGGGCTTCATGGTCAAGCTGGTGCGGCTGGCGCGCGAGACCAACGCCACCTCGCTCGCCGATCTGATCGCGACCCGCCTGGGCAAGGATGCGTGGTTGGCGGCGCTGGTCACCCTGGTCGCCGCGCTCGGCCTGATTCCCTACATCGCGCTGCAGCTCAAGGCGGTGGCGATGAGCTTCGCCATGCTCACCACCCGCGCCACCGACGGCGCCGCGCTGCCGGCCTGGCGCGACAGCGCGCTGTACGTGGCGCTGGCGATGGCGTTGTTCGCGATGCTGTTCGGCACCCGCCGCGCCAGCGCCGCCGAGCACAACCGCGGGCTGGTGCTGGCGATGGCGTTCGAGTCGGTGTTCAAGCTGGCGGCGATGCTGGCGCTGGGCGCGTTCGTCTGGTTCGGGCTGGACGCGCTGCCGCCGGCGCCGGCGATGCCCGCGCCGGGCAGCGATCCGGCCGGCGGTTTCTTCCCGCTGGTGCTGCTCGGCGCGCTGGCGATGTTCATCCTGCCGCACCAGTTCCATGTCGCCGTGGTCGAATGCCGCGACGAAGGCCACGTGCGCACCGCGCGCTGGCAGTTCCCGCTGTATTTGCTGCTGATCGCGGCGCCGGTGCTGCCGGTGGCGATGCTCGGCCAGCGCCTGCTCGGCGCGCAGGTGCCGTCGGACCTGTACGTGCTGGCGCTGCCGCTGGCGCAGGGCCAGCAGGCGCTGGCGCTGTTCGCCTTCCTTGGCGGGCTCAGCGCCGCGACCGGCATGGTCGTGGTCAGCACGCTGACCCTGAGCCTGATGATCGGCAACCACTGGTTCGCGCCGAACCTGCTGCGCGGCGCGTGGTCGCGCAACCGCGACCTGCGCGGGCGGGTGCTGGCGCTGCGCCGCGGCGGCATCGTCGCGATCATGCTGCTGGCCTGGGGCTACAGCCGCCTGATCGCCGGCAGCGAGGCGCTGGCCGATGTCGGCGCGGTGTCGTTCTCGGCGCTGGCGACGCTGGCGCCGGCGCTGGCGTTCGCGGTGTGGCGGCCTTCGATCCCGGCGCGCGCGGCCATCGCCGGCATCGCCGCGGGCTTCGCGGTGTGGTGCTGGACCTTGCTGCTGCCGATGCTGTTCGAAGCGCGCGGCGCGCTGCCGGCCTGGGTGGTGCAGGGGCCGCTGGGGCTGGAATGGCTGGCGCCGGAGCGCTTGTTCGGCCTGACCGGCTGGAGCCGGCTCGGCCGCGCGGTCGGCACCAGCCTGTTCGCGGGCACGTTGGTGACCGTGCTGGCGGCGCTGTGGCGGCGCGAGCCGGCGCGCGATGCGCGCCGCGGCCTCGACGCGCAGACCCTGCGCAACGCCGGCCTGCGCTTCCTGCCGCGCGAGCGCGTGGCGCAGCTGCTCGACGGCGTGCCCACCGGCGCGCCGGTGGCGGCGGCGGTGGAAGCGGGGGTGGAGCGCGAACTGGCGGCGGTGCTGGGTTCCTCGTCGGCGCGGGTGCTGCTCGACGCGGCGCGGCGCGAGGCCGGGCGCGATCTCGACACGGTCGCAGCGATCGTCGGCGAAGCGTCCGCGGACCTGCGTTTCAATCAGCGCGTGCTCGAAGCGGCGCTGCAGAACATGAGCCAGGGCATCAGCGTGGTCGATGCGCAACTGCGCCTGGTGGCGTGGAACCGGCGCTACGTCGAACTGTTCGATTTTCCGCCCGAACTGCTCCAGGTCGGCCGGCCGATCGCCGATCTGGCGCGTTGGGCGATGAACCGACTGCCGTTCCAGGGCGATCTGGAAGACGCGCTGCAGCGGCGCCTGGCCTACATGCGCGCCGGCACCGCGCACCTGTCCGAGCGCGTGCTCGCCGACGGCAGCATCCTGGAAATCCGCGGCAATCCGATGCCCGGCGGCGGCTTCGTCGCCACCTTCACCGACGTCACCGCGTTCCGCCGCGCCGAGGCCGGCCTGATCCAGGCCAACGAAACCCTGGAGCAGCGCGTGGCCGAGCGCACCGCCGACCTGGAAGTGGCCACCCAGGAAGCGCAGCGCGCCAACGAGGCCAAGAGCCGCTTCCTCGCCGCGGTCGGCCACGACCTGATGCAGCCGCTGCACGCCGCGCAGTTGTTCGCCGACGCGCTGGGCCAGCAGGCGCTCGACCCGGCCCAGCGCGACACCGTGGCGCGCATCGGCGGCGCGCTGGAGTCCACCGGCGATCTGCTCACCGGGCTGCTCGACATGTCGCGCTTGCAAGCCGGCGGGCTGGTGCCGCAGCCGCGCGAGTTCCCGCTGGCCGAAGTGCTCGATCCGCTGGCCGCGCAGTTCGCCGCGATCGCCGCCGCGCGCGGCCTGCGCTTTCGCTACGTGCCCACGCGCGCATGGACGCGCAGCGATCCGCAACTGCTGCGGCGGGTGCTGCAGAACTTCCTCGCCAACGCGGTGCGCTACACCGCGCAGGGTCGGGTGCTGTTGGGCGTGCGCCGCGCCGGCGACGGGCTGCGCATCGAAGTGCACGACACCGGCCCGGGCATCGAGCCGGCCCAGCGCGAGGCGATCTTCGAGGAATTCCGCCGCGGCGAGGACGCGCCCGGGCAAGGGCTGGGCCTGGGTTTGTCGATCGCCGACCGCATCGCGCAATTGCTCGACGCGCCGCTGAGCCTGCGCAGCCGGGTCGGTCGCGGCACCGCGTTCGGCGTGCGCGTGGCCGCGGTGCGCGCCGCGCAGGCGC